>DWVZ01000112.1 GCA_019119975.1 Candidatus Blautia merdavium | reverse complement strand
CCCAAAGGAATGGTCTGCCGTTGCTGATGATCTTTTTCAAGACTATAATAAATCCTGAATAATTATACCGGGCGCGGGACTGTTTGGTCTCTGCGCCCGGCGCTTTCTTACGGGAATTTTCCTACGTATTTAGAAGTCGGTTCTGGCGGGGGATGATAAAACTGGTATTTTCCTATTTGCAAAATGTAACATATCCTGCTTCTGTTGGATGGTCTACAATTAGACTGTCCTGTTCTTTTAATACATTAAGAGCAATAACCAAATCTGCTCCTGCCGCAATGAAATTAACCATCATGGTAAGCAAAGATATTGTACCGGGATATATAAAAACAAACAGTACACTGCCCAATCCTAATATGACAAAAGGTGTTAAAACACCGATTAGATATTGTTTCTTTTTTAACGCTACTTTACATGCACAACTCGGCATCATCGCATTGATATTAAAGCGAACTACATTCCAACCTTTACCACTTGAAAATGCCCAACCGATTCCATGTAGTAACTCATGTATTACAACTGAAACAGCAATAATCACAATAAACATGATGTAGAATGAAAGCCCGCCTACTTCTGATAAATATGCCCTTTCAATTAGCAGGAAGCGATACAGCAGACCGAAGATTACTACGAATGGGAGAGCATAAAGAAGTCCTAAGCCCATTGCTTTTCCTGATGAAATTGTAACATCTTTGTCTTTGTACCCATTTTCATGTAATTGTACTTTCATTTTTTCAAATTCTTCACTGTGGTTACTCATTAGACGTCCTCCTCAAATGTTAATTTTTATAAGGCTATTATATATCTATCTCATATCACTTACAATCAAAATCTATATTGTCTATTTTATCGGCAATGTCAGGAAGAAGGTCGCCCCTCCGCCGGGAGTATCTTTAAATCCAATCCTCCCTGCCAGTATCTTTGCCAGTTCTTCTGCGATGCTCAGCCCCAGGCCAAAGTGGGATTTATCCGTATGGGATTTATCCGCGCGGTAGAACCGGTCGAAAATGAACGGCCGATCCGCCTTGGCAATCCCTTTCCCGTGGTCTGCCACCAGAAAAGTCAGCTCTTTGGTGGTCTGCCTGGTCTGGATTTCGATGCTGCTGTTTTCCGGGGAGTAGGAGATGGCATTATCCAGAAAGATGCTTAAAATCTGGAACAGGCGCTCCTGATCGGTATCAAGGCGTGGGTACTCTGTCTCTTCCAGAGCCAGCTTAAGCTGAATGGATTTCCCCTTGCATACTGGTTCGTAAGCCTCGAACAGTGTGATCAGAAGGGTATCAATATTTACTTTCTGTCTGTGGACCGTCCACTTGTCGGCATCGGAGGAGGCGAGCAGCAGCATGTCCCGCACGAGCCGAGACATCCGCATACATTCTGTATCAATCACGCTTAGATGGTTCTGGATCTGGGGCTCCTGTCCGCCGATGGTTTCTATCGCCTCAGCGTTTGCCATGATGACGGCTAAAGGAGATTTCAGCTCGTGGGAAGCGGCTGCAACAAAGTCTTTCTGTCCTTTCAGCACGCGTTCGGTTGGCTCAAATGCCCGGCGCAGGAGGAAACGGCTCACCAACAGGATACAGACAAACGCCAGCAGCCAGATACTGCCGTAGGCAGGAAGCTGCCGGAGCAGGAGCTCCCGGATGGAGGTCTGTTCATAAAACAGCACCAGTGAGTACCACTGTCCCGACTTTGTGCTGATGACCGCAGGGATCACGTAATAACGGTCATGGCTGTTTCCCTCGATTTCTCCGTAACCGCCCTGGTCTGTTATTTTTGGCAGATCCGCATGATCTCCTGCGGAAACCATGTCGATACTCTCCTGGGCGATCTTCCCCAGTGTGCCAAAGTCTGTACGGGTGTCCGGACTGCTTTGGTATAGGACTTGCCCGGTGCTATCCTTTAAAATCGTATACACATTCATTTCCCGTTCGTAATCAGAAAGCAGGGCTTCCGGTGCTGAGGCGTCCGCCTCCAGTTGATAAATGATCAGGGAAGCCATGCGCTGGATGTAAGAAACATCCGCCATCTGGCTTGCCTGCCAGGTATTCCAGAAAGAAAATCCCAGGATCAAAGAGACAACTGCCATAAAGATAACAATGAGGAAGATCCGCAGCTTGGTCTGTAATTGTTTAAGCATGGGCTGGTCCCTCCAATCGGTAGCCTGTGCCGTAGATGGTCTTGATTTCGCAGGCGCTTTTCAGCTCCCGGAGCCGTTTCCGGAGGAAGGAAATGTAATTGTCCACGTTTCCCGGCTCGATCTCGGAATCGCTGCCCCATACTTTCAGGACAAGCTGTTCCCTTGAAAAGACGGTTCCCGGATGTTGGATGAAGGCACTGAGAAGCTCGGTCTCTCTTGCGGTCAGCGTCAGTTCATGGTCTTTGCAGGTGACGAGGCGGGTGGAAGCATCCAGGTGAAGATCCCCATAGGAAAGTACCTGGGTTTCCTGTATTTTCGCAGGGCGGCGTGTCAGGGCACGCACTCTTGCCAAGAGTTCCCGGATATGGAAGGGCTTTACCAGATAATCATCCGCGCCGCCGTCCAGTCCGTCAATCCGGTCGTCCAGAGCGGAAATTCCGGTAATAATGATCACCGGGATCTGGATATCCTTTCGCCGCATGGCTTTTATGATGGTCAGTCCGTCAATGACAGGCAGCATGCGGTCTACGATGGCAAGGTCATAGCCATAATCCTTATTCAGCGCGTACAGCATTCCCGTTTCCCCGTCGTTTAAGCAGTCCACAGAATAACCGTTTCGGATCAGCTCCTGCTGGATGGCACTGCTAAGGTCCATGTCATCTTCGAGAAGTAATACTTTTATCATAATGGATTTCTCCTCTTCTTATTAATATTGACTCCAGATAACAGTATAGCAGAGAAACCTTCTAAAAGTTCTCTAAAAAAAGATGGAAAATGGATTCTGTTTTTGAGGAGTTTTAGAGAGGTTCTTCTGTATGATGGGACTGCAAAAACGAAAAGGAGATGATGGAAATGCAACACAGGAAAAAAGGAATCACAATTTTACTTCTGGTCTGCACTCTTGCCCTGGCAGGATGCGGCAGCTCCCATACCGGTGAGGGTACGGGAGGAAACGCTCCCTCACAGTCCAGCCAGAATGCGAACACAAACCCATCCGGCAAAGGAAGCGGGGATGAACTGTTGGACAATGCTGTTTTAAAAGGAACGGTATCCGATTTCCAGGAGGGAAGCTTCCAGGTGATCCCCACCCAGGATAAAGACCATGGGCAGACGGCAGTGGAGGCTGCGCCCGGCATGGAAAGCGGGATGGAGAGTACAACGGTATCTTACGGAGAGGACTGTACGTTCCAGATCGCTGTTTTTAACAGTGAGACAGGGGATGTACGCTTTGAGGATGCCGCGGCTTCCAATGTGAAGAAGAGTACCGGAGTTGCTGTTTATGGCGAGACACAGGAGAACGGGGAGATCCGTGCCACAAAGGTCTATATTACCCGGTATGAGTAAGGGAGGAGAGAGCAGTATGCCGTTTTATCAGCGAGGCGTTCTTTACCTGACACGGAAACGTGCCAAATCCATTCTGCTTTTGATGATCTTTTTGTTTGTCAACAGCATGATCCTTGGCACGAACATGATCCTGCACGCTGCGCAGAGCACGGAAGCCGCCATGAAGGAAAAGACGAAGGCGAAAGTGGTCTGTGAAATGGCGGACGCAGGGCAGCCTGTTACAGAGGAGGACGCAAGGGGAATTGGAAACTTAGATGCAGTGACATCCATAAACCGGATGGGACAGCAGGTCGCATATCTGCCCGAGCTTCTGCCGGTAACCGGGAACACTTCCACGGAAGCGGATAACCAGAAAGTCAGCCTGTTATCCTTTGATGACATGGAGACAGACAGCCCCTTCGCCGATCAGTCCTTCCGGCTGACAGAGGGCAGGCTGATCGGTCCGGACAGCCGGTACTGTGCAGTCGTGAACCAGGGATTTGCCCAGGCGAATGGGCTGAAGGTGGGAGATACCTTCTCCCTTGAGAATGAGGAGGGAAAGAAGACCACGGTGGAGATCATCGGGGAATATCTTGCCGGAAATGAAACCCGGCAGGAGAAAGAGACGCTTGCTCTTTACCGGCAGGAGAACCAGATCTATATCGACAATACAGCGTATCTGGAACTATTTGGCGAGAAAGGATTCTATAAACTGTCCGCCTATGTCAGCCAGCCGGAGCTTCTGGATTCACTTGCCGGGGAAATACAGGAAATTGTGGGAGAAAAGGCAGAGGTCACTACATCCGATACCCTGTATCAGCAGATGAAGGCTCCACTGACGCAGATTACCCGGGTGGTGTCGCTGATGCGTCTGCTTGCTTTCGGCACCGGTACGGCCGTTGTTTCCCTGCTTCTATGTATGTGGATGCGCAGCCGGCAGAAAGAAATGGCGGTGTTCCTCAGCATGGGAGAAGGGAAATCCGTGATCTTTTGGCAGGCGCTGCTGGAATCGGCGGTGGTCTTCCTGATCGCGCTGCTGGGAGCCTGTGTCCTGGGCACCGCCGCGTCAGGCTGGATGCAGGAGCTTCTTCTTGCCACTGTGGATACTGGGACATCTCTTACTGTCAGCCTACAGGCGGGGGATATTGCACAGCTTCTGGGAATCGGGGGTGCTGTAGTAGGGATCGGAGTTCTGCTGTCCCTGATCCCGGTGCTTCGGTCAAATCCAAAAGATATTCTATCAAGAATGGAGGGATGATTTATGAATCTGTTTGAACGGGCAGGGCGTTCCTGCTGTCGGAAGCCGGTTCGCAGTCTGCTGCTTCTGCTTGTGGTGTGCCTGATCAGCCTGCTCTTCCTGTCGGGAATGGCAAGCCGCAGCGCCAATATCGGGGCGAAAGACAGTACCCGCCAGGCCATCGGAGCGGGATTTCTGCTGGAATATAATCCGGCGAACCGGAGCCAGCGCATAGAGGAAGCCAGCGAAAAGATCTCAGAGCTGTACGAGGATGGCCAGGGAAGCTATGGGGGCGTCCATCAGGAGAAGATCACGGTCAATGGCTCGGAAAACTGGAGTGTCTACACGGACAATTCCTTTGAGTCATTAAAGACGGAGGATATCGAAAAGATCGCAGAGACAAAAGGGATTGCCGACTATAATATCACCACAGTCCCTACTGCCGTGAAACCGGCGGACTTTGAGCGGATCGAGGATGCGGACACAGACCAGACCAATGACTTTCGGGGCGTCACGCTCATCGGAAACCGGGATATGGCGCTGGATGCCAATGTCTTAAGCGGAAATGTTACCATCAAAGAGGGGCGGATGACCACAAAAGGGGATGCCAATGTGTGTGTCATCTCAGAGGAACTGGCGGAGAAAAACGGACTGAAAGTGGGAGACCGTATGAGGTTTCACCCTCTTAAGGAAGAAGAGCCTGTACAGGAAGCAGAGATCGTAGGGATCTATCAGGTGCAGGAGCCCATGCAGCCCTATATGTCCGGGGATACGTTCCGCTGGGAGAATGTGATCTTTACGGATCTGGATTTCCCTGCAAAGGCGGAGCAGGATGATCCGCTGTATGAAAAGGCTTATTTCAAAGTGGCAGATGTGGATGATTATGAGGCGGTGAAAGACGCCATCCGGAAAACAGACATGGAGTGGGAATGGTATGACCTCATAGATAACAATGGCAATCTGGATACCATGGCGTCTAATTTTAATGATCTGGAAAATATCAGCAATACCCTTCTGGCGGTTGTGGCGGGAACCGGATTTGTGATCCTGTTTCTGATCTTCATTTTCTGGATCAGGAACCGGACCAATGAGATCGGAATCCTGATGTCCATCGGCATCGCAAAGGGGAAGATCCTCCTGCAGATTTTAATGGAAACGGTTCTGATCGGGGTCCTTGCCATTGCTTTGTCATTTCTCATCGCCCCTGCGGTGTCGAACGTAGCGGCACATTACCTGACCGGTCAGCAGGAACAACAGGCCGGGGCACAGGAGGAGATGGATGCCGGCAAGATTGCCACGGATTATCAGGCGCCGGAACTGACTGTGACGGATGTGGAGACCAAGATCACGCCGGAGATGCTGCTTACAGACGGGGCTGCGGTGACAGGGCTGATCGCCGTTTCCACCTGCGCCTCCAGTATCCTGATTTTCCGCAGAAAACCGAAAGACATTTTAAGTGAAATGAGTTAGGAGGAAGGAAGAATGATCTTAGAAGCAAGGAATCTCATGTATTCTTATTCGTCAAAACGGGAGAAACTTGTCCTGAAAAATGTGTCTGCTTCGTTTGAAGAAGGGACGTTCTATGCGGTGGTCGGTGCCAGCGGCTCCGGGAAGACCACGTTCCTGTCTCTTCTCGCGGGGCTGGATGACCCCGTGTCCGGACAGATCCTTTATAATGGGAAAAATATCCGTAAAAAAGGATTGAACTACCACCGCAGGCACAATATCTCTCTGGTATTTCAGAACTATAATCTGATCGACTATCTGACTACCGAGGAGAATGTAAAGCTAGGCGGCAGGAAGAACGCGGGGAGACTGCTCCGTGAAGTCAGTATTCCAAAAGAGGACTGGAAGCGAAATGTGCTGAAACTCTCCGGCGGCCAGCAGCAGAGGGTGGCGATCGCCCGTGCCCTGGCGAGTGAGGCGAGGGTGCTGCTGGCGGATGAACCCACGGGAAATCTGGATGAAGAGACAGCGGCGGAGATTATCGAACTGCTGAAACGGACCGCCCACGAACTGGGGAAATGTGTGATTGTAGTGACACACAGTAAGCAGCTTGCGAAGGAGGCGGATGAGATTCTGGAGATGAAAGAAGGGAAACTAAAAAAGCAGGAGAGATAACGGAAAAGAAACTGAAAAAAAGCATTGACTGGGTGAAGAGGGTGACCAATATAGAAAAAAGGTAGGGAATGTTTTTATTTCAACTAAAGGTGCATAGTGTTTTATTACTTTTTCCGTGGCCCACTTCTCACCGGCGACGGCGGCCTTGATGTGGCATAGTCCAATAGCGTTTCCTGGCTGTCCCTGGGGAATTGGATATAAGTTTATAGTCCCGGAGGCGTGAGTGCTTCCGGGACTATTTTCTGTGGCTAAATCTACTAATTAAAATATCAGCATTATGAAACGAGGATGAATGAGCCTTATATATAGGACTTTTTAAGCAAATGTTTCAAAACTTTTTTCTATCTTTATGGTTTCTTCAAAATTGACTGCTATTTTGATTATGTACTAAGAGAACAGGAGGAAATTGGCATGAATACAATTTTGAAAACAACCGACCTCTGCAAAAACTTTAAAGGGCAGATGGCCGTAAATAATGTATCGCTGAATATTCAGAGAAATTCTGTCTATGGTTTATTGGGGCCGAATGGGGCGGGCAAGTCTACCATTTTGAAAATGATTACAGGTATTTTGAGGCCTACTTCCGGTAGTATCGAGTTTAACGGCCATCCGTGGCGGCGCAGCGATTTGACAAAGGTCGGTGCATTGATCGAAACGCCGCCCCTATATGAAAACCTGACCGCATACGAAAATCTGAAAGTGCGGACAACGATGCTTGGATTGCCAGATAAACGGATTGATGAAGTCCTGCAGATTGTACGTCTGACCGATACAGGGAAAAAAAGAGCCGGACAATTCTCTCTCGGCATGAAGCAGCGGCTTGGCATTGCCATTGCCTTGCTGAATAACCCGCAGCTTTTAATTCTTGACGAGCCGACCAATGGTCTTGACCCGGTAGGCATTGAAGAACTGCGGGAACTGATTCGTTCTTTCCCAGCAAAGGGGATTACCGTGATTTTATCCAGCCATATTTTGTCGGAAGTCCAGCAGATTGCCGACCATGTGGGTATCATTGCCGGGGGTGTGTTAGGATATGAGAATGAGCTTTGCACCGGCGAAAATCTGGAACAGCTATTTATGGACGTGGTAAAACGTCACCACAAGGAGGTGTAAGGAATGAATTACTTGAAAGCGGAACACCTGAAATTTAAGCGGACAATTTCAAATAAGCTGCTGTTTATTGCGCCCTTTTTGACGGCCCTCTTTGCATGGATCGTCGGCGGTTTTTATGGCTTCCAGTATATGACCTTTTACTGGTGGTATACGTTTCTTCTTCCTGGCACTATCGCAATTTTATGTTCTCTTTCCCATCAGAAAGAGGAACGAGCGGGAAAATATTATTCTGTGTTAGCAGCGCCTGTCAATTTGAAACAGTTTGAATATGCAAAAGCATTGATCCTGATTGAGAAATTACTTGTAGCTGCGGTATTTTTGGCTTTTTTTGCCACAGTAAGCAATTTGATTTCCACGGCTCTGGCTGTATATTCTGTGGGACGAAACTTTGCCGGAAGTATTGCCTTGATGATTGCCTCAATCTGGCAAATTCCTCTCTGTCTGCTTCTGGCCCGGAAAACCGGCTTGCTTCTCCCGATTGTAGCCAACACTCTGCTGGGCATTCTCATGCCTATCATGCTTGGAAATACAGCTCTTGCATGGGTATGTCCCTATTGCTGGCCCGCGAAAACGGCGGAGCTGCTTATGGGAATTGAAGACAACGGAACCTTTGCCGGTGTTACTCCTTTTTCATGGAGCGTTTTGCTGCCGTTGATATTCTCTGTGATCCTTTATGTCCTGCTTACTCTTTGGGAAGCGGCCAATTTTTCAAAGAAAGAAGGGATGTAAATGGGAATGATTGCTCTGGTTCGTGCCGATTTTCTAAAACAGCGGCGCACAGCCTATTGGGGTATTCATACAGTGATCCCCATAGCTGGGGCCATCCTGTTTGTATTTTACTTCCTGCTTTATCAGAATGTCGATGAATTGAACAAATTGCGTTTACTTCTGGAACTGACGTCAATGGTATTTCCACTTTTGATAAGCGTTATTGTCGGTCTGAATATCACACAGGAAGAAAGAGCCTCGCATTTTCAAAGCCTGCTGGCGGTTCCAGATCGCTGGAAAATACTGTTGGCAAAGTTTGTTGCCCTGTATCTGTCAGGTATCTTTTCCTTGGCGCTACTTTTTGTACTATTTGCGATTGGGGCAGGAATGAGCCGGACAGGGACTATCCTGTGGGGCCTGTTGATACAATCCGTGCCGGGGCTAGCAATGGGCAGTTTCGTAATATATGCGCTACATCTGCTTATTACTCTGAAATTTGGATTGGGCATTTCTATGTTTTGGGGCGTGTTTGAATGTCTGCAAAGCATCTTATACAGCAACATTGAATTGCATGGCCTGTGGCGGTACATTCCTTTTTCGTGGTCTGTAAATTGGGTGCACGACGTTTTGAACGACAGGCTGATTTCCAATGCTGCACAGTGGATTTTGATTGCCATGTTATCTGTTGGCATTTTGCTTACAATTCTCTATTGGTTTTCTCGTTGGGAGGGACGAAAAAATAATGAATAAAACAATGAAATTTTTCAGGGGGATGTTTCTCATGGTATGCCTTTGCTGTGTCCTATCTGGCTGCTCTGTCCTGCAAAACGGGATCAGGGAATATTCCAGCGACAAGGAGCAATGCCACTTAGTCAGTGAAGATGTGACGCAGTTTACCTACAAAGGAGAGGCATACACTATTTTGGGTAACACCGTTTCCAATGATGGACTTGGAGAATGGCTTGGGTACATTCGACAGCTTGCAGCGGTGGACGAAGCTGGAACCGTTTTGGTTCAGGAAACGATTGAAACCGCCTCTTTTGAAACCCTGTCCGATCTGGCAGATAAAGTTCCGGACGCTAAATACATCATCCCATTTTTGAATGTGTATGCAGCTCCAGATAATACCTCTCACCTGCTTGTGGATGTCAATGGCAGTTACCATGAAGCGGTGCCGAGCGCCCAGCTTACAGCAGAGGATGAAATCTTTGATTTCAAAGCTGCCGCTGAAAATGCAGGCAACAGTTATGAAGTTAATCCGAAAAACGCAACGCAACTGACTATGGAGATCGTACTTATCAGGTAACAGAGGAAACCGTGCAGATAGATCAGATTGGGGCGTATCTGGATATTTTGAACGAAACCGTGACTTTTGATGCGGATAGCAAGCGCCCACTGTCAAGGGGAGAACTGAAGAGAATTGATTGGTTCGGTACTTCTGCCGGGCAGCAACGGGAACGCTGGTTCTATATGGATGTGTATGAAATCTCCGGCACCAATCCGGCGGACGCTGTTGCTGTAAAAGTAAATAATCAGTACCATATTGCAAGGGTACAGTAATTTCCCTTTGCTTGTGGTATAATGGTGAATACAGATTTCGACTAGGAGGGAGGAAATGGCTACTATTCTTGCGGTAGATGATGAACAGTCTATTTTGGAGCTGATAAAAAACGGACTGCAAAAGGATGGACACCTGATTGCGGGCTATACATCTGCGGAACAGGTGCCGTTGGATAAGCTGAACCACTATGATTTAATTATACTTGATATTATGATGCCAGGAACCGATGGCTTTTCGTTCTGTGAAAAAATCCGGGATATGGTTGACTGCCCGATCCTGTTCCTTACGGCTAAAACGATGGAAAATGACATTACCTTTGGTCTGGGGCTTGGCGCTGACGACTATCTGACAAAGCCTTTCCGCATCCTGGAGCTGCGGGCCAGAGTAAACGCCCATATACGCCGGGAACAGAGGGAACGGCATAGCAGCCTGAACTTCGAACGCATCAAAATAGACCTGTCGGCCAAAACGATACAGGTAGACGGAGAAATCGTGTCCCTTACCAAAAGAGAGTATATGATTTGTGAATTTCTTGCCCGCAATAAAGGGCAGGTGTTTACACGGGAACAGATTTACGAGGCTGTTTTCGGTTTGGACGGAGAAAGTGATAATTCCACGATTGCCACCCATATTAAGAACATCCGGGCGAAACTAAACCATTATGATATTCAGCAAATCACAACAGTATGGGGGATTGGGTACAAATGGGAATGAAGAAACCGTCATCACTTAAAACAGCTTTTTGGCGATTCTTATTTATGCTGCTTGGTGGATTGCTTGGTGCGGTTGCTGTTCCCTTTCTGTTTGTGACTGTCAGCACAACTTTAGGAGTTACCACCTATGGGAACTACTCAGAAATCCGGGCGAACGAACTTGCGCCAATCCTTGCGGCTACGCCAGATTTATCTGATGTGCAGATACCGATGGGGATTGAATATGCGCTGCTGGATAAAAACTACCAGCTTATTGAAACCACCTTAGATGAAAACGAGCTGGAACAGGCCATGCGGTATGCGACCACAGGTACCATCGACCAAAACCTGCAAAAAAGATACCTGCTTGTTACCCGTGAAAATGAGTATGTTGTCCTTCAATACTATATTGGCGCTCAATATACAAATGAATGGATGAATAAGTATCTGCCGTCTCCGGATATACTGCTGATTGTATTGATCGCAGCAGGAGGAATTTTTGTCTGCCTGCTCCTGACAGCCAGATTTGCCCAAAAGCTACGGTTACAGCTTGTCCCGTTGTTTGAAGCCACTTCGGAGGTAGCAAAGCAGAACCTTGATTTCGAGGTAGGACATTCTAATATCAAAGAATTTGAAGATGTGCTTATTTCCTTTTCCCACATGAAAGAAAGCCTGAAAGCCTCTTTAGAACACCAGTGGAAAGCCGAGCAGATGCAGAAAGAACAGATTGCCGCGCTTGCACATGATCTGAAAACACCGCTGACAGTGATTCAGGGAAATGCCGACCTTATCAGCGAAACAGAGCTGGATGAGGAGCAGTGTTTATATGCAGAATATATCATCAGCAGTTCCGAACAGATGCAGCTATACATTCGAACTCTGATTGATATTTCACGGGCAGCGACCGGCTATCAGCTCCACGTGGAGGATATTGACCTGCCTGCCTATGTGGAACAATTACAGAGGCAGATTGGCGCTCTATGCCAGACGAAAAAAATCGGATTGCAGATGGAAATAGAACACTTGCCTGCTGTCCTGTCTGCGGATAAGTTGCTGCTGGAGCGGGCGATTATGAATGTGGTAAATAATGCGCTGGATTATTCCCAGCAGGACAGTTCCATTTCAATTTCAATAACGGGTGGTAAAGGAAACTTACAAATTTTGGTAACAGATGCCGGCCCCGGCTTCTCGCAGGAAGATTTGCTGCACGCCGAGGAACAGTTTTATATGGCAGATCACAGCCGCAGTTCTAACTTGCATTTTGGAATGGGACTGTTTATCACAAAATCCATTGTCCAGCAGCATGGCGGACAGCTTATTTTGAGCAATTCCGAAAAGACCGGCGGCGCACAGGTTACAATGAAAATTCCGGATTGACCTTATGGGTGGCTCAAAGCCGCCCCTTTTTATAAAAATCGATTTCTTTTATTACGCTGAGAATGATAAAGTTGTTTTGAAACCGTTTCCTTCCGTACTCTGCATTGTCATTGTCCCGTGATGTGCCTCTGTGATCTGGCGTACCAGCAGTACACCAAGACCATGGCGCAGACGCAGATTTTCATCGGTACTTTCTAAATAGTGGGATTTAGAATTCAGTTCTGCCAGCTTCTGTGCTGATACGCCGATCCCGTTATCTTCAATGACAACCCGTGTATCAGATTCATTGCAGGACACAGAAACAATGATTTCACACCCTCCCGGATTATGGCGGATACTGTTTTGGATGAGGTTTGTCAAAGCACGTTTTAACAACGCTTCATCCCCTTCCATGTGATACAGTTCGCTTTGCGGATCAGAGAGAAACTCTATCGAATACTTTTCCTCAAGGCCGCTGTCTAAAAAGTCACATACCACCTGCCGGGCAAGTTCTACCGGAGAGAGCTTTGATAAACGCAAAGGCTGCATATCATACTCCAGCTTTGAGGTCAAATTAAGATCTTCAATCAGGTTTTTGATCCTTGCTGCCTGCTGAGAGATGGCGGAGACTTTGTCCTGCTGGTCCGGACTGAGCGTATGACTTTCCTCTAAACTGCTGGAATATCCCAGAACCATGGAAAGAGGAGTACGGATATCATGGGAGATCCCGCTGATCCAGTTTGCCCTTGCCATATCCCGGCGCTGTAGTGACATCGCAACCTTATTTAATTTGGCATTGATTTCGCTCAGTTCCCCTTTTTCTGTTAATTGGGCGTGTCTTCCGGACGATATTTCTTCAATTCCCACAAGAATCGGCTTGATGCACTTTTCTATTTTCCTGCTGTTGTAGATAAATAAAATCAGCACAATCACGATATTTATCAGAAATAAAGTAATCAGTCCGAAAACATCAATTTTAATGCTTGTGGAAGTCTTATAAGCTGACAGCTTCCAAAAGCTATCCTTTGGATATCCGAGGACGAAAAGCCCGGGCTCCTCGTTTGATACAAAAACCGGGTATTCCTGCAGATACCATCTGGACATTTCTGCAATATCCCCATGCGTATAATGCCGGGGCAATTCTTCCGGCAGTTGGTAATTCCAGACCACGTCCCCTGATTCATTATTGATTACCATGCACCATGCCTGGTCCTGATCCAGCAGATCGCGGTTCACTTCCGAGAGCGAAAAATCTTCTATCTTCTTTGGGAGTTCTTCTGAGAGTGCAGATAGAAGCTTTGTGGGATTGTGGTCATTGCGGCTCCCGGATATTGCTGTCAATCCAATAAAAAGGACAACATTTACTACAATAAAAAAGCAAAACAGTTTTACACTGGAATGGACATAGCGTTTAAAAAATCTTTGAATATGATTGGTCATTGCTTATTTCCCTCTTAAAACCAGCTTATATCCGATCCCTTTTACGGTTAAGAGGGAAACAGGGGAAGATGGTTTTTCCTCGATTTTTTCACGGATATGGCGGATGTGTGACATAAGCGTTTTCTCATATCCGATATAGATGTCGCCGCAGACTGTTTGGCATAAGGCCCCCAGAGTGACGATCCGCCCGGCATTGGCATACAGTTTCTTCAGGATTTCCACCTCTTTTGCTGTAAGGGCTATTGGTTCACTGCTTTCCTTATAAACCTGAGCCTGCTCAAGATCGACCTTACAGGCATTTAACAGAAAGCTGGTTTCTTCTGTTTCCTTGTACGCCCGGCGGAGGATCGCGGTGATCCGCCATACAAATTCCTGGGCAACAAAGGGTTTGACCATATAATCGTCTGCGCCTGCTTCAAATCCTCTGGATTTATCTTCAAATTCTCCTTTCGCAGTCAGAAAAAGAATAGGAATGGGGCTTTGCTCCCGGATCGTTTTTCCAAGCAGGAACCCGTCCATGTCCGGCAGCATCACATCCAAAACAGCGATGTCCGGACGACAGCTTAATTTTTCCAGTGCGCTTAGGGCAGAATCGGCAGTAAGGATATTGTGGAATCCGTTTTCATTTAAAATGGACTGGCACATGCAGAGGATAGCCGGCTCATCATCAACAAGTAATATGGTCCTGTCTTTTATTGTACTCAATTCACTTCCCTCCTTTAAGGTGCATTATAACATGTATGAAACCATTGTGGACAGCAGGTGAAAAAAATCAAGGTAAAATCAAGGTTCCCTCCAACTTAATGCAAACTGGGTGTTTTATGATAAATCCAGCGACAGGAAAGGAGAACAAAAAATGATGGTAAAAACAGAGAATTTATCAAAAGAATATGATGGGATTTACCGCGTGAAGGATTTGGACATCAGAATCAATGAGGGAGATATATACGGCTTTTTAGGGCCGAACGGCGCCGGCAAATCCACAACAATGAAAATGCTGCTGGGGCTTGTGAAACCAAGTGCGGGAACCATTGAGATTATGGGGCGGAATTTTAATGAAAAGAACAGGCAGGGTATTCTGAAGGATGTAGGCTCGCTCATTGAATCGCCTTCCTACTATGGACACCTGACAGGCAAAGAAAATATGGAGATCATCCGCAGGCTCCTGGATCTGCCGAAGAGAAATATAGAGGAGGCGGTCCGGATCGTCCGCATGGAAAAACAGATGGATAAAAAGGTGAAAAACTATTCGTTGGGCATGAAGCAGCGGCTGGGCATTGCAATGGCGTTGGCAAGGCGTCCAAAGCTGTTGATACTGGATGAACCGACAAACGGTCTTGATCCGGCAGGAATCGAGGAAATGAGAGAGCTTATTAAAGTACTGCCAAAAAGGTATGGAATGACAGTGATGATTTCCAGCCATATCCTAAGTGAGATCGACCAGATGGCAACAGTGGTCGGGATTATCAGTCAAGGGAATTTGATCTTCCAGGAAAACATGTCGGTGCTGGATGAACAGCGGGAACCTAAAATCATCCTGAAGACCAGTGACAATGACCGGGCACAGAAAATCCTCAGACCATGGAACCCGCAAAGAACGGCGGAGGGGTTACAGCTGGGTGCTCTGAGTGATGAACAGACCGGCGCGGCAGTGCAAAGTCTGTGTTCCAAAGAAATTTTGGTTTACCGGGTAGAGGAACATCGGGAAAGCCTTGAGGATATATTCCTGAGTCTGACAGGAAAGGAGCTGACGCTGTAATGAAGTACCTGCGATTAGAAATCTATAAAATGAAGCGCAGAAAAGTTCTGCTTACTTTTCTGCTTATCCTCGGAGTAGAATTACTGTTTGTGTTCTCTAATTATGGAAAGAATGCAAATTTCATCAGTATGATTGCCGATCCGGGAGCACCGGCATGGCAGGATCTGATCATCGGGCCGGGAGCCATGAATGGGCTGTTTTTCCCCATCCTGACAGCGGTGATCGCCAGCCGGATCTGTGATATGGAACATCGGGGAAATACATGGAAACTGTTGGAGTGTAACAACGAAAAACGCAGAACAATCTGGTTCTGTAAATTTATGATTGTGGAAGGGCTTATGCTTTCGGCGATTATGATTCAGGCACTTGTGATTGTCGCATATGGAAACGCAGTAGGGATCGCCCAGACGCTTCCGGTAAGCACGTTAGTTTCTTTTGTAGTCGGAACGGCAATGGTCACCTCTGTTACGGTTACCATTCAGCTTTTCTTTTCCCTTGCTTTTCCAAACCAGCTTGTGCCGATGTCTGTCGGGATGATCGGAGCGTTGATTGGATTCATTTCAACATTGCTGCCGCCGGGGCTGCGTAATATCTTAATCTGGGGCAATTATGCAGAGCTGATGGTATTAGGACAGAACACGTCTGGCGGGAACCTGCAGGCTGCGGAGCTTCAAGTGCAGGAGATTAATTTTGTACCGCTTGGCATTCTGTTTGTGATTGGAATTGCAGCGTTTGTGTTGTTCCTGAAAAAATTTGAGAGATATGAGTATTAAGGAGGGATGGATTATGCTTATCAATGCAATTTGGGCAGAAAATCTGAAAAGCCGTCATTCTAAAATGTGGGTGGCTGTTGTGATCCTGCCACTTATAACAGCCGCGATTGGAGCTGTCATTTATGGGATCAATGCGTCTGCACACTTGTACGATGGTGCAGTATGGCAGCAGCTTTGGCTGCAGACCGGCTTATTCTACGGTTACTTCTTTTTCCCGATCCTCATTTCGATCTGTGCTTCCTACTTATGGCGGCTGGAGCATACAAACCATAATTGGAACAGCCTGATGACAGTACCTGTGTCTCGGTCAACTGTTTTCTGTGCAAAACTGGTAGTCCTGGGAAAGTCCGTGCTGGAGGCTCAGATATTACTGATGGCGTTTGTAATTATCGTCGGTAAGGTTATCTTCCGTTTTTCGCAGCCGATTCCGGTGAATATGTTGTGGTGGCTTTTCATGGGGTGGTTTTCCGCTCTAAGTGTGGGGGCGGTACAGCTTTACCTTTCTATGAGAATACGGAGTTTTGCAGTCCCGGTGGGGATGGCTGTCTGCCTTAGTATTGCGGGATTAGGCTGCCATATTTTAGGATTTAGCAGTATGTTCCCGTATTCCCAGATCATCCTGGGGCTGTCATCGCAGGATGAGACGCTGCCGGTTGACAGTATGGTTTCGTTAGTCCTGATGGTGATTGTATACATTGTATTGTTCATCCTATTGGCAGCGCATCGTTTAAAAAAGGCGGATGTTGTAGCAGGGTAGGGAGGCAAGAATATTCAAAACAATATACTTGACACAACCCCACAAAGAGGATATACTACAAACAGACCAACGGTTTGTAAAAGGAGTGAACGCATGGCAAGAAATAAATATCCGGAAGAGACAGTCAAGTTAATACTGGATACTGCTACGAAGATGTTCAGTGAAAAAGGGTATGATAATACTTCGCTGCAGGATATTATCAATGCGACAAAGCTGTCCAAAGGAGCTATTTATCATCACTTTGGTTCCAAAGAAGAAATACTGCAGGCGGTTTTCCGGCGGATTGGTGAGGAAAATGCAGCAATATTTGCACAGATCAGAGATGATACGGGCATGAATGGGATTGAGAAATTAAGGATGTTATTCCGGACAGCAGTGATTCATTCTAATCAGAGTATACTACTTACGGTTTCTCCCGGTTTATTGAATAATCCCCAGTTCCTGGCAATGCAGATCGAACAGATTTATGAAATTGTAGCTCCGCAGTTTATAGAGCCTGTGCTGGAACAGGGCATAGAAGATCAATCAATAAAGGTTGAAAACCCGCATGAGGTTGCAGAAGCAATTATGATCATGACAAATGTATGGCTGAATCCACTGGTTAAAATGACGGACAAAGAGAGTACAAGAAAAAGATGCCGTACCTTTAATTCGCTTCTTCAGGGGATTGGCATTGACACGCTGCTTGATGAAGAGGCGATAGAGGCTTTTATTCAATACTGCAAGAAATGAAAACAGATTTTAAATAGACTGTACCATAGCGGGCAGTTTATTTAAACTTCATATATAAACCGACGGTCGGTTTATATAAAAAGAAAGGAGACTGATACATGGAGAAAACAACAAACTTTTCAATCGGGATTTTACCCTTGTAGTCATAGGGCAGATCATTTCTTTATTCGGAAATGCGATCCTGCGCTTTGCCCTGCCCTTTTATTTGCTGAAAGAAACAGGTTCATCCACTTTATTTGTCGTCCAGATTTATACAATGGTCCAGCAGCAGACACCCACACAATTAGTAGGGAAGCTCATGGCTGCCCTGATCGCCGTGGCTATGTGCGGACAACCGGCGGGACAGATGGTTTACGGGATTTTATTCGATGTGTTCAGCAAAAACACATGGGTGGTATTTCTGATCGCGTCGATCGCTTCCATTCTGATCTCATGGTATTCAAAACGTATTTTTGCAAGATTAGAAAATTAGAAAAAGGAGGTCCTGAGGTGAAAGAGGAAAGATTAGAAGAGGTTATGGAACATTTCGGAGGTGCAGTCGAAAAAACGGTTGAGGGTGCAGCGAATGCCCTTGATAAGTCTATGAATAGAGCATGGAGTTTTGGACCGGTACGTCTGATCGGGAAAGCATTGAGCTTTTGTGCAGGTGCCGGGCTTATGGCAAGTTATTTCCCTCTGAAAGAGAAAGGCTGCCATAAAGCTGCAAAATTTTGTCTGATCAGCGGAGGGATCATCATTATCGTACAAGCTGCTGAACTGCTGATTTTTCGGAAAAAGAATTAGGAGGACAACATGAGAAAATTATGGTTTTGGATACGCCTTACAGCTGTTGTGGTTATGGTAGTGATAGCGCTCATAGAAGCAACAGCAAATGACAGGAATTATGGCTTGTTTACAGATTGAAAACCTTATTGACATACATGCAGAGTGCATGATACTATATACGTGCAATATACATGTATAGAAAGAGGAGGAGAGGTTTTGCCGCGTAATAAATATCCGGAGGAGACCGTTCAAAAAATATTGGACGCTTCTTTAAAGTTATTTTTAGAAAAGGGCTACGAAGAAACAACGGTATTAGATATTATCAGTGAAATGGGCGGGCTGACGAGAGGAGCTTTTTATCATCATTTCAAATCAAAGGAAGAAGTATTCGACGCTTTATGTGAAAAACTTTTTTATGAGAGCAATCCCTTTGAGAAAGCAAAAAGTCACAAAGAGCTGAACGGATTAGAAAAGCTGAAGTTCGTGTTAAGGACATCCTTTGATGAAACAGAGCATCATCAGTTAAGCATGGCGTCCATGCAGCTTCTGGAAAGTCCGGCTTTTCTAAAAAAACTGATCGAAAGTAATCAGGAACTGGCGCCGATGTATCAAGAACTGATAGAAGAAGGAATACAGGACGGATCTATTCAGTCAGAACAGCCTAAATTATTAGCGGATTTATTTGTTCTTTTAACGAACTTTTGGTCCATACCTACCATATATCCTATGAGTGATGAGGAAGCATGGCAGAAATTCTTAATGATTAAATCGGTTCTGGATCATCTGGGACTTCCGGTGATTGATGATGAAATTGTCAAATTATGCAAAGAAAACGCGTAGCCTCTTGTCCATCGACGCTGGCGTTTCCT
>DWVZ01000111.1 GCA_019119975.1 Candidatus Blautia merdavium | reverse complement strand
GCAGCATCGACTCCCTTAGCATAACGCTCAGCACGACGGACATAGCTTTCGCTGGTGTTAATTTCTCGTGCGATGCATTCACTGGTTCGTTCGGATTTTTGCTTCGGGTCATTTTGACCCGAAGCACTTTTGTCTGCTAAAGCGTATTGATTTCCTCGGAAGCAATTAGCCAGCTTCTCCGCTTCATACCGCTGTCCAATCAAATATTTCTTCTGCTGTGGTGTCAAATTTCGACGACCAAGCTGGTTACAGCAAATCCAAGCAATGGCGGCATAGCGGTCAGGAAACTCCTTTTCAAAGACTGTGTATTTGATTTCCGGATGTGCTTGAATAATACGAAAGCGATTATGACCATCTACGATGCAGCCGTTCCAGACAATCAACGGATTCAGCACAACGCCGTCCTGGAGAATATTTTCTTCCAGCAGCTGATATTCTTCCTCAGTCAGAGGTGGAATTTTAGACTCGAACTCTGGGTCAATCCGCAGTAGTTCATCCATCTCATCACCCCCGTTCCGATACCGGCGTTACATAGTAGTCATAGCCCATGCGAATCTGGCAGTAAGTGCAGATTTCCTTTACTGTCTGCCGGTAATTTGCCCGCCGGATACGATAACTCCCTGTGATCTCGAAGTTTTCCCGGCAGGTGGGGCAAAGACAGATCAGGGAATTCCTGTCATTTCCTTGCCGGGTCAGGCGCGTCATACACTATCCTGGGAAAGCCCCAGGCTGGCACATACCGCTTTATCAATCAGTTCCATCTGAGCTTTGGTCAACCGCCCAGCGTAGCCACGCAGACGGTGCTTATCAATCACCCGTAACTGTTCCAACATGAACAAGGAGTCTCCGTCATACTTCATTCCGGGAATCTTGCTCAGAACAACGTGTGTCGGCAGATATGGCTTTTTGTCGGCCTGCTTTGTAGCAGGTGTGACGATCAATGTCGGTGAATAGAAGTTGCCTACGTCATTCTGCAGGATCAGCACAGGGCGGATACCGCCGTGCTCACAGCCATAGGCAGGATTTAAGTTTGCGAAGTATATCTCTCCGCGATGATATTGTTTGAAATCTCGATCCATTGTGTGTACTCCTTTCTTGTGGGTATGTTAAAGGAGCCAGAACACGGGAATAACCTTCCCGGTCATGGCTCCCGAAAATTTCTTAAGCGGTTATTTTCTCACATTTGTCCTCGACACCCCTGAGAAGCGGGAAATCATCAGGCGGCAGCTTGCTGGGCTGCTCCATAGGCATCTAACCTCCCCGCCTTCCTTGTGGCCGGGCTGCGAATTACAGAAGTATCATTATCCCTGTATGCCGTCCTGGCCCTGCCGGTTGCAATCCGGTATTTTGTAGCAAGTATGGTTCGCTCGCCTCCGGGTGGAAGGTCATAGCGTACTGCCTGTCCGGCTCTGACATACGGTAATGTACCTGATGAATGAGTATTCGGTTTTCAAGGTTCCCAGCCGGTGTTCCCTGGCTGTGATTAAATTGTAGCCGAATCCAAATTGTTTCCAGAGTGACTCGTTGTCACGGTACTGGTCGAGTTTGTCACGGTAGATTAAAGAGAAGCCTTCAGTTGTCCAATCTGACCCATTATGTTTTCCAGTTCTCGCTGGATACGCTCACTGTCTGAATATTTCACCCGCCCTAAGATCAGATAGTCCAGAGATATATCAAACGTAATAGCAAGTTCAATCAGCAGGTCGAGTGAACCACCGCGTCTTCCGTTTTCCAGTGCCCTGTAATGATCCAGACTAATGTTCAGCTTGTCGGCCATCTGTTGCTGGGTCTTGCCGCATTCCATACGCAGTTTCGAAATTCTCATTCCACATTCCATCGGATCGTAATACATAATTTTTCCTTTCCGCCCGTACGAAAAGCGACAAAGGATACAAACTCCGCAGCGGTTTCCCATCTCACAGCCTGAAAATGAGCGCAAAAAGAGAAGGGTACCGATACCGCACTTTCCTAAAACAGAATCAGTGCAATATTTGTATCCTCAGCCCTTAATGCATATCAGGCTTTCGATATTTTTTGAAAGCCCTGCCGGAAAGCAAAAGAAAGCCGCCGACAGAGCCGGACTCCAAAATTGGAATCCAATTCTGCCAGCGGCCTCTCATGTAATGTCTGGTTAAACCTCTGGAACTGTTAAGGTATGTGACCTGGAGCAGGATTTACACAGCCTGTTTCATCTCAACCTGTCCGTCGTTATACCTGTGTATTCATTTTTGTCAGAGACTGGCGAGCCGCCCAGTCTCATTGACTTCACCTTTGGGGGCGTAGATGTCAATTCGGTCATGCCGACGCCCCATTACTTTTCTGACCATTACTGCATGGCATTTTGAGCATTCCACCTTGATCGTGCCGCTGGAATTTTTATATCCAACGGAGATTTCACCGCAATTTGGACAATGCCATGAGAATGGTCGCCAAATTTCCTTTTCCTGCATAAGTCCATCCTCCCTCCATGGCCTTGTCACTTTATTGAAGTCAAAAATTTTTTTGCCAACTCCCTGCCGGTATAAATAGGAATTGGCTTCGTTTTAGCGTATGCCAGTATCTGCACCGCCTGATGGCAATGCTCGCACTCCATCCAGCCATCCGTTTCCTCCAGATAGAGATTATGGTTCAGCTCCCCACAGATTGGGCAGCGCACATCGTAGGTTTCCATTGTCAGAACACATCCTTTCCTGATTTATCGTAAAGGCCAGTGTTACAGGGCCTTGATGACGTGTTTTGCCACGCCCTGTACAATGAGTTGCTTCACTCGAATTTCTTTGTCCGGATACTTTGTTTGATTCGCATATCGAAGAATCACATCTCCGTTTTCCTCATCAATTCCACCAAAGATTTTCAGAGTGTTCTCATTGTCCTCATCCAGCGCGACGACAATATCGCCGACCGCCGCTGTATCTTGTATTCTGATAACGATCAGATCTTCATCCTCGATGCCCGCATCTACCATGGAGTCGCCTTTAGCACGGAGAATATAAAATTTTCCCTCACCAAAAATGGATTTGGGAAGGCTTACATATTCCTCTACGCTTTCCTCCTCACGCTCCGGGTCACCACAGCGGATACTGCCAACCACCGGTGCGGAAAAATACCCGGAGGTACATTTGCCGACCTGCTTTGTCACAATGGTTTTGCCATCATAGGAAAGCATACCGCGCTCATTCATGGCGACAAGGTAGCGATAGGAAGTCGCCTTTGACACGCCAACGCCTTGTGCAATCTCATTTACAGACGGAGAGGCGTGGTGTTCACGGTAATACTGGTCAACAAAGGTACAGATTGCATTCATCACTTCCGGGTTCTTGCTTCTCATGGTCATTCCTCACATTCTAAATGAAACGGCTCGTTTCAGATATTTATATTATAGCGAACACCTGTTCTTCTTGCAAGGGATATTTTGCCAGAAAAAA
>DWVZ01000110.1 GCA_019119975.1 Candidatus Blautia merdavium | reverse complement strand
AACTGGACGTTGCTTTCCGGATCCAGGATGCCGGTCTCCCAGAAATGCTCTACCGCTTTTTTCCGGGTATCGGCATCGTCACCCCGCTCCAGGACAAGGGGGCGAAGCCCTGCACGCGCCAGATAATAAGCGCAAAACAAACCGGCAGGACCGCTGCCTGCAATGACCGGACGAGGACAGGAAAAGGGTTCGGGAACTGTCAGATAGCGGTATTTCTTTTCTGAGATTAACATAATGTTTTTATCGTGAACCTTTTTGAGGATTTTTTTCTCATTTTGTACTTGTGCGTAAATCGTGTATACATAAAACAGCTCCGGTTTTTTCCGGGCGTCTAAGGATTGCTTGCGGATTTCCCAGGAAAGCAGGCTCTCCCGGGGGATTTTCAGCTGCTTTCGGATTTTGGCTTCCAGCTCTTCTCGGGAATGGGATACCGGAAGCTTTAACTGTTGGATGCTGAGCATGAACAACCACCTTTCTTTTTCCGGGCAGGACCAAACCGGAACTGCCCGGGAAGTTTGTCATGAGGAAGCGGCGTGTTTTCCTGCAAGGGCTCCGGTGGACCATGCCCACTGGAGATTGTAGCCGCCGCACAGTCCGTCTACATCGGTCAGCTCTCCGGTAAAATACAGTCCGGGAACCAGCCGGGATTCCATGGTTCCAGGATCGATCTGTGCCAGATCCACGCCGCCGGAGCAGACCTGTGCCTGTTCCAGAGGTTTGTATCCTGTGATGGGGACGGGGAATTCTTTGATTTTTGCTGCCACTTCTTCGATCTGTGTGCAGCCTTCTGCTAAGATTTCAATCAGTTTTTTGGGAAACAGCCCGATCAGAAGCTCTTTTAAGTTTTTATAAGGGCACTGACGGCTTCGGTTTTCCAGCAGCTTTACCAGTCCGTTTCGGTCAAAGTCCGGGAAAAAGTCCAAAAGCAATGTGACCGGCACGCCTTCCTCCAGGAGCCGGACCGCATAGCCGCTGACCTGAAAAACGGGAATCCCTGATACCCCGTATTCCGTCAGCTGGATCTCGCCTTCCTCCTGCTGGAAGATGGTTTCTTCTGCCAGCAGGGAGACCCTTCCTTCTGCCCTTACGCCAGCCCATTTGGAGAAATAGGTGCCCTTTCCCTTTAAAGGAACCAGGGCAGGCAGCGGAGGAACCACGGTATGTCCCAGGGCTTTTGCGATGCCATAGCCGCTGCCGTCTGCCCCTTCGATGGAGGAGGCGGAAGAGCCGCAGGCAAGGATCACAGCGTCTGCCGGATACTGCCAGGTCTGTGTCTGTACGATAAAAGGATCCTGTCCGTCCTTTTGCGGCAGCACAGCTGTCACGTGTTCCCGGAATTTCAGTTTGACTTTCCGGTACCTGGCTTCTGCTTCCAGTACCTCCAGGACGCTGGATGCCTGCATACTGGCAGGATACAGGCAGTGGTTTTTATTCCTGGTATAGATGCCGATGCCGGAAAAGAAGGCAACGGTCTGCTGCATGGAAAAGCTTTCTAAAACGCTGCGGACCGCTTCCGGTGTCCGGGTATGGTAAAACCCAGGGTCCTGGTCCAGATTGGTCAGGTTGCACCTGCCGTTTCCAGTGGCGAGAAGCTTTTTCCCCGCCTTGTCATTGTGTTCCAGAAGGGTCACTTCTGCCCCCTCCCTGGCTGCCATCACCGCAGCCATCAGTCCGGAAGCTCCGCCTCCTATGATACAGATCCTTTTTTTCTCCATAATCGCTGTCTCCTCAAGGTATGAAACTCATTGCCAAGTGTCTGTGTCTTACATTTCACTGGGAAGCTCTGCCAGATGCTTGTCCAGAATCTTCTGCAGGGACAGAAGGATTCCCAGTTTTGCGTGATACCAGGTCAGTCCGCCCTGGAAATATACGGTGTAAGGCGGTTTGATGGGACCGTCTGCGGAAAGCTCAATGGAAGAACCCTGCACAAAAGCCCCTGCCGCCATGATCACATCGCTGTCATAGCCGGGCATAGACCAGGGTTCCGGTTCTACATAGCTGTCTACCGGAGCCGCTGCCTGGATGCCTTTGCAGAATTCAATGACGCCCTCCGGTGTGCCGAAGGTCACTGCCTGGATAATGTCATGCCGGGACTGTGTGCTGTTTGGGGATACGGCAAAACCCAGCCGCTCATAGAGATTGGCAGCGAAGATGGCTCCCTTTAAGGCGCCGGCAGTTACGGAAGGCGCCAGGAAAAATCCCTGGAAAAAGGAGGTATTGACTCCAAGCGTGGCGCCTACTTCTTTTCCCAGACCAGGACAGGTCAGGCGGTAAGCCGCGTTGTCCACATATTCTTTCTTTCCGGCAATGTAGCCGCCGATGGGCGCAAGTCCGCCTCCCGGGTTTTTGATCAGGGAGCCTACCACCAGGTCTGCCCCTACGTCGCTGGGTTCCAGAGTTTCCACGAATTCTCCATAGCAGTTGTCCACCATGCAGATCACATCCGGTTTAATGTTTTTGATAAAAGAAATCAGCTCGCCGATCTGCTTAACGGAAAAGGTGGGACGGGTCAGATATCCTTTGGAGCGCTGGATCTCCACCAGACGGGTCTTTTCCCCAATGGCGGCGCGGATGCCTTCGTAGTCAAAGCTGCCGTCCTCCAAAAGTTCCACCTGCCGGTAAGTCACGCCGTATTCTGCCAGAGAGCCTCTGGAAGGACGGATACCGATGACCTCTTCTAAGGTATCATAAGGCTTTCCCACCGGAGAGAGCATCTCATCTCCCGGGCGCAGGTTTCCCATCAGCGCTACAGCCAGGGCATGAGTCCCGCATGCCAGCAGGGGACGCACCAGGGCAGCTTCCGTGTGGAAGGTACTGGCATATACGGCTTCTAAGGTATCTCTTCCCACATCGTTGTAGCCGTATCCAGTGGAGGTATAGAGGCACGCCTCGCTGACCTTGTTCTCCTGCATGGCGTGAAGCACCTTCAGCTGGTTGTATTCCGCGGTTTTATCAATGTGATCGAAACGCTCCTTTAACTGAGCTTCGATTTTATTTCCAAATGCAAGTACCTCACTGCTGATCCCCAGCTTTTGGTACATCAAATCCATTTCCTGCATTAGCGTATTCCTTTCTCATGACATTTATCCAGAAGATAGGTTAAAATTTTATCTTCGTCGTAATCAAATTCATTTTTATTGACCCAGATCACGTCTTTTTCCCGTTTGAACCAGGTAATCTGCCGTTTGGCAAAGTGCCGGGTATCCCGCTTCAGGATATAGACGGCTTCTTCGTAAGTGCATTCCCCCGAAAGCCAGGAAAGCAGTTCCTTGTACCCAAGTCCCTGCATGGACACCAGATCCTTGGTGCAGCCTCTGGCAGCCAGAGCTTTGACCTCCTCTGCCAGACCGGCGGCAAGCATCTGGTCCACCCGCTGGTCGATCCGCTCATAGAGGCGGTCCCGGAGATCATTCAGTACAAAGTAGGCGGTCTGGTAAGGGGATTCTTTTGCCATTTCCCGCTGATTATGCAAAGAGATCTTTTCTCCGGTCAGCTGGTAGTATTCCAGGGCGCGGATCACTCTTTTTACATTGTTTTCATGGATCTTTTCTGCGGAGGCAGGATCTGCCTGGGCAAGAAGCTGGTGTAAATAGGAGGCACCCTTCTCTTCTGCCAGATGTTCCAGATTTTTCCGGACAGCGCTCTGCTCTGCATTTTCAGAAAAATCAATATCTTTTACTACTGCCTGAATGTAAAAGCCGGTCCCTCCGGTGAGAATGGGGATCTTTCCCTTGGCATAGATGGTTTCCATGGCTTCTTTTGCCAGCTGCTGGAATTTTGCTACATGGAATTCCTCCTCCGGCTCCAGGATATCAATGAGATAATGGGGGACGCCAGCCATCTCTTCTTTGGTGATCTTGGCAGAACCGATGTCCATATGGCGGTAAACCTGCATAGAATCCGCGGACACGATCTCTCCGTCTACTGCCCGTGCCAGGGCAATGGACAGCTTTGTCTTTCCCACAGCCGTGGGACCTGTAAGAACAATCAGAGGTTTTTTCAACTCGTTCACCTACACAATCCGTTTAAATTTCTTTTCCAGTTCGTATTTGGTCATGGAGACAATGGTGGGTCTTCCGTGAGGACAGTGATAGGGATCTTCAAGCCCTAACAGCTCGTCGATCAGCTTGTCTGCTTCCTTTTCGGAAAGGGCATTGTTTCCCTTGACTGCCGCTTTGCAGGCTGCGGTGGCGATCCGGCTGGTAATCAGGTCCAGAGGGCGTCTGGCGTTTTCATTTTCCAGGCTGTCCAGGATCTCCACAAAGAGTTCCTGGATGGAAATGCCGTATACGTTGGCAGGCACTGCATGAATGGTATATTCTCTTCCGCCGAATTCGGAAATTTCAAAGCCGAATCTTTCAAAAACCTCCAGATGGGTTTTCAAAAGCAGATCTTCCTGCAGATTTAAGGAGATCACCTCCGGCGGGGCGATCATCTGGGACAGCACCTGGCGGTTTTCAAATTCTTTCATGAAACGCTCATAGAGCACTTTTTCATGGGCTGCGTGCTGGTCGATGATATAAAATTTGCCGTCGTATTCCACCAGCCAGTAGGTATCAAAAAGCTGTCCGATGATCCGGTGACGGCTTCTCGCTTCCTTCGATAAAAGCCTGCCGTCAAAAAGTTCCAGCTGTTCTGCTTTGCCTGCTATGCTGTCACTAGGGACGGTGTTCTCCGAGGATGCCTGGGAACACACAGAGCGATCTTCCGACGCTTCCAAGCCGGGCTGTGCAGTCTGTACCAGTAATTCCGGCGGAGCGGATGGAATGGACTGTTCCGATTGGGAAGGCTGCATCGCCTGTGTCTGCTGGAAAGATTGTAGCGCCTGCTCCGGCTGAGCGGGCAAAATCGGCTGTCCAACCTGGAGTGGCTGTGTCTGCTGTTCTGCCGGGAAAGGTTGGACGGTCTGTCCGTGCTGGGAGACTGCATCCGGAGAAGCAAAAGGTTTGCTTCCCCAGGGTTTGACGCCTACAGAACCTGACGCTTCTGGCTGCACAGAGCCCGACGGCAGAGTCCCGCTGACGCTGGCAGCTGTTCCCGTCACAGAATCTGCTGGATTCGGACAGGATGCCTTCCTTTCAGCTTCCTGCTTTGCCGCAGGCTTCTGCGCTGCCAAAGCGGCATAAGCAGAGCCCTCCCGGATCTGCGAAGGCTGCTGCCCTGCTCGCTGCCGGTATCTTTCCTCAAAAGGCTCCGGCGCAGAAAGCTTCTCCCGCTGTTCCTTCTGCTTTTTCTCGGTACGCTTCTCAAGAGTCACATCCGGGATCAGCTCTCTGTGTGCCAGCTTCTGGGTGATCATGTCATAAGTGGCATTGTAGACGGCGCCCTGGTTCTGAAACCGCACCTCCATCTTGGTGGGATGGACGTTGACGTCGATCTCATTGCCGTCTATGGTATATTGAAGGCATACAAAAGGATACTTATGCTGCATCATATAGGGCTTGTATGCTTCTTCAATGGCTTTCATAAGGATCTTGCTCTTGACATAGCGTCCGTTGATATAATAATTTTCAAAATTCCGGTTTCCTCTGGACACCACCGGTTTTCCGATAAAACCATCAATGGCGATGCCGCTGCTTTCAAAATGCACTTCCAGCAATTCCCGGGTAATATCCCTGCCGTAAATCCCATAGATCACATCTTTCAGATTGGAATTTCCAGAGGTATGAAGCCGGGTCTGTCCGTTGACCATGTATTTAAAGGAGATGTCCTGGTGGGACAGGGCAAGCTGCTCCATATAGGCGCTGACATAGCCTGCCTCCGTCATGGGAGTCTTTAAAAACTTCCCTCTGGCAGGGGTATTGTAAAACAGGTTGCGCACCAGCATGGTGGTTCCGTTTGGCGCTCCCACCTCTTCTAGTACCTTTTCCTGACCACCCTCAATGACATAACGGACGCCGGTCAGCGCGTCCCCTGTCTTGGTGATCACTTCCATCTGGGAGACGGCTGAGATGCTGGACAGCGCCTCGCCGCGGAAACCCAGGGAGGCGATCTGCGCCAGGTCCTCCACTTTTTCAATCTTGCTGGTAGCGTGGCGAAGGAAAGCCAGGGGCACCTGCTCCTTCTCAATGCCGTTTCCGTTGTCCGTGACCCGGATAAAGGAAATGCCGCCTTCCTTGATCTCCACAGTGACTGCCGTAGCTCCTGCGTCCACCGCGTTTTCCACCAGCTCTTTGACCACAGAAGCCGGGCGTTCCACCACTTCTCCCGCGGCGATCTTATCAATGGTATTCTGATCTAATACTGCGATTTTTCTCAAAATTTATCACCACCTGTTTTTCAGCTTGTTCTGAAGCCGGTACAGTGTATTTAATGCGTCTACAGGTCTTAATTCATCAATGGGGATATTTTTCAGTTCCTCCAGCACATCGTCGTCCTTAACGGTGTCAAAGAGGGAGATCTGCTCCATATCCACCTCGTCATAATGGCGGGGCTGTCTGGGCTTTTGTTTCTTCCCTTCGGAAGCGATATCCTTCACCGTGGTGATGATATCAGCATCGCTTAACTCTTCCACCAGCTCTTTGGCACGTTCAATGACGGAGTCCGGCACGCCTGCCAGCTTTGCCACCTGGATGCCATAGCTTTTGTCAGCTCCGCCTTTTACGATCTTTCGCAGAAAAACAATGTCGTCGCCCCGCTCTTTGACCGCAATGCAGTAATTGTTTACGCCGGGGATCTTTCCCTCCAGCTCGGTCAGCTCGTGGTAATGGGTGGCGAATAAGGTCTTGGCGCCTAAAAGCCGGGTATTGCTGATGTGCTCCACCACAGCCCAGGCAATGGAGAGTCCGTCGAAGGTGCTGGTGCCCCTTCCGATCTCATCTAAGATCAGCAGGCTTTTGGATGTGGCATTTCTTAGAATATTCGCCACCTCTGTCATCTCCACCATAAAAGTACTCTGCCCGCTTGCCAGGTCGTCGGAGGCGCCTACCCGGGTAAAAATCCGGTCCACGATGCCGATATTCGCCTGGTCCGCCGGCACAAAGGAACCGATCTGTGCCATAAGCACGATCAGGGCGGACTGACGCATATAAGTAGACTTTCCTGCCATATTGGGTCCGGTGATAATGGAGATCCGGTTTTTCCCATTGTCCAGATAGGTGTCATTGGGAATGAACATGTCGTTGGAGATCATCTGTTCTACCACCGGATGGCGTCCGCCTTTGATATCCAGAACGCCTTTGGTGTTGATCTTAGGGCGCACATACTGGTTTCTGGAAGCCACCAAAGCCAGGGAGGCATAGGTATCCAGGCGGGCGATAGCTCTCGCTGTCCTCTGGATCCTTTCCATTGCCTGAGCGATCTGGCTGCGCACCTGGACGAAACAGTCGTATTCCAGGGCGTAAAGCTTATCCTCCGCGCCCAGGATCATATCTTCCAGTTCCTTTAAGCGGGGGGTGATGTAGCGCTCCGCATTGGCAAGGGTCTGTTTTCTGGTATAATAATCCGGCACCTGGTCCTTAAAGGAATTGGTCACTTCCAGATAATAGCCGAAGACTTTGTTGTATTTGATCTTCAGAGTCCGGATGCCGGTCTTTTCCTTTTCTTCTGTTTCCAGCTCTGCCAGCCAGGTCTTTCCTTTGCTTTTGGCTTCCCGGAAATGGTCCACCTGCTGGTGATAGCCTTCCTTGATGATGCCGCCCTCTTTCATTGCAAGAGGCGGATCCTCCACGATCGCCTGATCCAGCAGCTGGTACAGATCCTGCAGATCGTCCATTTCCTCCTGGATTTTCTGAAGCTCCGGACAGGAAAAAAGTTCCAGCAGCTTTTTGATAGGCGGGATCATGTGGATGGAGGTTTTAAAGGAGATCAGGTCTCTGGGGTTTGCGGACTGGTAGCTGACCCGGCTGATAAGCCTTTCCAGGTCATAGACAGGACCTAAATATTCCCGGATCTCTTCCCGGTCCATTTCATGGGCGTTGATTTCTTCCACTGCGTCCAGCCGGGCAAGAATTTCCTCCTGGTCGATCAGAGGCTGCTCCAGAAAGGAGCGGAGCATACGGGCGCCCATGGCTGTTTTGGTTTTATCCAGGACCCATAAAAGGGAACCCCGCTTGGACTTTTCCCGCATGGTCTCCGTCAGCTCCAGGTTCCTTCTGGTGGAGCTGTCCAAAAGCATGTACCGGTCCGTCACATAAGGAGTGATCACACGCATATGATCCAGGGTGGTCTTCTGAGTCTCCAGCAGATATGTAAACAGTCCGCCTGCGGCAATGACTGCGCAGGGATAATCGCTGATGCCCAGTCCTTCCAGGCTTCCCACGTGGAAATGGTCCTTTAAGGTCCGTTCACACAGATCATCGTCAAAGTACCAGTGATCCAGCAAAGAGAGGGAAATATGCATCCGGTCCCGAAGTTCCTGCAGATCCACGCCGCTCATGCTGAAGGCTTCGTTGCAGATCAGCTCGGCAGGAGAAAATTTGTAGATCTCATCCAGAAGATTTCTGCACTTCTCCACCTCAGTGATCATGAATTCTCCGGTGGTCACATCTGCTACGGCAATGCCGAAACGGTTGGAGAGATAGACCACGCACATGATGTAATTATTCCTGGTCTCGTCAAGCGCCTGGGTGTTTAAGTTGGTTCCGGGAGTTACCACCCGGATCACTTCTCTTTTCACAATGCCTTTTGCCTGTTTGGGATCCTCCACCTGTTCGCAGATGGCTGCTTTGTAGCCCTTCTCGATCAGACGGTTGATATAGGTTTCCGCCGCATGAAAGGGGACGCCGCACATGGGCGCCCGCTCTGCCATACCGCAGTCCTTTCCCGTCAGGGTCAGCTCCAGTTCCCTGGAAACTGTCTCTGCATCTTCAAAAAACATTTCATAGAAATCCCCAAGCCGGTAAAACAGGATACAGTCCTTATATTCTTCTTTTGTCTTTACATAATGCTGCATCATCGGTGAGATGGATGCCACATCTACATCTTTGATTGAAATTCCCATAGTTCCTCTTATCCTACTTTCGTACCCATGTAGTAAAATCCTCTGCATTCATCTAAATGCACGCTGCATATCTTCCCGATAAGAGAAGTGTCTCCCTGAAAATGTACCAGCAGATTATTGGACAGACGTCCGGTGAGAAGACCGGGATCCTGGGTGTTCTGCTCCTCCACCAGGACTTCCTGCACGGTGCCGGTGTCTCTGGCTGACATCTGCCTGCCGATCTCCTGTACCCTTGCCAAAAGCCGGTCAAAGCGGTCCTTCATAACCTCTTCCGGTACCTGGTCTTCCATCACTGCCGCGGGAGTACCGGTACGCTTGGAGTAAAGGAAGGTAAAGGCGCTGTCATAGCGCACCTTTTCCACCACGTCCATAGTCTCTAGAAAGTCTTCTTCCGTCTCACCCGGAAATCCCACAATGATATCCGTAGTCAGGGAGATATCGGGCATAGCGGCGCGGATCTTTTCTACCAGCTCCAGGTATTTTTCCTTGTCGTATCTGCGGTTCATCTTCTTTAAAACCGCGCTGCTTCCGGACTGAAGAGGCAGATGAAGATGACGGCAGATCTTTTTGCTGTCTTTCATCACCTGGATCAGCTCGTCAGACAGATCTTTGGGATGGGAAGTCATAAAGCGGATCCGTTTGATCCCTTCCACCTTCTCCACTTCCTGAAGAAGCTGGGCAAAGGTCATAGGTTCTTCCAGTGTCTTTCCATAAGAATTTACATTCTGTCCCAGCAGCATGACCTCTGTCACCCCGTCTGCGGCAAGCCGCTCGATCTCCCGGATGATGTCTCTGGGATTCCGGCTGCGTTCCCTGCCCCTGACATAGGGCACAATGCAGTAGCTGCAGAAATTGTTGCAGCCGAACATGATGTTGACACCGGATTTAAAAGGATATTTTCGTTCACTGGGAAGATCCTCCACAATCTGGTCGGTATCCTTCCAGATATCAATGACCATGCGGTCGGACTGCAGCGCCAGCACTACCAGCTCTGCGAATTTGTAGATGTTGTGGGTGCCGAAGATCAGGTTTACAAAGGAATAGCTCTTTTTCAGCTTTTCCACCACCTGGGATTCCTGCATCATACAGCCGCACAGACCGATCATCATGTGCGGATTCTTCTTTTTTAGGCTGTGGAGATAACCCAGCCTGCCGTAAACTCTTAAGTTGGCATTTTCCCGGACCGTGCAGGTATTGTAGATGACAAAGTCTGCATCCTCTTCCTGTTTCTCCACGTATCCGATCCGCTCCAGCACGCCCACCAGCTTTTCGGAGTCCCGGGCGTTCATCTGGCAGCCAAAGGTATTGACACAAAAAGTCAGAGGGCGTCCCAGCTCCTGCTCTTTTTCCCGGATCAGCTGCCGGGCTTTTTTCATATACCAGTACTGGCGGTTCGGCTCCTGTGC
>DWVZ01000109.1 GCA_019119975.1 Candidatus Blautia merdavium | reverse complement strand
CATCGAGAGATTCTGCCTGGAACGGAAAGGAAATCTTGTATTTTGCCTAGATCCAGAGTAAAATACGGATAGATGACAGAGTACAGACAATTTTCACAGAAATTACTTTAAAAAGCGTTTTATTGGAAAAGACAGACAGGAAGCCAATGCAGGGAGGAACCAAATGGCAAAAAACAGCAAAGAAAACATTCCCCAGAAACGAATCGAACAAAAACAGTATCTGATGCTGGAAGATTTTGCAGGCATCGAAGTGGAAGACGCGGACAACCTAAAGCCGCTGGACTGTATCAACGGATTCCAGGTACGTCCGGGATTTTATGAGATTAACGGTGCCTCTGCCCTTCCGGAAGGTGTGAATTTTACCATTATTTCCCATTCTGCCACATCCTGTGAGCTGCTGCTGTTTCACCGGAAGGAAAAGAAGCCTTATGCCAGAATACCGTTCCCGAAAAATTACCGGGTGGGAAATGTGTATTCTATGTTTGTCTTTGGTCTGAAGATCAATGAATTTGAATATGCCTATTCCATGAACGGTCCCTATGATCCGCGCAGAGGGCTTTTGTTCCAAAAAGAGAAATATCTCCTGGATCCCTATGCCAAGGCAGTGACAGGACAGAGCGAGTGGGGAAAACAGTTGTCGGCAGATTCCTTTTACAAAGCCCGGGTAGTCCATAATAATTTCAACTGGGCAGTACAGAAAAAGCCGCTGCCTTCCCTGCGGGACTGTGTGATCTATGAACTGCATGTAAGAGGATTTACCAGGCACCCCTCTTCCGGGGTAAAGCATCCGGGAACCTTTGACGGGATCCGGGAGAAAATCCCGTATCTGAAGGAACTGGGGGTTAATGCGGTAGAGTTTATGCCTGTATTTGAATTTGACGAGGTCCGCAGTATGCGGGAATATCAGGGAAGAAAGCTTCTGGACTACTGGGGATACAATCCGGTCTGCTTCTTTGCGCCCAATACCAGCTATGCCTCGGAACCAGAGTATAACCGGGAAGGCAGGGAGCTGAAAACGCTGATCAAAACCCTTCACGACAATGGCATCAAAGTCATTCTGGATGTGGTGTTCAACCATACGGCGGAGGGAAATGAGAACGGTCCTTTCTTTTCCTTTAAGGGAATTGACAACCAGATTTATTATATGCTGACTCCGGAGGGCGATTATTACAATTTCAGCGGCTGCGGGAATACCTTAAACTGCAACCATCCCATGGTACGGGACTTTATCCTAAATTGCCTCCGCTACTGGGTGATCAGCTATCATGTAGACGGCTTCCGGTTTGACCTTGCCTCCATCCTGGGACGAAGCGAGGATTCCACCCCTATGAATAAGCCGCCGCTTCTGGAAAGCCTTGCGTATGATCCCATCCTGTACAGTGTGGATCTGATCGCGGAGGCATGGGATGCGGGCGGGCTGTATCAGGTGGGCAGCTTTCCTTCCTGGAACCGCTGGGCAGAGTGGAACGGAAAGTACCGGGATGATCTGCGCAGCTTTTTAAAAGGGGATGCGGGGTATGCCTGCGGGGCTGCTATGCGCATTACAGGTTCCCCGGATCTGTACCCGCCCAAAGAACGGGGAGAAAATGCGTCGGTGAATTTCCTTACCTGCCATGATGGTTTTACGCTGTATGACCTGTACGCCTATAACCAGAAGCATAATGAGGACAACGGCTGGGACAATACTGACGGTACTGACGACAACCGCAGCTGGAACTGCGGGGCAGAAGGGGAGACCGGGGAGGAATCCGTTAACCGGCTGCGGATGCAGATGATCAAGAATGCAGCGGCTGTCCTTTTTTGCAGCAGGGGAACTCCCATGTTTCTGGCAGGAGATGAATTCTGCAACACCCAGTTCGGCAATAACAATCCCTATTGCCAGGACAATGAGATTTCCTGGCTGGATTGGGAGCGGGCAAAAGAGTATCAGGAAGTCTTTGAGTTTTTCCGATTTCTCATTGCATTTCGCAAAGACCACCCGGCGATCAGCAGAAACCTGGAGGAACAGGTTTTTGAGTTTCCGTATGTAAGCCTTCATGGGAAGGAAGCGTGGGAGCAGGACTACACCAGTGAAACCCGGACCATTGCCGTTCTGTTTGCCGGCAAAGGGCAGGACGGCAGAGAGGATCTGGTGTATCTGGGGATCAATGCCTTCTGGGAGCCTGTTCAGATGAACCTTCCGAGGCTTCCTGAGAACCGCTGCTGGATCCCCATGGCAGATACTGCCCGGGGAAAAGAGGCTGTCATTGAGAGAGAAGAACTGCTGGATCATGGTGTTTATGTGATGCATCCCCGCAGTGTGTGCGTCTTTACAGTCAAAGAATTGTGAAAGGGAAAAGGGAAGCCGGATCGGCTTCCCTTTGAACATATCTGCTCTGGTTATCACGCTGTTTTTCGCAGGATTTTATCCATGGATTTTCCTTTTGCCAGTTCATCTATGAGTTTATCCAGGCAGCGGATCTTATGCATGAGGGGATCCTGGATTTCTTCTACCCGGACACCGCAGATCACCCCTTTGATCTGAGCGGCAGCAGGATGGAAACAGGGCGCTTCCTGAAAAAAGGTTTCAAGATCTGTCCCCTTTTCAATCTGCTGATTCAGTCCCTTTTCATCATAGCCGGTAAGCCAGCAGATGATGGTGTCTACCTCTTCTTTTGTCCTCTTTTTTCGCTCTGCCTTTTGAAGATAAAGAGGGTAGAGGCTGGAAAAAGGCATTTGAAAAAGATTCTGTTTCATGATACAGAGATACCTCCTTTTGGTTTTGAAAGTTCGATCACACTTCCCACGCAGACCAGATGCTCCAGCCGGGTATCGCCCTGGTAAAGCTTGGGGATCAGCAGCCGGGGATTTCCGAGGCTGGCTAAGCGGACTGCATCGTCAAGGGCATGGACGGTGGTTTCCTCCCGGGATGTTAAAGTCACCAGCCAGGGTGCCTGCTCCCTGGAGGCAAATCCGGGCTTTGCGGTCTCTGTAAGGGAAAAGGACAGAGTCCCCTTTTCTTCATCCAGGAAACATTCCAGCACAGGTCCTCTGGAAATACAGGTTTTCTGACTGCGGATGGCGCATTCCAGTTCTTCGGCGGCAGTTTTTCCCTCCAGAGCGGGAACAAAGGTGGCAAATTGGTCCTCCATAGAACTGCGCTGATGCAGATCCATGCCGCTGGTCATGGCGATTTTGTATCCATCCAAAACCAGGGATTCCCACAGCAGCAGTCCTTTTTCATTGACTTCATGAAGGGGTTCCGGATTGTTCATGATCTCGATAAAATCTACAACCGAATAGTCGCTGATCTGCATCTCGAAACGGCAGCCTCTGGCAAAGGGAGCTCCGTAAGAAAAGGGATGAGCAATCCCGGCAAGAGCGCCTGTTTGCTGTACTGCCTGAAAAAGCAGTTCCGGTTTATGGAGGTTTATGTTTTCCCAGGGGACATATTCGTGCAGGTTGAAGCAGAGTATGTGACCATAGTAGGTGGTATACTCCATACCATAAATGCAGGAGAGGGGCGTCCCGGTTTCTTTTAGGATTTTACGGACTTTATCGTGACCGGAAATGGTATTGTGATCCGTAAGGGCAAAGGCGTCAGCTCCATCCGCTGCCATAAATTCTACCAGCTGGCGGCAGGTGATGGAAGCGTCAGACTCGGTGGTATGATTGTGAAGTTCTATTCGTTTGTATCGCATAAAGGAATTCCTCCTATCGAACCCGGACAGTCAGGGAATAGTTCGTTTCGTCCAGAAGCACGTTGAAAACCAGCACCGTGACTTTTAGCACACCCTCGATCACAGACTGGGGAAGACACCCTTCGGTTGCCTCTGACGGGGTAAAGTGCATATGGCGCACAGGCAGCTGCCTGTGGATGCAGCCGATGAAAGAATCGTTGAGGGAAGCCAGGGTATGGATCTCGGTCTTCATCTCCTGATAAGCCAGACGCTCCAGTTCAGCATCGGAAACCTCTATGTCATATTCCCTGCGGCACAGGGTCCGCAGTTCCTCCAAAAGGGCAGGCGTCAGATCTGCAGAGCTGTAGTGCTGTTTATCAAAGGAAAACTCTATATCCAGCTCCTCATAGGGCTTATCCAGACAGACGGTGTAGGAAATCTGCCCGACAAAGTCTTTGGGCAGCGTTCCTTTCACACCGTATACTTGTTTCATATTTTCCAGATCTTTTTTCGTGTTTTCCATACAGAAATCCTCCGTGACAGAAGTCTTTCGCGGTTCTTAAAGAATCAGCTCCATGCCTACTTTTTGAGGTTTCAGCCCGCAGGACTGGTAAAATCTCATAGCGCTTTCGTTGCAGGACCAGACATTCAGGGTGAGATTGTAGCAGCCATGATCTTTGGCATACTGCACTGCGGCATCATACAGAGCTTTTCCGATGTGCTGCCCCCGCAGGGTTTCGTCTACGCACAGATCGTCCACGTAAAGGGTTTTGATATCAGTCAGGATGTTGTTGTCCAGTTCCTGGCGAAATATGCAGAAGGCATAGCCCAGTACCTGGTCCGCATCGTCTGTGGCTACCAGGATGGGGCGCTGATCGTCTGCAATGATGGCTTTCAGCTGATCGTCTGTATATTTTCTTGTACCGGCTTTAAAAAGATCCGGGCGTCCTATATGGTGTACCATTGCCACCTGATTCAGCAGCAGATGGATGCGTTCCATATCTTTTTCTTGCGCTCTTCTTATATTCATAAAAATTTTCCTCCTTAGCTTTGCTCTATGTTTTTTGACCACGGGTATTTACTGGTATATGCTGGTTTAAACCAATAAAGCCTATTTTTAATTTTACAACAATTCTGAAAAAATGAAAAGCAGTTTTAAATACTATTTCAGCACTATTTCAGTCTGCGGCTTTGGAGCGGCAGCGGTCTTGGCGGCTGTCTGTGTGGGTTCCTGCATAGGCTCTTCGTTCTGATTTTGGCAAAAGAAAAAGCAGGAGAATCCTTTTCAAGATTTCCTGCTCGGCATTGTTGTTGTGAGGGTAATGATTATTGGGGTGTTAATAAGTTCGATAAACTGGGACTTGTTCATTAACTCTTTTTAACTTTAACCAACAACATCATAGGTCTGCGCATTTCATCACGCATTCCTGGGATATCCATCATATCTGCTGGAGGCATTGCTTCCTCGATAGCTTCAATTTGAAAGCCAAATTTTATAAGCGGATTCAATATTTGTGTTAACGTATGATGCTGCTTAATTACTTGCTGACCAAGGAAATTTGTTTCCCTTTCGCCTGGATAGTAGTAATTGTCGATTGCCCAATATTGAGGATTTCCGTTTTCATCATAAATCCAATCCTCATTAACTCCTGCGGTGAAAGTCGGATGTTCAATATTGAACAGAAAGCAACCTCCCAATTTTAATGTTCGATACACTTTTTGATAAACACTGTCTAAATTTTTAATATAGTGCAGCACCAAATTAGAAATAACCAAATCATAAGAGTTTTCAGGATAGCTGTATTCTTCAATACCGCAAACTTCATACTTGATTTGGACATCAGAGTTGTCGGCAACTGCTTTGGCAATCATTTTTTCACTGCTGTCAATACCGAGAATTTCAGACGCCCCCATTTGTGCGGCATATTTACAATGCCAGCCATAGCCGCATCCCAAATCCAAAACTTTTTTTCCCTGTAATTCAGGAAACAACGACTGTAATTGATGCCACTCACCAGCAGCTTTTAAACCAGACTTACTTCTTCCCATTTCTGCATATGCAGCAAAAAATTCATTATTATCGTAAATATTGCTCACTAGCATTTACCTCCACAACTTCTAAATTTGTTTACTTGTCCATTCTACCACATTTCTCCTGCGTTTCCTATCTCTGTTCAACAAGAACAATCAGCTTTAGCCAAAACCGCACTTTTTAGCGGTGTCCTCCATAGTATAAAGAAAACGCAAATCCATGGAGTTTGAGAAATGGATTCTTCTGTATATCAGAAAGTCATCGGTACAATCG
>DWVZ01000108.1 GCA_019119975.1 Candidatus Blautia merdavium | reverse complement strand
TTGCTGCAGGCTTCTATGGCGTTGTCTAAAGTGTTAGCAAAGACGGAACACAGGGTAATATCATCCAGTTTTGTAAAACCGTCAATGCTGATGCTGAAAAAGCAGTCAATGTTTTGCTCAGAAGCCTGGTTATACTTTGCATTCAGAAGAGCGTTTACAACACTGTTTTTACAAAATGGACGGTTTCCCGTCTCTATGTATCCCATAAGTTTTTCCAGGTATTCCAGAGCTTCTTTTATATTTCTGTCTTTTAACAGACTGTCCACTACAGCAAAATGACTGTTCATATCATGGCGGAGCCGTCGTATCTGAAGCTGGTTTTTCTCCAGCTCCTCGTAATAGTCTTTTTGAAGCCGGAGATTTTTCCGCTCCATGTCTGCCTGGATGGTATCTGCCAGATAAGAGGCCAGATAAATACTGGTAAAGTTGGTGGCGATACAGGCCAGCATACAGGGATAAGCCGCAGGGGCCAGGTTGGGGGTAAAGCAGACCAGACTGACTACTGCTGTAAGAGAAGCCAGGCAGATCAGGCTGAGAAACAGCCAGGAACGCCGGTCCAGAAGCTGGCGGGCTTTCAGAAGCCTTCGGTTCATGGACCGGTAAAAAACAAACCAGAAGAGCAGGGGTACAATTTCCGCCAGATTGGAGAACAGCAGATTGGTAAATCCCATTCCGCCCCAAAAAGTAAAGAAAATCCAGGTCCCGATATTATTCAGGAGAAAATTCAGAGCTGTGGCAATGGGATAGAGGATCATTACAGCAGAAATCTTCAAATACCAGGGTCCTTCAAAGAAAAAGGTAGTCCCAAAGAAAAGGCATAATACAACCAGGATATTAACCGGGTCCTGGGCGAAAATAACTACAGAGGACACCAGGGTACAGAGCATCCAGGCTAGGATCTGTAAAAACCTGGGCTCTCTGGGCTTCAGAAGACAGGATACGGTTTTAAAGAAGAAATATCCCTGTACAAAATTACAGGAAGTTCCGATAAGGCTGATGAGATTTTCCATAGGATCCCTGCTTTCCAATTTAAGAGTGAAGAAGTTTTCTGGCAAAGGCTGCGGCCAGTTCCTGGCGGCAGGCCCTGCTTACAGGAAGCTGCTCTTCGCCGCACAGGCAGAAGGTGTTTCCGATCCTGGAAACATGGCTCAGGTTTACCAGGTAGCGGTTATGTATGCGGATAAAGCCTGTTGGGAGTTCCGCCTCAATATCTGAGAGCCTGGCATAAAATACTTCCTGGCCTTTTACGGTGACTGCAGTTACCTTTTTCCGGTCACTTTTAAAATAGAGGATTTCCTTTAAAGGAAGGCGAAGAAGCTGGCCTTTCTGCTTTATATAATAAAACTGCTCTTCCATCCTGCGGCTTTCCTCTACGGCCAGTCCCAGAATTTCCCGGATTTTGTCTTCCCGGTAAGGCTTCAGTATATAGCGGAAGGCCCGGACCTCATAGCCCTGAAAGACAAAGTCGGGATAAGCGGTGATGAAGATAATTACAATATGGGGAGAAATCTTCCGAAGCTGGGTGGCCGTATCTATGCCGTTTAAACCTTTCATTTTGATATCCAGAAAAAGGATATCCCCGTCTTCCTCTTCTAATCCTTCCAGCAGAGCGCTTCCGGAGTCAAATTCCCGGATCCTGCAGGGGATTCCCTGCAGCTGCAGTTCGGTTTTTATTATTTTAGAAAGAGACTTCCGCAGCTCTTTTTCGTCATCACAGATACAGATTTCCATGATTTTTGCAGCTCCTTTTGACTGTGATAGTTTGATCTGTGACAGCGTCTTTCTTCCTGACGGACAGGCCTGAAAGCCGATATCAATAATATTATATAGGGTTTTCTGAAAATTTGCCAGCAAGAGGGATGATTTTGCCGAACTTTCCCAAAATTCTGTCAAACTTACCTATTTCCTGAATATCCCTTTCAGGAGAGAAAAATTATAATAATGATTGCCTAAAATTTATACACAGAAATGGGGAGGTAGACCAGATGTTAAAAGTTGAAAATTTGAGAAAAACCTATAAGACAGGGAACAATTCCTACCTGGTATTGAAAGATTTGTCTTTTCAGGTGAAGAAAGGAGAATTTGTGGCGGTTATGGGGCCAAGTGGTTCGGGAAAGACGACTCTTTTAAATTGTATTTCCTGTTTTATCCCTCATGACCAGGGAAAAATCCTGTTAAATGGGAAGGATCTGTCAGGCCTTGGACAGAAAGAGCTTGCAAAAGTCCGGAATCAGCACCTGGGTTTTGTATTCCAGGATTTTATGCTCCTGGACGGACTGACGGTTTTTGAAAATATTTGTCTTCCTCAGGTCATAGCAGGAAAGCCGGTGGGAAAGATGGAAGAGAAAGCCCGGAAGTTCTGTAAGGCCTTTGGAATCGAGAAGATACAGGAAAAATATCCCGCAGAGATTTCAGGAGGAGAGAAACAGCGTACAGCAGTGGCCAGAGCTATGATGAATTCTCCTTATATTTTGCTGGCGGACGAGCCTACAGGAAACCTGGACAGCAGATCCTGCAAAGCAGTCATCGATGCTTTTCTTCAGGCAAAAGAACAGCTTGAGGCTACTGTTTTCATGGTGACTCATGACAGCTATGCAGCTTCTTTCTGTGACCGTGTCATCGTGCTCCGGGACGGTGCCGTACATACAGAACTGACCCGCCGGGGTTCCAGAAGAGAATTTATGGATGAGCTGCTGGATGTACTCCGGGAACTGGGAGGTGACAGGGATGACCAGGAATAAGATTTTTGCCAAACTCCGGAGAAAGAATAAAGGGCAGTATGGGATCCTTGCCTTTTGCATCTTCCTCTCTGTGCTGCTGCTTACAGCCTTTGCCCTGATGTATTTCGGACCTACGGTACAGGAATTTCTCCCTGAGGGCGGAGATACACGAAAACTGGCCATTCTGCTTTTAGGAGCTACGGCGGTAGGATGTGCTATTTTCACCCTCTATGCTTCCATACTCTTTTTTCGGTATAAAAGCAGCGAATACGGTATTTTTCTGGCTCTGGGAGAGCAGAAGAAGACCCTGGGGACTATGCTCTTTAAAGAACTGGCTCTGCTTACAGGGGCGGCTGCAGCCCTGGGATTACTGGGAGCCATACCTCTGTCCTGGCTGATCTGGAAGCTTTTTGAATCCTTTCTGGTTTCTACAGAGGAAATGGAATATCACTTTGGAATAGGCGGACTTCTGGTGGGGCTGGTCTTTGCCATTATACTGGCTATTCTTTTAGGAGCTGCAGGAAGGAAATTTGTAAAAAAGACCAATGTTATGGATATCCTGCGGACCCAGCACCAGCCGGAAATGGTGAAGAAGATTCCTGCCTGGACATTTGGGGCCGGCATGGGGATGATACTGGGAGGGCTTCTTCTGGCTATGGGGCTGCCCAGGATCTTTGTCCATGTCTTTCATGTAGGCCCCCCTTCTGTTCTGAACCTTTTTTATTTTCTGGCAGTGACAGGCATCTATCTGGTGCTGCTCAGTATAGTAGGGCAGAACCGGAAAGGAAAAAATAGAAAGAAGTATTACAAAAATCTGGTGTCTGTAAGCCTTATGCGGTTTTCCGCCAAATCTACCACACGGAATATGTGCGTGGTCGTCCTTCTGCTGTTTGCAGGAATTTTTGCTGTCTATTATGGGCTCCTGTATTCCGACAGTGCCGGATATATTGATAACGGGACTACCAGAGACTTTGTTCTCCACTATCCGGTTCAGGAGAAACAGGTGACGAAAGAGGAGATCCGGAAGCTGGCAGGAGAGTATTCTGTGGAAATCCAGGATTACACAGAGGGGGAAGGAGCCAATCTGGTGATCACTTATAAAATGACAGATTATACAGAGGACAATGAATATGTGACGGTTACCAGAGAAAAAGGAAAAACGGCTCTTTTTTTCTCCGGAAAAACCTATCAGCAGCTTACGGGAGAAGACCCTGGGGTGGCTCCCGGAACCTATAAGACCATAACGGAGGCAGGGCATCAGGATAATATCTGGGATTTTACAGACGGTCTGTCAGAAGTTTCCAATCCGGACACAGGGACAGAGACTGGCCTGACTTTTGGAGGAACACTGGAATATAACAGTCTGTCAGATATGTCTGAGCCTTTTGCTTATGTGCTCAATGATAAAGATTATGAGACTCTGACAGAAGGTATCGGACAGGAGTGGATGGAGCATCTGGTCTTTTTTGACGCTGCCGACCCGGAAGCCTATTATCCTTTTACCAGAGCTTTGTATGAGGAATATGTGAGCCGGGCTACAGACCTTTCTGCTCATATGGGAAATTATGACCGGTGGGAAGAGCTCCAGGCCAAAGCCAATGGGGAAGAATATATGTATGGGGATAAGGTTGAGATGGACCCGGAGGATACCCAGCTTCTTGTAAACTGGAGATACGGGCCGCAGTTTCAGATTCTGAACAGCCAGGAATGGATGCAGTTTGTTGGGGTCTATGTGATGCTCTGCCTGTACATTTTCATCATCACCCTTTCCACAGTGGCTATTATGACTTATGTAAGAGGTGTCTCTGTGGCTGCGGACAACCGGGAAGTTTTTGTAAGCCTGGAGCGGCTGGGAGCAGACAGTGAGTATCGGAAGAAAGTTTTAAAAGCTCAGCTCAGGAAAATTTTTATTTACCCGACAGTTCTGGGCTGTGGGGTAGGATTGCTTTTCAGCATAGGAATGAACTATATGAATGACGGGAGACTAACCGCTGCTGAGCTTCGGAGTCTGATGATAGTCCTGGGAATCAGTCTTCTTATCTTTCTGTTTCTGTGGGCCGTTTACCAGGCAGCCAGGAGAAAGGGAGAAAAAATCCTGGGAATCTTCAGGGAAAAGCAGAGATAGGTTGTGGAAAAAATAGAAAAGTAAGAATATTTGCTTGGATAGGTATTTTTTGAAAAATATTCATATCTTTTTATATACAAAAAATGTATTTTTCAGTATAATCTTTGTGGTGAATATATAAGGCTTAACAAAGAATAATCTGAAAAAGAGAGGAAAAAGAGATGAGATTTTCAGAAACAGAAAAGAGACAACTGATCATTTTTGCGGCACTGGCCTATGGGATCACTTATGTCCTGGGACTGCTGATGTGGTATGGAAACAGCACAGGAGCAGATCTGAGTGTATTTCCCAACGCCCAGATGCTTTATCCGGCGGCGGGAGTTATGATGGCTTATCTGCTTACCAGGAAAGGAGACCAGAAGGTGCCCAGGATTTTTTATGTGACCTTCCTTGTGATCACAGTCCTGATGATCCTGTGTGCCCTGGGTTCTGTATTTCTGCCTCAGAGTATACAGGCAGGACAGATGGAAATGTCAGTATGGATGGTGCTTGTACAGGTGGTATTGATCCTGGGAAGCATTGTATTTTGGATCACCCTTCTGGTTTCGGGAAAAGAGAGACGGGAAGCCTGCGGCCTGCGGTGGAGGAACTGGAAAAAGTCGGTTTTGTGTATGCTTTTGTTCTTTGTGCTTTACAGTCTCCGTATGGGGATTTCCAGTGCTCTGGGAGGACAGATGGGAGAATTTATCCAGCTGTGGGCTGTGCCTTCTACCTGGCTCTATCTGGTCACATTGGTCCTGAATTTCTTCCTGGTAGTAGTGGCCTTCTTCGGAGAGGAATACGGATGGCGGTATTATCTCCAGCCTCTCCTGCAGAAAAGATTCGGACTGAGAAAGGGCGTACTGCTTTTAGGGGTGATATGGGGACTGTGGCACCTGCCTCTGGATTTCTTCTATTACACCACGCCGGATATGGGCGTGATCTATGTGGCGTCCCAGATCGTTACCTGCGTCTTTATAGGAATCTTCCTGGCTTATGTCTATATGAAGACCAGGAACATCTGGGTAGCCGTGGCTGTCCACTATATGAATAACAATCTGATCCCTATGTTTGTTGGAAATTATTCTGCAGATGTACTCCAGGGACAGACCATTGCCTGGGGGGACGTACTGGCTTCTCTGATACTGAACCTGGTAATCTTTGGATGGTTTATCTTCCTGAAACCATTTCGGGAGAAAAAAGAAGCCTGAGAAGATCTCCTGGCCATAGATAACACAGAAAAAAGGACTCTTTTTGGAACTGCCGTAAAACATATGTCAGAAATATTTATACATTTTATGCGAATTTGTCGAGCATAGCTTTGAGACCATAGGCTCAAAGGGTTGCAGACTGAGCAAGAAAATGTATAAATATTTTCGATTTTGATTTGCGACAGCTCCAGAAGAGTCCTTTTTAGTTTCCTAAGGCGGCGAGCCAGGGGATGTTATACAACGATCCAGCCCATTGTCTCAGAAATCGCAAAGATCAGGATCAGGGCCAGGAAAATGGGAGCAACCCATTTCAGCATGATCCGGTAGAACTTTTTAATCTTGAAGGGACCGTTAAGTTCCACTTCATCCTCAATAACCTTGGGTCCGATAAAATGCCCCACGCAGATACAGGTGAGAATAGCCACAATAGGCATGAGCACACTGTTGCTGATGAAGTCAAAGAAATCCAGCAGTCCCAGTCCCAGAAGCTGGATAAAGCTCAGAGGTCCGAAGCCCAGAGAGACGATGGTTCCCAGTATCAGGACATAGATGGTGATCAATATCGTGGATTTTTTTCTGCCCCATCCGGTCTTATCCCGCAGAATGGAAACCGCAGTCTCCATCAGGGAGATAGAAGAAGTCAGGGCTGCGAAAAGCACCAGCAGGAAGAACACTGCTCCGATCACTCCCCCAAGGGCCATATCGTTGAAGACCTTCGGCAGAGTAATAAACATCAGGGAAGGTCCTTTGCTGAGGGCAGCTTCATCTCCTCCTGAGAAAACAAAGACCGAAGGCACGATCATCAGACCTGCCAGGAAGGCAACTACAGTGTCAAAGACTTCAATCTGCCGCACAGAAGCTTCCAGACTGCTTTCTTTTTTCATATAAGAGCCGTAAGTGATCATAATTCCCATAGCCAGAGACATAGAATAGAATAGCTGCCCCATGGCCGCCAGTACAGTGGTGGCGGAAAATTTGGAAAAGTCGGGGAAGAAGTAATATTTTACACCTTCCATAGCGCCAGGCCGTGTAACACAGTAAATGCTGATGCCTACGATCATGACGATCAGCAGGGGCATCATAAAGCGGCTGGCTTTCTCAATTCCTTTTTCAACACCCATGATCACTACAATGGCGGTGAGAAGAACATAAATGCAGAACCATACCACCGGGGAAACCGTCTGGCTGGTAAAAGCGGTAAAGTATTCGTCCCCGGAGGCAAGTCCGCCGTCTCCGGTAAGGAAGGTGACAAAGTATTTGATCACCCAGCCTCCGATAACACAGTAATAAGGGGTGATGATAAAAGGTACGGCGCAGGCCAGATAGCCTACGAAACCGAAACGCTTATCCAGTGACTGGAAAGCGCCGATGGCGCTGAGTCTGGTCTTTCTGCCGATGGCGATTTCTGTGACCATCAGTGTAAATCCGAAGGTCACTGCCAGGATCAGGTAGACCAGCAGAAAAATACCCCCTCCGTATTTTGCAGCCAGGTAAGGGAAACGCCAGATGTTTCCAAGGCCCACAGCCGAACCTGCAGCAGCCAGAACAAAGCCCATCTTGTTTGTAAAAGATCCTCTTTTTTGTTCCATATTTTTCTCCTTTGTATTGTGTGTAAGGTATGTAGGCATAATTATGCCATTTCTTATAAGAAAAAACAAGGGATTTTTTATACAAAAAAGCTTGACTTTGTGTTTTAGCTATGCTATATTACAAAAGTCTGAAGAAGAAAAAGAAAGCAGAGTATCCACTCTCACCTTAGCACAAATGGGTGACTAACGGTTTATAGAATGCAGTGAAGCGCACAGCGTTTTCATATGGAGATATCAGGTGGATAGTGTCTTTTGCTATCCGCTTTTCTTTTGCTCTGTAGATTCTTATTCATGACCATGAAAGCCGGAAGGCTTACGTGTTCTTTTCTTAAAGGAAATGGCCAAGGGGGCCCAAGAGTGTTTTATCAATATTATGGAGGTGCACGACTATTAGCGATTTAATGATCAACGAACAAATCAGAGACAAAGAAGTACGTCTTATTGGAGCGGATGGACAGCAGCTGGGAATCATGTCCGCAAGAGAAGCCCAGAAACATGCAGTGGAAGCCGGACTGGATCTGGTAAAGATTGCTCCCACAGCGAAGCCGCCGGTTTGTAAAATTATTGACTATGGCAAGTATAAGTACGAATTAGCCAGAAAAGAGAAGGAAGCTAAGAAGAAACAGAAAACCATAGAAATCAAAGAAGTGCGTTTATCCCCTAATATTGAGGAAAACGATTTGAAGACCAAGGTCAACAACGCCAGAAAATTCCTGCAGAAAGGAAACAAAGTGAAGGTGACTCTGCGTTTCCGGGGAAGGGAAATGGCACATATGCAGAGCAGCAAGCACATCTTAGATGAGTTTGCGCAGATTCTGTCCGACATTGCGGTGATCGAAAAGGCGCCTAAGGTGGAAGGCAGAAGCATGACTATGTTTTTGACAGAAAAACGTTAATAAGAAAAAGAGTTTAAGGAGGACATAAACATGCCAAAAATGAAAACTACCAAAGCTGCTGCAAAGCGCTTCAAAACAACAGGAACAGGTAAATTAAAAAGAAATAAAGCTTACAAGAGCCATATCTTAACAAAGAAATCTCAGAAGAGAAAAAGAAATCTTAGAAAAGCAGCTATCACAGATTCTACAAACGTAAAGAACATCAAGAAAATCTTACCATACATGTAATTCTTTACAGAAATGGGAAGTTACGTCGAATCAGGCAATGTTTAATATAGGAGGAAATTAAGAATGGCAAGAATTAAAGGCGGATTAAACGCTAAGAAAAAACATAATCGAGTATTAAAACTGGCAAAAGGATACAGAGGAGCACGTTCTAAACAGTACAGAGTAGCAAAACAGTCTGTAATGAGAGCATTAACAAGCTCCTACGCAGGCAGAAAGCAGAGAAAACGTCAGTTCAGACAGTTATGGATCGCACGTATCAACGCTGCTGCAAGAATGAACGGATTATCCTACAGCAAATTCATGCATGGATTAAAGCTGGCAAATGTTGATTTAAACAGAAAAGTATTAGCAGATATGGCAATCAACGATGCAGCAGGTTTTGCTACTTTAGCAGAACTGGCAAAATCAAAACTGGCTTAATCCAGGTTTGGTAAAACCTCATATTGTACAGTTTTCGGGAGACTTGTCTGCCGGTCAGGATTCTGACTGGAGCGGGTCTTCTTTTTTTGCGCCTGGAGTCAGGGCGATTTGGGAGGAAGGAACTTTTTGTATAGAACCGGGGAAAGGACAAATACTATTTACAATCTTTAACAGAAATAAAAAATACTTGCCAAAATTAGTCTGGTATGATATGGTTTTAGGCGTGTGTTTATTTTTTAACAATCAAAACGGAGGAAAACCGAGGAATGGGAAAAAGAGAGACAATGGGATTTCCCGGCGGAATCCACCCTGCCGATGGAGCCGACAAGGCATTGACCATGGAGAAACCGGTGCGCACGTACCTCCCCCGGACCGTGACGATTTTATCAGAACAGTCCCCGGGCGGAACCTGTGCCTTTACAGTAAAGCCCAAAGACCGGGTGGAAGAAGGAAGCCTGATCGGGGAGCCTAAGGCTTTTCTGGCTGCGCCCCTGCACGCCAGTGTCAGCGGCGTAGTGAAAGAAATCCGGGAAGTGACTGACCGGGGAAGAAGCATCCTGAGCTGTGTGATTGAAAGGGACCGGGAACCAAAGACAGAACAGCAGGCGTACGAGACAGAAGCGGCTGACCTTTCAGGAATAACCAGAGAGGACATTGTCCGGGGACTGCAGCAGGGAGGACTGACCGGAATGGGCGGAGCCGGATTTCCCACCAGCAAAAAATATGAGACAGAGAAATCCATCGACACCCTGCTGATCAATGGGGCAGAGTGCGAACCCTACCTTACCTGCGATTACCGGCTGATGCTGGAAAAAACCTGGGGCGTAGTAAACGGTGCGCGGCTGCTTTTAAAAGCGTCCAAAGCGTCAAAGGCATATATCTGCCTGGAGGATAACAAAATGCAGGCAGCAGAAAAGCTCAATGCCGCTATACAGGAAATCCAGGAGAAAGGAATTTCCCAGAAGGAGCCTGTGGAGGTCTGCGTTCTGCCTGCCAGGTATCCTCAGGGCGGAGAGCGGCAGCTGATCCAGAGCGTGCTGCAAAGAGAGGTTCCGGCAGGCGGTTTTCCTTCGGATGTGGGTGTGATCGTGTCTAATGCTGCCACAGCAAAGGCGGCAGCAGACCAGATCCTGGGCGGACAGCCTCTGACCAAAAGGATCGTTACAGTCACCGGCTGCGTCAAAGAGCCGGGGAATTATCTGGTTCCCATCGGCACATCAGCCGGAGAACTGCTGCATCTGTGCGGCGGCGTCACAGAAAAGGAGAGCCGGATCCTGGCAGGAGGACCCATGACCGGCATCTGCGCGGCTTCCTGCTGGGACGGGGAAAGTGATCTTTTCTATATTACCAAGAGCACGTCGGGCATTTTGGTCCTTCCAAACCGTGGATGGCAGGAACAGCCCTGCATCCGCTGCGGAGGCTGCCAGCGCGTGTGTCCGGCAGGGCTGGTGCCCTGGCAGATTGATTTTGCCTTTCTGGAGGAAGATTATGATCTCTGTGAGAGCCTTTTTGCCAGTGAATGCATTGCCTGCGGCTGCTGCTCTTACATCTGTCCGGCAAAGAGGGAACTAACCCTCAGGAACCGGCTGGCGCGGGACCTGGTAAAACAAAGAAGGAGAGAAAGGGCGGTGAAGCAGTCATGAAAGCAGGGAACAATCAGACCTGTGCGGGAAGCGGTCCCTATCTGAGGGCAGAACGGACCACCAGACAGGTGATGCTGGAGGTGTGTATTTCTCTTGTGCCGGCTCTTATGGGCACCGTGTATTTTTTTGGGATCCGGGCGCTTTCTCTGACAGCACTGTCGGCAGCCGTCTGTGTCCTGACGGAGTATTGCTGGCAGAAAGCTGCCAAAAAACCAGTGACGGCATTTGACTTCAGCGCTGTGGTAACCGGGATGCTGCTGGCTTTTAATATGCCGGTGACGGTGCCCCCATGGGCGCTGGCTGCGGCAGGCGTATTCAGTATCCTTGCAGTGAAGCAGATGTTCGGCGGCATTGGAAACAACTTCGTGAATCCTGCGCTGATGGGACGGCTGCTGGTCATGGTGGCATGGCCTTCGGCAGTGATGCAGTATGCGGCGCCCAGGACGGCAGATGCGATGTCTTCCGCTACAATCCTTGGAACAGTCAAGAGCGGGACTGACACCGGCTACAGCTATTTCCAGATGCTGATCGGTGAAGTGCCGGGCGCTATGGGAGAGACCAGCAAGCTGCTGCTGCTGGCGGGATTCGTCTATCTGTGCTGGCGGGGCATCGTCAACGCAGAGGCAGCACTGACTTATATAGCAACCGTGACTGTGCTGACCTTTGTATTCGGTCCTCAGGGATTGTTTACCGGGGATATCCTTTTGAACCTTTTGGGCGGCGGACTGATCCTGGGAGGCTGCTACATGCTGACCGATTATGTCTTTGTTTCCAGAAAGGGACGGCTCCTCTATGCAGTGACAGCAGGGATCCTTACAGCAGCCATCCGTATTTTCAGTGTTTATCCGGAGGGGATCTGCTTTGGCATTCTGACGGCAAACTGCCTGGCAGGGCTTTTGTCAATGCTTTATACAAAGCATGTATACGGAACAGAAAAAACAGGTAGGAAAGAAAGGAAATGACAGATATGAAAAATCAACAGATTCGGGGAATCCTTGCACTGCTCATCGTGACCGTGCTCTCTTTCGGTGTGATCGCCGGTTCCAGGGCACTGGGGCAGGATCTGCTTGCAGCCAAAAACAGCGGCAGCCAGGGCACAGGGCAGACTGTGACAGAGGAACTGGAGGTGGGCGGCGCAGAGCATGTAAAACGTGCGGCGAAGACACAGGAAGGATATCTGGTAAGCGTTACAACGTCAGGGTATGGAGGCGATATCCATATGGATGTGTATTTTCAGCAGGATAAGGAAACCATCTCCAAAGTAGAAGTGACCGAACAGACAGAGACCGAAGGCGTGGGTTCCAGGATCACAGAAGCAGAATTTTTGAGCCAGTTTGAAGGTGCCAAAGCGCCCGTATTTTTAAACAGTATCAGCTCCGGGATGCAGGAACAGGAAGCGGACGGACAAGAGGAGAGGAAGCTTTCAGACGGTACCTATGAGGCTAAGACAGAAGAGGCAGACAGCAGCGGGTATACGGATCAGGTAACTATGACCGTCAAAGACGGCAGGATCACAGAAGTCACCTGGGACGCCGCCGATGAGGAAGGGAATAAAAAGAGCGTGCTGTCCGAAACCGGAGTGTATGTCATGACAGAAGACGGACCTACTTGGAAAGAACAGGCGGAGGCACTGGCAGATGCGGTGGTCGCCAACCAGTCCCTGGGATTCCTGTCTCCGGACAATCAGGGAAAGACAGACGCGGTATCCGGTGTCAGCATTGCAGTTACCGGCTTTGTGAGACTGGCGCAGCAGTGCCTGGATCAGGCGGCAGGCGCACAGACAGAAGCTGCCGGAGTCCGGGAAGGCACACAGGCAGGCGCAGTGTCGGGAGCCACCATTTCCTCCTCTGCGGCAGCTGCCGGAATCAATGCAGCCTATGAATTTTTAAAGACAGTCAAGTAGAAAACGGAGGACAGAGCTTATGAAAGTAAAATATCCGGCAGAGGCATTTGCCCTGAGCCTGATCCTGTCCTCCGGCACCATGAAGGGAGCTTTTCTTTCCGGTGTGCTGGTCCTGCTGGCAGTAGTGCTGGCAGAGTTTTTGAAAAACCTGCTGGAGGATGGCATCCCTCTGTGGAGCCTGCGCCTGTGTGTGTACGTGGGGACCGGCGGAATCTGCGGGGCTGCCTTTTACCTGGGCTTTGCAGCCGTGGGCGAGGAGCTTTGGGCAGGGCTTTGGCTGATGACGGTCCTGATCGGTCTGCTTTCGGCAAGGCATGTGCTGAAAAGCAGCCTGGAGGCTGACTATGACGGGATTTTCTGGGAATCTGCTTTTGTATGGGGCATGGGGATTTTGCTGGCTGCGGCGCGGGAGCTTCTGGCAGAGGGGGAAATCTTTGGCTATCCTCTTTTCCAGGCTTCCTTTCAGTCCAAAAGCTTTGGGGATGTGATCTTCGGCTTTCTGGCAGCCGGACTGGCTCTGGCATTTGCCAACGCAGTCCTGAAGAAAAAGTGTACCGATACCCAGAGCTGGTATCTGGCAGTACCTATGATCGTTTTTGCAAGGCCCTTTGAAATGGTAAGCTTCGGCAGCGTGATCGGAGCTGTGTGGACCATAGGTGTTTCTCTGGCGCTTTTCTTTTCTATCAAAAAGACCCTGAAATTTTCCAGGACAGGACCCGCTTACCGGGGGCTTCCGGCAGAGATGCTGTCTCTGGGATTTCTCTATATGATTTTAAGTATTTATTGAATGCCGGGAATGGAAAATCCTGCGCAAAGGACAGGGGATGCTGCCTTTTGCGCAGGATTTTTTGCTGCTGCCGGGAAATGCTGCGGCTGCAGGGATTCAGGAAAGAGTTACTGCGTCTTCAAAATCGTCACTGTAGTAGATTTCATAATCCTCTGTGACGAAGATTGCTTCTACATCTTCCAGGCTGTTGATCAGTTCCAGACCTTTTTCCAGTCCCAGTGCGAAGCAGGAGGTGCTTAAGCCGTCTCCGTCTGCGGAACTGTCAGACAGGATAGTCACAGAGACCAGTCCGTTGTCATAGGGATATCCGGTGGAAGGGTTGAGCAGGTGGTGGTAAAACTGTCCGTCCAGCTCAAAGCAGCGCTCATAGATGCCGGAAGAAACCACGGATCTGTCTGTGATATCCACCGTACAGAGGGTCTCGCTGCGGTCGGCAAAGGGTTTCTGGATGCCGATCTTAAAGGGTTTGCCGTCCGGTCTTTCACCGATGCACAGCACATTGCCGCCCAGATTGATGATGCCGCTTCGGACTCCGTTTTCCAGAAGAAAGTCTTTGATGCGGTCGGCAATGTAGCCCTTTGCCACAGCGCCCAGGTCAATGCCCATGCCCGGGCTGCCGAACCGGATCTGGTTTCCGCTTAAGGATACTTGGGTGTAATCCACCAGAGGCAGGGCTGCTTCTATGGCAGAAGCCTCCGGCACAGTCTTTTCCTCCGAGGTGAAATCCCACAGGGAGGAGACCGGCTCTATGGTAAGGTCAAAGGCGCCCTGGGAAAGAGCGCTGTAATGAAGCCCTGCGGCGATCAAATCCGCTGTTTCATCGGACAGGGTATACCAGCCGTCCGACGAAGGCAGATTGCGCTGGTTGAGCCGGTACAGCTCGCTGGAAGATAAGGTACGGCTGAACAGCTTCTCGTATTGATCGCACAGAGCCAGGGCTTCCTCTGCCAGGGCTTTGTCGTCAGAATCGTATAAGGTTACGGTGACAATGGTGTTCAGCTTGAAGCCCTGGGCAGTGACAGGCTCCGTGCCCTGACCTGCGGCAGTTTTTTTCTGATACAGAAAACCCAGAAGGAGCAGCACAGCCGCAAGGGCACAGAGAATCCCTACGGTTCTTTTATCGTGATTCATATAAGACTCCTTTTATCAAGATTCAGAAACATTGTACTGGCAGGAGGCAGATCTGTCAAGGAAAACACCGAAGAATTGACAAGGCAGAAAAAGAAAAGAGAAAAAGAAAAAAGGAATGAGGCAAAAAAGCAGGAAATAGAATAAAAGGAACAGGGCTTTTGGAGGAATTCTATGCGAAGAAACCTTTGGCTGGCGGCAGCAGCGGCAGCGGCGGTCCTTGCCCTGTCACAGTGGAGTCCGCAGGGAATGCTGCAGACTGCCCAGGCGACGGCTGAACAGATGGCGCAGGACACAGACAGCAAAGAACAGCAGCAGACGGAGACAGCCCGGAAGGAAAAGCCGAAAGTAGCGCTGACCTTTGACGATGGACCGCATTTGATCTATACGGAAGAACTGCTGGACGGATTAAAGGAGAGAAAGGTCTGCGCCACTTTTTTTCTCATCGGGAAGAATATTGAGGGGAAAGAGGAACTGGTCCGGCGTATGGAGGAGGAAGGGCATCTCATCGGCAATCACACGTATCATCACGTGAAGCTGACCGGGATCTCCGAAGATCAGGCAGAACAGGAGATCCTGGAAACCTGTGAAAAAATCTGCGAAGTCACAGGCACCTATACCTCCTTTGTCCGTCCGCCCTTTGGAGAGTGGAAGAAGAACCTGGACTTTGAGATCACCATGATCCCGGTGTCCTGGAATGTGGATTCCAGGGACTGGACTACCCAAAACAGTGAGAAAATTGTAAAAAGAGTAGTGAAAGATGTGGACGAAGGTGATATTATTTTAATGCATGATATTTTTGAATCCTCTGTCCAGGCTGCTCTTGAGATCATCGACATCTTAAGCGGACAGGGATATGAATTTGTGACAGTAGATGAACTGCTGCTGGAATAGGAGAGTACCCATGGATTTATTTGATTATATGAAAGAACAGACCCTGGAGAATGAATCTCCGCTGGCGTCCAGGATGCGTCCTGCCACCCTGGACGAGGTGGTGGGACAGGGACATATCATTGGAAAGGATAAGCTGCTTTACCGGGCGATCCGGGCAGATAAACTGGGAAGCGTGATCTTCTACGGACCGCCGGGAACAGGCAAGACCACCCTGGCAAAGGTCATTGCCAACACCACCAGCTCCCGCTTTCACCAGTTAAACGCCACTGTAGCGGGAAAGAAGGATATGGAAGAGGTAGTAAAGGAAGCTCAGGATTACCTGGGGATGTACGGGAAGAAGACCATTCTGTTCATTGATGAGATCCACCGCTTTAATAAAAGCCAGCAGGACTACCTTCTGCCCTTTGTGGAGGACGGAACCCTGATCCTGATCGGCGCTACCACAGAGAACCCGTATTTCGAGGTCAACGGGGCGCTGATCTCCCGGTCCATTATTTTTGAACTGAAACCTCTGACAAAGGAGGATATCAAGACCCTTTTAAGAAGGGCAGTGACAGACCGGGAAAAGGGCATGGGAAGCTACGGGGCTGTCCTAGAAGCCGACGCGGAAGAATTTCTGGCAGACATTGCGGGAGGCGATGCCCGGGCTGCCTTAAATGCCCTGGAGCTGGGCATCCTTACCACAGAAAAAAGCGGGGACGGCAAGATCCACATTACCCTGGAGACTGCCTCCCAGTGTATCCAGAAGCGGGTGGTGCGCTATGATAAGACGGGAGACAACCATTACGACACCATCTCTGCCTTTATCAAGAGCATGAGGGGCTCAGACCCGGATGCGGCAGTGTTTTATCTGGCGAAGATGCTCTATGCCGGAGAAGATATCAAGTTTATCGCCAGGAGGATCATGATCTGCGCGGCAGAGGACGTGGGAAATGCAGATCCCCAGGCGCTGCAGGTAGCGGTTGCCGCTGCCCAGGCAGTGGAACGGCTGGGGATGCCGGAGGCGCAGATCCCCCTGGCGCAGGCAGTGACCTATGTGGCAAGCGCGCCCAAGAGCAATGCGGCGTGCATGGCAGTCTTTGACGCCATGGAAGCGGTGAAGAGCACCAGGACCACCGTGCCGCCCCATCTGCAGGATTCTCATTATAAAGGAGCGGCGAAGCTGGGACACGGCACAGGATATCTCTATGCCCATGATTATCCCAATCATTATGTAGAACAGCAGTATATGCCTTCCCAGCTTTTGGGAAGAAAGTTTTACTATCCCACAGAGAACGGGTATGAAAAGCAGATCCGGGAATATTTCAGGAAAATTCACGGGGAAACCGATTGATTTCCCTATATTAAAGTGATAAAATTGACAAATAATGAATTGTGAAAGAAATGAGGGCTGAATTATGAGAATATTTGACAAGTCATCGAAACTGGACGGTGTGTGCTATGATGTGCGGGGACCGGTCCTGGACGAAGCCAACCGTATGCAGGAGAGCGGGATCAATGTATTGAAGCTGAACATCGGCAATCCCGCGCCTTTTGGTTTTTCAGCCCCTGAGGAAGTGATACTGGATATGATCTATACCCTTCGGGATTCTCAGGGCTATTCTGACTCCAAAGGAATCTTTGCCGCCCGCAAGGCGATCATGCAGTACTGCCAGATCAAGAAGATCCCGGGTGTGACCATCAATGACATCTATACAGGAAACGGCGTCAGCGAGCTGATCAATATGCTGACCCAGGGACTTCTGGACAACGGTGATGAGGTACTGGTCCCTTCCCCGGATTATCCCCTGTGGACCGGCTGTGTTTCCCTGGCAGGGGGAAAACCGGTGCACTACATCTGTGACGAACAGTCGGAGTGGTATCCGGATCTGGAGGATATTAAGAGTAAGATCACAGACAGAACCAAAGCCATTGTCATCATCAACCCCAACAATCCCACAGGCGCCGTCTATCCAAAAGAGGTCCTGCAGGAGATCGTGGAGGTTGCCAGAGAGCATGAGCTGATGATCTTTGCAGATGAGATTTACGACCGTCTGGTGCTGGACGGCATTGAGCATACTTCCATAGCTTCCCTGGCTCCGGATGTGTTCTGCATTACCTTAAACGGTCTTTCCAAATCCCATATGGTAGCCGGCTTCCGGGTAGGCTGGATGGTCTTAAGCGGCGCCAAAGACCGTGCGAAAGGCTATATCGAGGGACTGAACATGCTTTCCAACATGCGTCTGTGCTCCAATGTGCCGGGACAGGCGATCGTGCAGACCGCTCTGGGCGGATACCAGAGTGTCAATGAATACCTGGTGCCCGGCGGAAGGATCTATGAACAGAGAGATTATATTTACAAGGCGCTCAATGATATTCCGGGAATTACCGCAGTGAAGCCCAAAGCTGCCTTTTACATTTTCCCGAAGATCGATACAGAGAAATTCCACATCTATGATGATGAAAAATTTGCCCTGGATTTCCTGAAAGAAAAGAAGGTGCTGGTCACCCACGGAAAAGGCTTTAACTGGAACAAACCGGACCATTTCCGCATTGTATACCTGCCGAGAGTGGAGGATCTGAAAATTGCCACAGGCAAACTGGCAGATTTCCTCAGCACCTACATACAGAAATAAGTTTCACTAAGAAAAGGCGGGAAGTATCGTGGATCTTTCAAAGAAATTACATACCCTGGGGAAGGAGGAGCATGACTTTTCCAAAGGCAGTGTGCTGGGAAATATTCTCAGGCTGTCGCTTCCCCTGGTGGCGGCGCAGTTTATCAATGTGCTGTACAATATCGTAGACCGGATGTATATCGGAAGGATTCCCGGCGCCAGTTCGGACGCGCTGACAGGAGTAGGCGTGGCATTTCCTATTATTACGGCAATCACGGCGTTCTCCTCCCTGATCGGGACGGGAGGAGCGCCCCTGTGCTCCATTGCCAGAGGAAAAGGCGATGAGAAGAAAGCAGAGCAGATCATGGGCAACTCTTTTTTTATGGCTCTGCTGGCAGGGGCAGTGCTGACTGCGGCGGGGCTTCTGACCAAGGAGCCTCTTTTATATGCTCTGGGAGCCAGCAACGCTACCTTCGGATATGCGGATGATTATATCAGCATCTATCTTTTGGGAACCCTGTTTGTCATGATCAGCCTGAGCATGAACGGATTTATCAACTGCCAGGGATTTGCCAGGACCGGAATGCTTACGGTGCTGATCGGAGCAGTGCTGAATATTATCCTGGATCCTGTCTTTATCTTTGTCTTCCATCTGGGAGTCAAGGGGGCAGCGATCGCCACAGTTATCTCTCAGATGGCGTCAGCGCTGTGGATCGTCCTCTTCCTGACAGGAAAGGAAACCCTTCTGAAGCTGAGGACAGCCAGCATGAAGCCGGAGCTGTCCTGCATCAAAGACATCCTGGCGCTGGGACTGTCCGGATTTATCATGTCCGCCACCAACTGCGGCGTGCAGATCGTATGCAACATTACGCTGAAGTCCTTTGGCGGGGATGTGTATGTGGGGATCATGACCATCATGAATTCTGTGCGGGAAGTGCTCAGCGTCCCGGCTACCGGCATGACCCAGGGAGCCCAGCCTGTGCTGGGATATAATTATGGCGCCGGGGCATATCAGCGGGTTAAATCCTGTATTAAGATCATGTCTGCCATCTGCATGGGCTATACTACAGTGGTATGGATCATCACGTTGATCGTTCCCCAGGCGTTTATCCTGATGTTTAACGGCGGGGAGGAGATGCTGAGGCTGGGCGTTCCGGCGATGCGGATCTATTTCTTCGGCTTCTGCTTTATGTCCCTGCAGTTTGCCGGGCAGAGTGTGTTCACCGGACTGGGGAAGGCGAGACACGCCATCTTTTTCTCCCTTTTGCGAAAAGCGGTGATCGTTATCCCGCTTACTCTGTGGCTGCCCAATGTGGCTGGGCTGGGAGTACACGGTGTGTTCCTGGCAGAGCCGATCTCCAATTTCATCGGCGGAACTGCCAGCTTTGTGACAATGCTCTGTACCATGTGGCCCGTTTTATCGGGAAAGAAAAAGAACTAAACAGAACTGCCTGATCCGGCAGCCGGGGAAAGAACCCCTGAACCGGAAAGGCAGTTTTTTTGCCGCTTTTTTTATCCTGAAAGATATGGAAAAATTGGAAATCATTAGATGGCTAATTAACTTTTTGTGATATGTTTATAAAAAAACTGTAAAATTAAGATAAAAAGGCTTGCTATTTCCAGTATACTGCCGTATTCTATGTTAGTCGACTAACTAATGAGAGGAGGAACAAAATGACCGCAGATGAAAAAGATGACAGCCTGCAGAAAATGTTCGTCAGGCTGACGCATCTGTATTACCGTCAGGCTTTCCTTACGATGAAGGAGACAGAGCTTCATCCCAAGCAGTTTCCCTTGATCTGTCTGGTGGAGGAGCGGGAAGGCATCAGCCAGAGAGAAATATCCGATGTGCTGAAGATCAGCGCGCCCACAGTCGCTGTATCCGTGAAGCGCCTGGAGAAAACAGGAATGCTGGAGCGCAGGAACGATGAGAAAGATCAGCGGGTCATGCGGATTTATCTGACAGAAAAAGGAAGACGGCTGACGAAGACAATGAAGAGATATTTTGAAGACAATGAAAAAGCCATGTTTCAGGGATTTTCAGAAAGCGAACTGTGCCTGATGAAGCGTTTTTTTAAACAAATGGCAGAGAATCTGGAGGGAGTGACACGATGTTAAAGATGTTTCATTATATGAAAGAACGATGGCATTATCTGGTGATGATCCTTGTTCTTTTATTTTTGCAGGCATTCTGCGATTTATCCCTGCCGGATTACACATCCAGGATCGTGAATGTGGGAATCCAGCAGAAAGGTGTGGAGGACGGAGTCCCGGACACCATCCGAAAAGAAAGTATGGAAAAGGTGCTGCTGTTTGCAGAGGAAGCAGACGCAGACACCATAGAAAACGCCTATGCTCTGGATGGGGATCTGTATACTTTAAAGAAGGAGATCACCTCGCAGGAGCGGGAAGAACTCAATACGATCCTGGGAATTCCGGAACTGATCGTGTATGGAATGGAAGATGAGGATTCCGAGCAGGTGGCTGCTGTGAAAGCCCAGATGAACCTGCCTCAGGATGCAGACCTGTTCCAGGTTTTTGCCCAGATGCCCCGGGAGCAGCTGACCCAGATCCGGGAGCAGATGGCAGACCAGTTTGAAGAAATGCCCGAATCCATTGTCACCCAGAGCGCTGTGGCTTTTGTGCAAAACGAGTATGCTGCCCAGGGCAAAGACCTGGATCAGATGCAGACCGATTCTATTTTGTACACAGGTCTGAAGATGCTGGGGCTTGCCTTTTTGTCAGCGGCAGCAGCCATCTGCGTGACCTTTTTATCCGCGAGAGTGGCAGCTACTTTGGGAAGGAATCTGCGAAACAGCATTTACCGGAAGGTCATCTCCTTTTCCGGTGAGGAGCTGAACCATTTCTCCACAGCATCCCTGATCACCAGGAGTACCAACGATGTACAGCAGATCCAGCTGCTGTTTGCCATGATCTTTCGGATCGTGCTCTATGCGCCGATCCTGGGAATCGGAGGCGTCCTGAAAGTCCTTCAGACCGATGCTTCTATGACCTGGATCCTGGCGCTGGCAGTGGCAGTGATCCTTTTGTTTGTCGGGCTGTTGTTCCGGCTGGCAATGCCGAAATTTAAGAAGCTGCAGTACCTGATCGACAATCTGAATCTGGTAGCAAGGGAGATCCTTACCGGTGTTTCGGTCATCCGGGCTTTCAGTACAGAGAAGCATGAGGAAGAGCGCTTTGAGGATGCCAACCGGAAACTGATGAAGACCAACCTGTTTGTGAACCGGTGCATGACTTTTATGATGCCGGTCATGATGCTGCTGATGAACGGTGTTACCGTCCTGATCGTATGGAACGGTTCTCATGCAGTCAATGACGGCACCATGCAGGTGGGAAATATGATGGCATTTATGCAGTATGCCATGCAGATCATTATGGCGTTCCTGATGATCACCATGATGTCTATCATGATCCCCAGGGCGTCCGTTGCCGCCGCCCGTATCAATGAGGTGATGGAAGCAGAAGTCAGCATCCGGGACGGGGAAGAGCAGGAAAAACCCCGGGAGGAGAAAAAAGGCGAAGTGGTCTTTGAACATGTGGACTTTGCCTATCCCGGCGCCCAGGAATGTACGCTGACAGATATTGACTTTACAGCCAGAAAAGGCGAGACTGTGGCGTTTATCGGAAGTACGGGAAGCGGAAAGAGCACCCTGGTCAACCTGATCCCCCGGTTCTTTGATGTGACCAAAGGGCGGATCCTGGTGGATGGCGTGGATATCCGTCATATGAAACTGTCTGATTTAAGAGACCGCATCGGTTATGTGCCTCAGAAAGGCGTGCTCTTCTCCGGAACCATTGATTCTAATATCCGTTACGGAAAGGATGAGGCGACCGGGGAAGAAGTGCAGAGGGCAGCCAGCATTGCCCAGGCATGGGAGTTTATCCAGGAGAAAGAGGACGGTGTGAACTCTGCTATCGCCCAGGGAGGTACCAATGTGTCCGGCGGGCAGAAGCAGAGGCTGTCTATTGCCAGAGCCATTGCGAAAAATCCGGAGATCTACATTTTTGACGACAGCTTTTCTGCCCTGGACTATAAGACCGATGTGGTACTGCGAAGAGCGCTGAAAAAGGAGACCCAGGATGCCACGACCCTCATTGTCGCCCAGCGTATCAGCACCATTCTTCATGCAGATAAGATCCTGGTCCTGGATGAAGGGCGCGTGGTAGGGAAGGGAACTCATAAAGAGCTTTTAAAATCCTGTGATATTTACCGTCAGATTGCCATGTCACAGCTGTCAGAGGAGGAATTAGCCAATGAGTAATACAACACCAAGAGGACCTATGCGTCATGCCGGCGGTCCCTCCGGCGAGAAAGCGAAAGATTTCAAGGGATCCATGAAGCGGCTCCTGCTCTATATGAAACGGTACCGGATCCAGCTTGCTGTCATGATGCTCTTTGCGGTGGGCAGTACGATTTTTAATATCGTGGGTCCCAAGATCCTGGGAAAAGCCACCACAGAGCTTTACAACGGCATCGTATCCAAGATCAGCGGCGGAGACGGCATCGACTTCGGCAAGATCGGAATGATCCTGCTGGGAGCCATGAGCCTGTATCTGGTCAGCGCGGTATTTTCCTTTATCCAGGGATTTATCATGACCGGAATTTCTAATAATGTAACTTACAGCCTGAGACAGGATATTTCAGCCAAGATCAACCGGATCCCCATGAAATATTTTGAGAGCAGGACCCACGGGGAGATCCTTTCCCGCATCACCAACGATGTGGATACCCTGCAGACCAGCATCAACCAGAGCTTTACCCAGCTGATCACTTCGGTTACCATGCTGATCGGCGTGCTGGTGATGATGATCTCCATCAATATCCCCATGACCCTTGCCTCTTTGCTGATCCTGCCGGTTTCCATGTTCATCATCGGCAATGTGATGAAGCATTCTCAGAAATATTTCCAGGCACAGCAGAAATACCTGGGAGAGGTCAACGGACAGGTAGAGGAGATTTACGGCGGGCACAACGTGGTGCAGGCGTTTAATAAGCAGGCAGACGTGGTGGAAGCGTTTGAGAAGATCAACGATAAGCTGTATTCTTCTGCCTGGCGTTCCCAGTTTTTCTCCGGCATGATGATGCCCATCATGCAGTTTGTAGGCAACCTGGGGTATGTAATGGTAGCGCTTTTAGGAGGCTTTATGGTCATTAAGGGCAAGGTTATGGTGGGAGATATCCAGGCATTTTTCCAGTATATCCGAAACTTTACCCAGCCCATACAGCAGATCGCCCAGGTGACCAATCTGCTTCAGTCCTCCGCAGCCGCCGCGGAACGTGTCTTTGAATTCCTGGATGAGGAAGAGGAAGACCAGACCGTGGAGCATCCGGTGGATATCAGCACCGTGGAAGGCAATGTGGAAGCCTGTCATGTGGCGTTCGGCTACAAACCGGATCATCTGATCATCCATGACTTTAACGGTGTGGTGAAAGCCGGACAGAAGGTTGCCATTGTAGGACCTACCGGAGCGGGAAAGACCACCATGATCAAGCTGCTGATGCGCTTCTATGATGTGAATTCCGGGGAGATTCTCATAGACGGGCATAATGTAAAAGATTTCAACAGAAGTGAGTTAAGAGAGCTGTTCGGCATGGTGCTGCAGGATACCTGGCTGTTCCACGGCACCATTATGGAAAATATCCGCTACGGCAGGCTGGACGCCACGGACGAGGAAGTCATCGCGGCGGCAAAGGCAGCCCATGCCCATCACTTTATCATGGCGCAGCCCGGCGGCTATCAGATGGTATTGAATGAGGAGACCAGCAACATCTCCCAGGGGCAGAAACAGCTGCTCACCATTGCCAGAGCCATCCTGGCAGATAATAAGATCCTGATCCTGGATGAAGCCACCTCTTCGGTAGATACCAGAACCGAAGAGGAGATTCAGAAAGCGATGGATAACCTGATGAAAGGAAGGACCAGCTTTGTCATTGCCCATCGCCTTTCCACTATCCGGGACGCAGATCTGATCCTGGTGATGAAAGACGGAGATATCATTGAACAGGGCACCCACGAATCCCTGCTGGCAGCAGGAGGCTTCTACGCCAATCTGTACAACAGCCAGTTTGAAAAGGCAGAGGCAGTCTAAATCCCTTTCAGGAAGAAGACAGCGGCTTTTTTGGGAAGGCTTAAAGACGCCAGAAACTGTTTTCGTTCCTGCAGATAAATCTGCCGGATGGAACGGATATCCTTTGCATCAGGCATTCTGCTGCTGAAGGTAAATTCTTCCGCCTGCGCATGCAGGAGATGTAAGATCTCCTGGGTGCCGGGCGGTATTTTTTTGCTGATTTCCAGGAAAAAAGCAGAGTCGAAACTGCCTTTGCCCCGGGGCAGGTGATACCGGATCTGCCACAGCTTGAGAAGGCTCTGGAATACGGTCAGGTAGCAGGACTGCCTGGAGGATGCAAAATATCCCATATGCCTGCGGAAGCGCAGCGCGCGGACGGCAAGGAGCAAAAGGAGCAGGACAGCTGTGCAGACCAGGGCAGCGAAGGTATGGAGCAGAGCTTTTTGGAGACGGACAGAGATTCCCGAAGGACTGCCGG
>DWVZ01000107.1 GCA_019119975.1 Candidatus Blautia merdavium | reverse complement strand
GCCCAGGAGATCATGAACAATGTGCCTCCGGCAAATGTGGCAGCTCTGGTAAGAGCCATCCGCCGCAGCCGGGGAGAAGAATAAATGCATCAGCGGTGCGCATGGCACAGGTAGACAAAGAGGGAGAAAATCCCGTCTTTGGCTGTGATCTCCATGCCGCCGCTGTTTTTTTCGGCAGCAGCCCGGATGTTTCTCAGCCCCAGCCCGTGATTGTCCTTGTCCGACTTGGAGGTGTTGAGATTCAGCCCGAGGTTGTCTTTGTCTGGCTTGGAGGTGTTCAGCCCCAGCCCGCGGCTGTCTTTGTCCGGTTTGCCGGTATCAAGAGAGGACAGCTGACAAGGGAGAGGATTGGTCACCTCCAGAGAAAAGATTTCTTTACTGTATGTGGCGTGCAGGGTGACCTGCCGCTGTTCCTCTGGAAGCTTCAGGCAGGCTTCCAGGGCATTGTCCAGGGCGTTGCACAGGATGGTGCACAGATCCGGGCTTTCAAAGGGCAGGGTCTGAGGGATGCGGACCTGGACATGAAAAGGAATCTGGTGCTGGGAAAAGGCGGCAGCTTTGCTGCTGAGGATGATATTTACCGTATTGTCCTGGCAGTATTTTACCGTCTGGAGCAGGACAGGCGTCTGCAGCAGGTTTTTGATATAAGGATCCTTTTCCTGGTCCGGCAGATGCAGCAGAGTCTGGAGGTGATTTGCCATATCATGCTTTAACCTGCGAAGAGAAAGGTGCTGCTGTTCCAGAGATTCATAGTAGGTCCGGCTTGCCTGAAAGACTGCATGTTCCGCTTCCAGCTCCTGTTGGCGGGCAAGGATGGAGGAGGTCCACAAAAGCCCGGAAAAGGAGAAAAGGGACAAAAGCAGCAGGACAAAATCCAGCAGATAGACCTGGTAGGGCGTGTAGGCAGAAGTATCCAGCAGCACCACACTTAGCAGAATGCCCACAGGAGTCAGGGTCAGGAGAAACAGCAGCTTCCACAGGGCAGGGGAAAGCCGGAAGTTTCTGGGCGGCGGCTGACGGCGCAAAAGCAGGTAAAAGACCAGGGCAAACAAATATTTTCCAAAGGGCGGATAAGAGTAAAGGTAATTGTCTTTTAGAGCGCTGAAGGAAAAATAAACACAGGAAAGAAGCAGCCCGGTATAAATCTTTTTCGGGCAGCTTTCTCTGCTGGAGATCCACAGGCAGAAGAGAAAAAATAAAAGGGTGGGAGGAAGATTTGCCCAGTCACCGATATAGATCACCATGCAGAGCAGCAGGAAGCAGCTGAAATAGACCAGGAGCCGGAAGGGGAACGCCTTTTTCAGCTCCAGAAATAAGCAGACAGTGCGGTAGACAAACCAGGCGCCCAAAAGCAAAAGAGGAAAATTCAGGTACAACAAAAAGGAATTCATAGACGGTCTCCTTTCAGCAGATGCCGGGCGATCTTGCCGGAGGCAGAGGCTTTCAGACTCCTGCTGATGGGCAGGGAAATACCGGAAAGCTCCACGCAGGCAGCGCCCAGCCGTTTAATATAATCGGGATTTACCAGATATCTCTGATGGATGCGGACAAAAGAATCTCCCACCTGCGCCTCCACCTGGTCCAGCTTCCCGTAAAAGCCATATTCTCTTTCGCCGGATACCAGAAAGACTCTCCGGCGGTCGCTGTAAAAGTAAGCGATATCCTGAAAGCGGAACCGGAAAATCCCGTCGGTATTCTGGAGGAGAAACTGGCTGGAAGCATCTCTTTTTAGGCGCTCCCCGGCACGGGACAGCACCTGAAGAAGACGCCGGGAATCCGCGGGTTTTATGAGATAATCCAGTGCTTCTGCCTGGTATCCTTCAAAGACATAATCCGGGTATCCGGTGACAAAGACCAGCAGGATATTGCGGTCAAATTCCCGGATGGCTTTCGCCGTTTCCATACCGTTCAGATCTTTCATTTCCACATCTAAAAACAGGAGATCGATTTCTCCCGGATGATTTTTCAGCCACCGCACAGCGTTTGTCCCGGAAGAAAATTCATAGACTAACCGGCTGTCGGTATCCTCGATCAGCTCCTCAATCTGGCAGGAAAGCTGTTCCCTTGCCAGGGCTTCATCGTCACATAAAGCAATTCTAAGCATCGCAAATCCCCTTTTGATAAAATAAAAAACTGTGTGTTTCAGTATAGCACAGGAAGCGCCCGCGGAAAAGGACTGGGAAAGCTTCCGGGTGCAGAAAATGACACAGAGACTTCCAAAAATGACAAAGAAAAAAATACTCTGCAAAAAATCACCCAAGGCGTGCGGAAAATGACACCGCTTTTTCAGAAGAGAACACAATGGGTTACAATCTTTTTACAGAAAGCCTTCCGGCTGCGCAGGGAAGCGGAACCTGCCAGAGAGGACTGTTAAATCGCTGTACGCCGAAAGTTTTCCGGCTGCGCAGTGAGAACGGAAGGCAGAAGAAAGGACAGGTGATACCATGCTGTATGTGAAAAATTTATACAAATCTTATCAGGTGGGAAAGACGGATTATCCGGTGCTCAAAGGGATAAGCCTGCAGGTTGCCCAGGGAGAATTTACGGCAGTCATGGGACCTTCAGGTTCCGGAAAAAGTACGCTGTTAAACTGTATTTCCTGCTATATCCCCTTTGAAGAGGGGAAGATCACCCTGGGAGGGCAGGAGCTGAAAGGTCTGGATGCCCGGGAACTGGCAAGGGTGCGCAATGAAAAGCTGGGCTTTGTCTTTCAGGATTTCATGCTCCTGGACGGACTGACGGTCCGGGAGAATGTACTGGTGCCAAAGATCATAGAAGGGACCGTATCAAAAGAAGACGAAGAACGGTGCGTGACGCTTTTAAAGCTGTTCGGCATCTATGGGATCCGGGAGAAATATCCGGCAGAGATTTCCGGCGGAGAGAAACAGCGGACCGCCGTGGCAAGGAGTCTGATGAACCAGCCTTTGCTGATCCTGGCAGACGAGCCCACCGGAAATCTGGACAGCAAGTCCAGCCGGGCGGTGATCGACTCCTTCTTAGAAGCCAGAGACCAGATGAACGCCACCATATTTATGGTGACCCATGACAGCTTTGCCGCGTCTTTTTGCGATCGGGTGGTTTTGCTGAAGGATGGAAAAGTTTATAAACAATTAGAACGGGTGGAAGAAAGAAGCCAGTTCCAGGACCGGCTTCTGGACGCCATCAAAGAAATGAGTGGTGATGATAAATGAGAAAAATGGCAGATTTAGAAAGAAAACTGCAGAGAAAAGACCGGTATCAGGCTTCCCTGTATTTATTCTGCAATTTCATGGCGCTGCTGCTGGTGACCGCTTACTCCGCCATGATGCAGTCTGCCACAGTGCAGAGAGTCTTCCCAGAGGGCGGGGACAGCAGAAAGCAGATGTATATGATCTTCGGGCTGACTTTGTTTGGATGCATCGTATTTACTCTTTATGCTTCCAGTCTGTTTTTCAGGAAAAAATCCAGGCAGATGGGCATCCTCATGGCGCTGGGGGCTTCGGCAGGCAAGCTGGCGCCGGGGCTTTTCCGTGAAGTGCTGTTTCTGAGTACGGTCTCCGGACTTGCAGGCATCGCGGGAGGGATTCCCTTTGTTTCTCTTCTGTGGAATCTGTTCCGGGTGTTGGTGGTGGACTCTGAGGAAATGGAGCTGGAACTGGTATGGAGCTTTCTCTGGATCCCGGCGCTGCTGCTGGTTTTCACGGTGTGCTGCGTCTGTGTGATGGCGTACCGGTATCTGAAAAAGACGGATATCATCAGCGTAGTCCAGGAGGAACACAAAAATGAACTGGCAAAGAACTGGGGCAGATGGTGCGGTCCCGTGGGCATCGTGCTGACCGTGGCAGGAGCGGTACTGGGATACTTTGGCTCCAGCGTTTATATGGAGATTGCCAGAGCCTATCCGCCGGTGTGGCTCAACGGGTTTTATCTGATTGCTTTTTTCGGGCTCTATCTGGTGATGCTCCATACCGTGGTCCACGGCTGGGGCATACGCAGGAAGAAGCAGTATAAAAACCTCATTGCCAGGAGCATGATGAAATTCCAGGGAAGGCAGACGGTCAATAATCTGCTGGTGATCAGCGTGCTCTTTGCAGGAGGCGTCTTTGCCCTGTTTTATATGCCTGCGCTGGGAAGCGGTGTGCTCCTGGCAGCCCAGCGTATGGAATATGATTACATGGGTTCCTGGCGGGCAGATCAGCAGATGCTGACCCAGGAAGAGATCCGGGAAAAGGCAAAGACCTATGGCGTGACTGTGAAAAACTGGAAAGAGACAGAGTACGTCAGCCTGGGCATCGGCAGTAAGGTCCAGACCGAAAAAGACGGGAAGCTTGTGATCGAATACCAGGAGCTGGCAGCAGAGGGAAGATTTCTTTCTGAATCAACGCTTGCCTCCGTCACCGGAAAAGAGGTGCAGGTGGAGTCAGGGACTTACCGCGCGGTAACAGACCAGGACGAAGGAAACCGGCTCTATCTGATGACTGCGGGAGACCGGATCACCAATATGTCTACGATGGAACAGATTCCGGTATCCTTTGCCGGTTATACCTGCTGCAACATGCTTTCCGACCGGGACACCAAAAGTGTCTATGTGTTGGACGACGGGGATTATGAGCGGATTGTCCGGGGCGCAGAGGAAGAGTGGCGAGGAAACATGTTTCTTTTTCAGGTGGAAGGGGAAGACAGCTATCCATTCGCAAAGGATCTTTTCTATTCCTATGTAGACTGCTTTGGAGCGGAGTGTGAGATTCCCTCTTATTACGACCGGGTGGAGAAAGTTTGTGCAGAACAGGAGGGTCAGGTATACTGGGGCGATACAGAAGTTATGACGCAAGTCAGTTATGAGAAACCGGATTCCACAGAGTTTCGCAGCTACTGGGCGTATATGCTGAAAAGCCGGATCCTGGAAAAGACAGACAGCCTTCAGACGTTTGCCGTATTTTTTATGATGTTTTTATTTGCCTCCATCGTATGCTTTGCGGCAGCTGTGGTCATTGGATATACCAGGTGCCGGACCATTGCGGCGCTGAACCGCTACGTCTTCGAGGATCTGAAACGGCTGGGCGCTTCGCCGGGATTTCTGCGCAGGGAAGTCAGGAACCAGTGCGGGAAAGTCTATCAGATTCCCTTTCTCACAGGAAGCTTTGTCATGTACCTGTTCTTCCTGATGGTCTTCTATGCCAACGACGGCAAATATGTGTCTTCGGAGTTTTTGGCGCTGCTGATCTGTCTGGGGATACTGGCTGTTTTGGGAGGGGTGCTGTATGGAATCTACCAAAAGACTTTAAGCGGGATCCTGCGGGAACTGAAGATAGAAAACAGCAGGGAAAAAGACAGGAAAAAGTAAGAAAAAGTCAGGAATTTTTCTTGCAGGGTGTTTTTCGCAAGGGTATAATGAAGCTGTGCAAAGACTTTAAAAATGGGAGAGGGATTTCCCATTGGAACTATTACAAACAGGGGAAACAGTAGGAGGTATACACTTATGGAAGGCACCATGAAAGCAGCAGTTATGACAGATATTCAGAAAATTGGATTTGAGGAGCGGCCGATTCCGGTACCAAAGGACAATGAAGTTCTGGTAAAGCTGGATTACGTGGGGATCTGCGGCTCAGATCTGCATTATTATGAGACAGGAGCCATCGGCGATTATGTGGTGAAACCGCCTTTTGTCTTAGGACATGAGCCCGGCGGCGTTGTTGTAGAAGTAGGAAAGGCAGTGAAGCATTTAAAGGTGGGAGATAAAGTAGCGTTAGAGCCGGGGAAAACCTGCGGACACTGTGAATTCTGCAGAGAAGGCAAGTACAATCTCTGCCCGGATGTGATCTTCTTTGCCACCCCTCCGGTGGACGGCGTGTTCCAGGAATATGTAGCCCATGAAGCGGATCTGTGCTTTAAGCTTCCGGAAAATGTCAGCACTCTGGAAGGAGCGCTCATCGAGCCGTTGGCTGTGGGCTTCCATGCCGCCATACAGGGAAACGCCCATCTGGGGCAGAAGGCAGTCGTTATGGGCGCGGGCTGCATCGGTCTGGTATCTATGATGGCATTAAAGGCGCGAGGCGTCAGCGAGGTTTATGTGGTGGACGTGATGGAGAAGCGTCTGGAAAAAGCCATGGAATTAGGGGCAGCAGGCGTGATCAACGGAGCCAAAGAAGACGCGGTGGAAAAGGTGAGAGAACTGACCGGCGGCAGGGGAACTGACTTAGTCATTGAGACAGCCGGCACAGAGATCACCAACAGACAGGCGATCCACATGGCAAGGAAAGGCTCCACCATTGTCTTTGTAGGATACAGCAAGACAGGGGAAGTCACACTGCCCATGAGCCTTGCCTTAGATAAAGAACTGACCTTTAAGACCGTGTTCCGCTACCGCCATATCTATCCCATGGCAATCCAGGCAGTGGCTGACGGCAAGGTGAATTTAAAAGGCATAGTCACCAATGAATTTACTCTGGACGAAGCAGATGTGGCTATGGAACAGTCCATGAAGAATAAAGCTGATATTGTAAAAGCAGTGATCCGGATCCACGATTAACCTTATTTTCTTTCGGGAAGGCGGAAGATTTTGGAGAAAGTTTTACTGCAGACTGGATAAGATCAGGAGCTGGTATGAGAAGTATCAGCTCCTGCTTGAGGATGCGGGGAATTTGCCGTTAGCTCTTGCACAGGAAAAAAGTATCTGCTATACTTTTTAAGTGGAAAAAGTACTATAATCGAACGATAGGAGAAAGACGGATATGAGTATTAGAATCGGTATTTTAGGATATGGAAACCTGGGAAGAGGCGTGGAATGCGCTGTGAAGCACAATCCCGACATGGAACTGAAAGCTGTGTTTACACGCCGCGCACCGGAGTCTGTGAAGATCCTGACAGAAGGCGCAAAGGTTTATCATGTAGATGAAGCGGTTAAGAGAAAAGATGAGATCGACGTGCTGATCCTCTGCGGAGGAAGCGCAACCGATCTGCCTGTGCAGACACCGGAGTACGCTCAGTATTTCAATGTAGTAGACAGCTTTGACACCCATGCAAAGATTCCGGAACATTTTGCAGCAGTGGATGCAGCTGCGAAAAAAGGCGGAAAGGTTGCTATGATCTCTGTAGGCTGGGATCCGGGTATGTTCTCCTTAAACCGTCTGTACGCAAACGCAATTCTTCCGGGAGGAAAAGATTATACTTTCTGGGGCAAGGGCGTCAGCCAGGGACATTCTGACGCTGTCAGAAGGATTGCAGGCGTTGTGGATGCAAGACAGTATACTATTCCAGTGGAAAAAGCTCTGGAGGCTGTCAGAAACGGGGAAAATCCGGAGCTGTCCACCAGAGAGAAGCATACAAGAGAAGTCTTTGTGGTAGCAGAGGAAGGCGCAGACAAAGCCAGAATCGAAGAAGAGATTAAGACTATGCCAAACTACTTTGACGAATACGATACGACCGTACATTTCATCTCCGAAGAAGAGATGAAAAAAGACCACGCAGGTCTGCCCCACGGCGGATTCGTGATCCGTACAGGAAAGACCGGCTGGGAGGACGAACACAGTCATGTGATCGAATACAGTCTGAAGCTGGATTCCAATCCTGAATTTACCTCCTCTGTCATCTGCGCGTATGCCAGAGCGGCTTACCGCATGAGCAAAGAGGGTCAGACCGGCTGCAAAACCGTCTTTGACGTGGCTCCTGCATACTTAAGCAGCCAGACTGCGGAAGAACTCCGTGCACATATGTTATAATCATTTAGAATGAGGAAGGTTGTAAAGCCATGCCTGTAAGGGGCATGGCTTTGTTGCCAAAGAGAAGATTCGGGAGGAAAAAATGAATCCGAAGATTGACCCTAAGAGGGAAGCCAAGAGAATCCTTTTCGGTGTGATCGGTTCTCTGATCATGGCAGTGAACATCAAAACCTTTGTGCGGGCAGGAGGTCTGTACCCCGGCGGATTTAACGGGGTAACACTGCTGATCCAGACGGTCTGTGACCGCTTTTTTGATCTGACTGTACCGTTTTCGCCCATCAGCCTTGCGCTGAATGCCATTCCGGCGATCATCAGTTTTAAAGCCATTGGAAAGAAATTTACACTGAATACCAGTATGATCATTGTACTGACCAGTATTCTTACCGATGCGGTTCCGTCAATGCCCATTACGGAGGATACGCTGCTGATCAGTGTGTTCGGAGGACTGATCAACGGGGCGGCGATCAGCATTGCCCTGATCGGAGGCACTTCCACAGGCGGAACGGATTTTATTGCTATTTATTTCGCGGAGAAAAGGAATAAAGATGTGTGGAATTATATCCTGATGGGAAATGCGGTGGTCCTGCTGGTGGCAGGCTATCTCTTTGGTTGGGATAAGGCGCTGTATTCCATTATTTTCCAGTATACTTCCACCCAGACGATCCATCTTTTGTATCAGGCGTATAAGAAGGTAACGCTGTTTGTGGTGACAGCCAAACCGGAGGCAGTGTACCAGGCAATCTATGAGGTGACAAACCACAGTGCTACGGAATTTGCCGCTACGGGAATGTATTCCAATGAGCAGCGCAAGATGATCTATTCGGTTGTGTCTACCGTGGAGGCAAAGGTGCTGATCCGGCGGGTTATGGAGGCAGATCCCAAAGCGTTTGTCAATGTGGTGAAGACGGATACGCTGATTGGGAGATTTTATCAGAAAGAAAATTATTGATCGACAAAGGGAAAGCTTTTTTGGGAAGGCTTTCCCTTTTCTTTTTACAAAGAATCAGCTGCTGCATCATCCGGCGGTTTCTCAGAAGGAGATTCATAATAAAGCTCCCGGTACTGGGAAGGGCTTAGATTGGTATGAGCTTTAAATTGTTTTGTAAAATGGGACTGATATTCATACCCCATCCATTCGGAAATTTCTTTGATGGGAAGGTCTGTTTTTGACAGAAATTCGCAGGCTTTTTCCATGCGCATATCACAGATAACCTGCTGCGGGGATTTTCCGGTATTCTTTTTAAAGATCCGGTATACCTGGGAGGGGTCCAGACGCATATAATTGGCGAGATGATTGACCGATATCTGGTGACGGATGTTCCTTCGGATATAGATCATAGCGTCATCAAAATGATTAAACTGGACGATTTCCGCAGTACGGTTTTCTATTCTATGGTATTGTTCTGCCAGTTTTCCTAAAAATAAATAAAAATGGGCATTAATATAAAAAAGGTTTTTATTAGTGCGGCTTTCGTTGTAAATGTTTTTAATACAGTTTTCCAGAAAGTCATCATTGTCATAGTGAAAGATCAGATGATCTTCATCGAGACCAGCTTGTGCAAGAAGTGTTTCTGCCTTTTTCCCAAAAAAAGCCACCCAGCACACATCCCAGGGATCGAATTTATCGGCAGTATGTACGATGGTGCTGCCGGGAAGGATCAGAAAACCATCGCCTTCTTTTAATTCATAACGGCAGCGTTCTGTCTGATAAATGCCTTTCCCCTTAGTAATATAATGGATCAGATAATAATCTCTGGTGTCTTTTCCGTAACTGTAATTGGGAAGTGTAGAAGAAAAACCGGAATGGAATACCAGAATATCGTCGTCGCAGTCTGGTTTTTCAGGATAAATATATTGGTCGTAAACAAGCATCAGAAGTCCTCCTTTTGGAAATTATAACGCTGAAAAAATAAAAATACAAGATTTATATAAAAAAGTACAGGTAATATCTATTTAATTTATACTGTAACATGTGTAAGATAGAATTACAAAAACAAATTTAAATTTGTTCAAAATAACTGATAATATTATCTGAAATACGAAAATAACAGGGATATTTGCGCAAAACTTACAAAAAACAGCAAAGCGAAAAGACAGCACAAAGGAAAGAGAGGTAATAAAACGTGAAAAAGTATAAGAAGATTGCAGCAGCATTGTTATCAGGAACCATGGCTTTGTCACTGGCAGCCTGCGGCGGAAATGAAAGCGAAAGCAGCGGCAGTTCAGGAGGAAGCAGCAAAAAGGTAGAACTGAAAATGATTTTCTGGGATTCTAACCAGGAACCCGGGCTGCAGGCAATGGCAGATGGTTTTATGGAAAAAAATCCGGATATCAGCGTGACAGTGGAAACCATCCCCTGGGATGATTACTGGACAAAACTTCAGGCGGCAGCTCAGGGCGGAGATATGCCGGATATCGTGGTCATGCATCCTGACGAAGTAGAAAATTACGCCAGCGGCGGAATGCTTATGGATCTGACGGATGTGCTGGACGGTGAGACTGCCAACAGAAGCAGCTTTCCGGATTATGTGATCGAAGATTTCACAGTGGACGGCAAGAATTATGGAATCCCAAAGGATATTGGAACCATGGGACTTTTCTATAACAAAGACCTGTTCGATGCTGCCGGTATCGCATATCCTACCAGTGACTGGACCTGGGATGACCTGACGGCAGCGGCAGAACAGCTGACAGATCAAGAAAACGGCATCTATGGATTAAACGCAGATAACAACGGACAGAACTTTTACTGGAATCTGATCTGGCAGAACGGCGGAGATGTCTGGGATGAGGAAGAAGATCTTTGTACTTTCGATATGCCTGAGACCATTGAGGCAATGGAATATGCAGTATCTTTTGTAGAAAAGGGATATTCTCCTACGCCGGCGGATTTTGCAAATCTTACCGCGGATGAATATTTTGAGTCTGGAAAGACTGCAATGACATTTGCAGGTTCCTGGATGCTGACAGAATATCAGAGCATCGAAGAACTGAATTTTGATGTGGCAGAGCTTCCTACGGGCAAGGAAAAAGCTTCTATCTGCAGCGGCATGGCATTTTCCGTATCCGCCAATACAAAATACCCGGAAGAAGCAAAACAGCTTGTGGAATACCTTGGCTCAGAAGAAGCACAGACCATTCAGGCAGAGTCAGGAGTTGCCATTCCGGCGTATGACGGCACACAGCAGCCCTGGGTGGATCAGTTTACAGATTTTGATGCATCTGCATTTGTAAAAGCAGGAGAATATGGACATACCAGCCCGGGACTTACTACAAGCACCAATGAATCTTCTGCGATTTTGGATGAGTACATGCCGAAAATATTCTCTCTTGAACTTCCGGTAGAAGAAGGGCTGAAAACCATCACAGAACAAATCAATGCGGCTCTTCAGTAACTGGTGCTCTGAAAAAATCTGCTGACATGAGAAAGCAGAAGCCGTACCAGCTCTGCATGCCGGGTCTGGTGCGGCTTTTTTGCAGAAAATATGGGAGAGAGGAGTGTTTCGGTGAAAACAGAAAATGGGAAAAAGCATACGAAGATTACAAAAAGAAAACTGAAAACCTGGGGTTATGCGTATGCGTTTATAGCGCCCACACTGCTGGGCGTGCTGATACTGAACTTATGGGGTGTTGTTCAGTCCATATATTACAGCTTTCATGAGGTCAAAGGTTTTGCGGCGCCGAAGTTTATCGGGATTGAAAATTATATCCGGCTTTTTCAGGATACAGAAGTATGGATCAGTCTGAAAAATGTATTTATTTATGCGCTGATCACTGTGCCTATCGGGGTTGCCATATCTCTGCTCCTGGCAGTCCTGCTGAATGTAAAGATCAGAGGAAAAAGTTTTTTCAGGTGTATTTATTTCCTGCCGGTAGTCTCTGCACCCGCTGCGGTGGCGCTGGTCTGGAAATGGCTGTACAACAACGATTTTGGATTATTTAATCAGATTTTAAGTCTGTTTGGGATACAGGGACCGGACTGGCTGGGAAATCCGGATATGGCTATGATTTCGGTCGCTATTGTAGGGATCTGGAGCATGGTAGGTTACAATATGATCCTGCTTCTTGCAGGGCTTCAGGACATTCCCGGAGAATTATATGAGGCTTCTGAGATCGACGGCGCAGGTCCTTTTCAGAAATTTATCAAGATTACTGTTCCCATGGTTTCGCCAACCTTATTTTTCGTAATCGTAACGACAATCATCAGTGCACTGCAGGTGTTTGATGTGATTTTTATGATGTTTAAGCCGTCGTCTCCTGCCTTCAAATCGGTAGAATCTATTGTATATCTGTTCTACCGGTATACTTTTACCAATTACAATAAAGGATATGGATCTACGATCGTTGTTCTTTTATTTGCAGTGATCATGATCCTTACAGCGATTCAGCTGAAGCTGCAGAAAAAATGGGTACATTATAATGATTAAGCGGGGTGAGAAGATTGAAAAGTAAAAGCAGAAAACATATTATCGTCTATCTTCTTCTGGCTGTGCTGGCAGTGATCATGGTCATTCCATTTGTCTGGACCATTCTCACGGCGTTTAAGACACAGTCGGAAGCCTTAAAAGTACCGCCCCAGATCCTTCCCTCCTCCTGGAGCTTCCGGAATTTTGAGGCAGTTACAGAAGCATTGCCTTTTGCTAACTTTTTCTGGAATACCTTCTTGATGGTGTTTTTCCGGGTACTGGGATCCGTGTTTTTCAGCGCGCTTGCCGCATATGCGTTTGCCAGGCTGGAATTTCCGGGAAAAAATATTTTCTTTGCCGTTATCCTTATGCAGATGATGGTTCCGGGACAGATCTTTATCCTGCCCCAGTATATGATCGTCAGCAAGCTGGGATGGCTCAACACGGTTCAGGCACTGGTGCTTCCGGGAATTGTCAGTACCTTCGGAACGTTCCTTTTGCGGCAGTTTTTTATGAGCCTTCCCAAAGATCTGGAGGAGGCGGCAGTCCTGGACGGATGCAGCATCTGGAAAACCTTCTGGAAGATCATGCTTCCCCTGACAAAGCCGGGGCTTGTATCGGTGGCGATTTTTACAGCATTGTTTGCATGGAAAGATCTGATGTGGCCGCTGATCGTCAATATGTCCATTGAAAAGATGACCCTTTCCTCAGGGCTTGCTACGCTGATGGGACAGTATTCTGTAGATTATCCCCAGCTGATGGCAGGGTCGCTGATCGCCATCGTGCCCATGGTCATTATATTCCTGATTTTCCAGAAACAGTTTGTGGAAGGCATTGCTACATCAGGTACAAAAGGTTGATAAAAAAGGAGAAGAACTATGCCGATTATTGCTAGAGAGAATAAACTTTTTGCATTACAGACACAAGAAACCAGCTACATCCTTGCTATTTCTGAAGAGGGAATCGTGGAAAACCTGTACTGGGGAAAGAAAATAGAACGCCTGGAGGATTTTGCAGGCGTCAGCAGCAAAAATGCAACTGTCAATATGCAGGGACCGCAGCTTTTCCGGGAGGAATGCTCTTCTTTTGGAGGCATGTGTTTTAAGGAAGCTTCTATGAAGGTAACTTTTCCCGGAAATGTAAGAGATTTTCGTTATCAAGTAAAAGACTGCATTGTGGAGAAAGAAAAATTGGAGCTGGTATTGGAAGACCGCTTTTATCCGTTTGCCGTCCATTTATATTATGAAGTATTTCCGGAAGAAAATATCATTAAAAAATGGAGAAAGGCAGAGAATCTGGGAGACGAGCCTGTGGTACTAGAGCGCTTTTATTCCGGAGAGTTCGGGCTTCCTGGAGAGGGATATGAAAGCATCAATTATAAAGGACGCTGGGGAGCGGAATTTATGGAATACAGCGAGCCTGCAGAGTCCGGAAAAAAGGTATATGAAAGTCTGTATGGTCTGACTGCACACACCGTTAATCCAGTCTTTCTGGTACACAGGCATGCAGATGAAACACAGGGGGATGTGTATTACGGGGCACTGGAATATTCCGGGAATTTTAAATGTGTGGTAGAAGCGGTCAACAGCGGATGGCTGAATGTTTTACTGGGGATCAGCGATACAGATTTTCAGTGGACTCTTAAGAAGGGACAATGTTTTGAGGCTCCGGCTGTTTACGCCGGATATTCGGACCGGGGATTTGAAAAGATGAGCCATACCATGCACCGGTTCTGCAGAAAGCACCTGATGCCAAAAGAGCTGGCAGAGAAGCCGCTGCCTGTTTTATATAATTCCTGGTACTCCACCACCTTTGATGTTCAATGTGAAGAGCAGAAAAAGCTGGCACAAAAGGCTGCGGAAATGGGGATTGAGCTGTTTGTCATTGATGACGGATGGTTTGAAGGCAGAGAGGACGATAAGGCAGGATTGGGAGACTGGTATGCGGACAGCAGCAAATTTCCCAATGGACTCCAGGAATTATCAGAAGAAGTCCACAGGCTGGGTATGAAATTCGGCGTCTGGATCGAGCCGGAAATGGTGAATCCCAATAGCCGCCTGTTCCGGGAGCATCCGGACTGGATCTATGCATATCCTACCAGGGAAGTCCTCATGGGAAGAAATCAGTATGAACTGAATATGTCTGATCCTCAGGTAGTGGATTACCTGATACAAGTATTCGACGATCTCCTGAGCCAGACACAGATTGAATATATCAAATGGGATATGAACCGGTATGCGGCAGAAATAGGAACGCCTCTGTCAGCAGAGGAATCCTGGAAAGAACTGCATTACAGAAATACTCAGGGGATCTACCGGCTGATCCGCACACTGAGAGAAAGACATCCCCAGGTGGAGTTTGAGGCATGTGCGTCCGGAGGCGGAAGAGTGGATTTCGGAGCCATGCGGTATTTTGATGAATACTGGCTCAGCGATAATACAGACCCTCTTGACCGGCTGTTTATGCAGGAAGCTTACAGCCGTATGTATCCGGCGAAATATATGCGTGCCTGGCTGACCGATGATTTCGGTATGGACCATCGGAAAGTCCCGCTGAATTTCTGGCTTCACAGCGCTATGTGCGGCGCCCTGGGAATTGGGGTTGACCTTAATCGTGTGCCGGAGCAAAAGAGAAAAGAAATCGGGAAATATATAGAGACTTATAAGGAGATCAGAAAAACCGTACAGTTTGGAGATCTGTACCGCCTTAGCTCGCTCAAAGACAGTGACATCGAAGCGGTTTGGTATTTGAAAGAAACCGAAGGGGTCTTGTTTGCCTTCCTGGATCATGAAAGATATGGAAACGCTCAATACTTTATCCGATTAAGAGGACTGAGCGAGAATCAGCTGTACCGGATTGAGGCAGACGGTGAAGTCTGTGAGAAAACAGGAGCGTTTCTTATGAACCGGGGACTGGAAGTCAGAATGACCGGGGATTATGACAGCAAACTCATTTGCGTCAAAGCAGTATAACGGAACCGGAGGAAATTTCTAAAGTGGAGCTGGAGTATATTAAATGGAAAAATCTGCAGGGGATTTCACTGGAGAATGAGGAACTGTATGTGGTCGTGCTGCCAAGGCTGGGAGGAAAGATTGCCTCTTTAAAATACAAGAAAAAGGATTTCGAGGTGGCAGCCCAGTACGGCGGGGAGGAATACAAAATTCCCGGGAAAGATCCGGTATTTTCCGAATATGACGCCTCCGGGCTGGATGATGCGTTTCCCAATATTGTGGGAGCCTGTGTTACACAGGGGCAAAGACAATGGAAGTATCCCGATCACGGGGAAGTCTGGAGCAGTGCTTTTCAGCATGAAATTGTTGGGGAGCAGATTGTTTTAAAATTTGCCAGCAGAACATTGCCTTATACTTATGAGAAAAAAATTTCCCTGAAAGGGTCTCAGGTCCAGATTTATTATGAAATTAAAAATCCGGGAGACATTCCCTTCCCATGTCTCTGGGCATTTCATGGACTGGTCCGGTATGAGGAAGATATGGAGCTGATTTACGGAAAAGAGGCGGACAGTTTTGAAAATGTGCTGGACAGCCCGGAGCTCGGAAAGATCGGAAGGCGGATCCCTTTCCGAAATCAGGAGTACGATTTCTCCAGAGTGCCAAAAAGAGGATCCGGGACCATGGTGAAATATTACGCAGACAGAAAAATCCATACAGGAAGATGCGGCTACCGTTATCCCAGCCAGGGAGTGGAATGCATCCTGGAATATGATACCAAAGAGCTGCCTTATCTGGGGGTATGGATTACGGCAGGCGGATTTCGGGGCGACTATAACTGCGCCATGGAACCGGCAAACGGATATTATGACGATATCCGGACAGCAAAAGAGAATCACAGTCTCTATCTGCTGAAAAAAGGAAAACCGCTGGTTTTTCATATGAATATAAGACTGACAGAAATTAAAACAGGAGGACAGGCATGGAAAACAGAAGTGTTTCAGTATGGGAAGAAGAGGTAGTCATCCCCACTTATCCGGTTGGGAAACCCAATAAAAATCCCATGTTTCTTGAAAAAAGGGTGTATCAGGGAAGCAGCGGAAAGGTTTATCCTCACCCGGTCATTGATAAAATATATGATGAAAAGATCGATCAGACCTATCATGCAGTGTATCTGGAAAATGAATATCTGAAGATCATGATTCTACCGGAACTGGGCGGAAGGATCCAGAGAGCTACAGATAAAACCAATCAGTATGATTTTGTGTATTACAACCATGTGATCAAACCGGCGCTGGTAGGTCTTGCAGGTCCCTGGATCTCAGGCGGCATTGAATTTAACTGGCCCCAGCATCACAGACCCAGCACTTATGATCCTGTGAATTTCTTTATACAGGAAAACGAAGACGGAAGCTGCACCGTATATGTCAGCGAAATCGAGAATATGTTCCGGACAAAAGGAATGGCAGCCTTTACCCTTTATCCGGACCGGGCGTATCTGGAAATCCGGGCGCAGCTTTATAACAGGACCAGCACCCAGCAGACCTTTTTGTGGTGGGCAAACCCGGCAGTGCCGGTCAATGACAATACCCAGTCCGTATTTCCGCCGGATGTCCATGCAGTTATGGATCATGGAAAACGGGCAGTATCCAGATTCCCTATTGCCACCGGAACCTATTATAAAATGGATTACTCCAGCGGAGTAGATATCTCAAGATACAAAAACATACCGGTTCCCACTTCCTATATGGCTTACCATTCTGATTACGACTTTGTAGGCGGATACGATTACGGAAAACAGGCAGGGATCCTTCATGTGGCAGACCATCACATTTCCCCGGGAAAGAAGCAGTGGACCTGGGGCTGCGGGGAATTCGGACAGGCGTGGGACAGGAATCTGACCGATGCAGACGGACCCTATGTAGAATTAATGACCGGATGCTTTACCGATAACCAGCCGGATTTTACCTGGATGCTGCCTTATGAGGAGAAAGTCTTTACTCAGTACTTTATGCCGTATAAAGAAGTCGGCATGGTGAAAAATGCAACCGTTTATGGAGCGGTAGGGATGGAAATCCGGGACGGCAGTGCAGAGATCACTGTCTATGCCACAGGAAAAGAAGAACAGGCAGAAATCTGTGTCTCAGACGGAAATGCATGGATTTTAAAAGAAAAAGCAGATTTATCACCGACGCAGATATACAAAAAGAAAATAGAAATCAGACCGGACGTTCAGGAATGGGATCTGAAGATTCAGGTGACGGATTCCTGCGGGAAAGAACTGGTTTCCTACAAAGGAAAAAAACCGGAAATAGAAAAGATACCGGATCCTGCAAAAGCCGCGCCGTTCCCGAAAGAAGCTGGGACAACAGAAGATTTATATCTGTATGGAAAACATCTGGAACAGTACCGGCATGCCACTTACGAACCCGCAGACTATTATCTGGAGGGACTCCGCAGGGATCCCACAGACAGCAGGCTGAACAATGCTTACGGAAGCCTGCTTTACCGCAGGGGAAAGGTTCAGGAAAGTGAGATCTTTTTCCGAAAAGCAGTCGAGAAGCTGACACGGTCCAATCCCAACCCGGAAGACGGAGAACCTCTATACAACCTGGGACTGTGTCTAAAATTCCAGAAACGATACGGAGAAGCCTATGATGCATTTTATAAAGCAACCTGGAACGGGGCATGGCAGGATCCGGCATTTTACCAGCTCGCCTGTATTGCCTGCATACAGAAGGATTATCCGCTGGCATTAGAACACATTGAGCGCTCCATCGTCCGCAATTATCATAATATGAAAGCGAGAAATTTGAAGGCAGCCCTGCTTCGGAAGCTGGGCAGATACCAAGAGGCGCAGAAGTGGCTGGAGCAGGGATTCGCTATTGATATCCTGGATCTTACAGGCAGATATGAGATGCAGTTTTTACAGGAAGAGATGGGAATCGAAGGTGATGACTGGGCAAAGAAGGCAGACGAGATCCTTGCAGGGAACAGCCAGACCTATCTGGAGACAGCCATTGATTATCTGGAAGCAGGCATGACAGAGGAAGCAGAAGCTATCCTGTTAAGAGCGAAAGGACTTCACAGCAATTCCCGGGAGGTCTATCCTCTGATCCATTACTATCTGGCATATTGTTCTCTTCAAAAAGAAGAGACAGAAAAAGCAGAGCAGAGGATCCAGGCAGGAGAGCAGGCAGACAGCGGAACCTGCTTCCCTCACCGTCTGGAGGATATCCAGGTGCTGGAAGCAGTGCAGGCGCAGGCAGAAGAGACACCTATGGCAGCATATTACCTGGGCAATCTCTGGTACGACAAAAAACAGTATGAAAACGCGGTGAAATGCTGGGAAAAGACTGCGGCGCAAAAGCCTCAGTTCCCCACAGCCCACAGAAATCTGGCATTGGCGTATTATAACAAGCAGAAAAATCCCCAGGCGTCATTAAGAGAACTAGAGCTGGCGTATGAGCTGGATCAAAAGGACTCCCGGGTGCTGATGGAGCTGGATCAGCTTTATAAGAAGACAGGAAAGACGCCTAGAGAGAGGCTGGATTTTCTGGAACTACATAAAGAGGTCGTCTTAGACAGAGATGATCTGACCGTAGAATATGTGACGCTGCTGAACCTTACCGGACAGTATCAAACTGCCCTAGCATTGATGGAAGGAAGAAACTTCCATCCCTGGGAAGGCGGGGAAGGAAAAATTCCCAAACAATATGTGACCGCTCTGATTCAGCTGGCAAAAGAAGGGATGAAAAAGGGAGACCTGGAGGAAGCGGAAAAGCTTCTCCTTGCGGCAGCAGGTCCTTACCCTTGGAACCTTGGAGAAGGAAAGCTGCAGGGAGCGCAGGAAAATCACATTTATTATTACCTGGGGCGGGTGTACGAGAGAATGGGAGAACAGCAAAAAGCAAAAGACTGCTATGAAAAAGCCTCCACAGGGATTTCGGAGCCGGTAGGCGCCATGTACTACAATGACCAGCCGCCGGAAATGATCTATTACCAGGGAGTATCCCTGCTGCGGCTTGGCAGAGAGGAAGAAGCCCGGAGCAGATTCCATAAACTGGAGGAATATGGAGAAAAGCATCTGTTTGACAAACCTGTGATTGATTACTTTGCAGTGTCTTTGCCGGATCTTCTGATTTTTGATGAGGATCTGGAACTGAAAAATAAGATCCACTGCCTCTTTATGCTGGCGCTGGGCTGCCTGGGGCTTGGAAAAGAGAAGGAAGCAGAAACTTATTTCTCTCAGGTTCTGGAAATGGAAAAATGCCACCAGGGCGCACGGGACATTCCGGAAAAAATATAAGGAGATTAGGATGGAAGTAATCAGAGTAAAAGACTATGAAGAAATGACGCAAAAGCTTCTGGAACTTTTCACAGACACGATCCGGAGAAAGCCGGATTGTGTCCTTTCCTTCACCACAGGAGCAACTCCAAAAGGACTTCTGGAGGCGCTGGCAGAGCAGATCAACCAGGGGCTGGATATCAGCCAGTGTGTATTCTGCAACCTGGATGAGTACGTGGGAGAAAAAGCAAAGGTTTACAGTGTGTGGCATTTTATGAGAGAATATCTCTATGACAGGATACGGGTACAGCCCAGGGAAATCCACATGTTTAACGGAGAAGCGGAAGAGGAAGAAGCAGAGCTTAGAAGATATCAGAAAGTTTTGGAAAAATATCCGCGGGATCTCCAGCTTCTTGGGCTGGGGACCAATGGACATATCGGAGCCAATGAACCAGGAACCCCTTTTGATTCTTCCGTGTTTGTTTCAGACAGCCGGGAGAGTACCATTGAGGCAACACAGAAGCTGTTCGGGCTGACCAGGGAGGAAGCACCGGAACGCATGTATACTATGGGATTCAGGGAAATTATGCAGGCGAAACAGGTGGTTCTCGCTGCGTCTGGAATCTCTAAGGCAGAGGCAGTGAAGAAACTGCTGGAAGGAGAAATTACCGAGGAAGTTCCTGCTACCTGTCTGAGAAGGCATGAAAACTGCATTTTGATTGTGGATCAGGAGGCAGCTTCGTATTTGGAAAAAGCTTAACAGGAGGCGGTCTATGAACAGGATCTTATCATCTTCTCCAAAAGGGAGAATGGTCTCTACCTGGAAAATGTCTTTAGAAGGACTAAAAAAAGGCAGCCGGCTTCTGCAGGAAGGCAAACCTGTGCATGAAGCAATCCTCTGTGCTGTCAGAGAGGTAGAAGATAATGAAAATTACGTATCAGTAGGCTATGGAGGACTGCCCAACAGAGAGGGGCAGGTAGAACTGGACGCTGCCTACATGGATGGAGATACGCTAGGGTGCGGAGCTGTGATGGCAGTCAAAGATGTGAAAAATCCCATTGAAACAGCCTATAAGCTCAGCCTGAAAAACAGAAGCTGCATTCTTGCGGGGGAAGGCGCTGAGCGCTATGCAGAAAGAAACGGGGCGAAAAGGCAGAATATGCTCACAGAGAATTCCCGGAACCGGTATTTAAGGGAAAAGGATCAGGGAGCAGAGAAAGCTACCGCAAGAGCCTATGAAGGACATGATACCGTCTGTGTGATCGGAAGGCAGGGAACTCATCTCGCCTGCGGAGTATCCACCTCAGGATTGTATATGAAAGAGCCCGGCAGAGTGGGAGACAGTCCGCTGATCGGCTCCGGATTTTATGCAGATTCACAAGCCGGGGCAGCAGCTGCTACCGGAGCAGGGGAAGATATCATGAAGGGCTGTCTGTCCTTTGCTATTGTAGAAAAAATGCGGGAAGGCATGGAAGTCCAAAAGGCATGTGAACTGTGCCTGGAGCAGCACGTAAAAAGGCTGGAAAAAAGAGGATACCAGGACGGAGGGATGTCTGTGATCGCTATGGATCCGGATGGAAATGCCGGAGCGGCAACTACCCTGGAAGAATTTCCCTTTGTTGTTGCCGGGGAAGATTCCTGTCAGGTGCTGATCGCATCCAGGAACCGCGAGACAGGAAAGCAGGTCTTATTTTCTCCAGATGAAGAATGGCTGAAAAACAGCCGGGCAGACTGACAGAAACCATGGCAGCCAGCTGCGAAAATTGTGCAAAAAAAGATGCCGGATCACAGAAAAACTGTGATCTGACATCTTTTTTGCATTCTTTATTTTTTTCCATTAAAGCAGTAGGTACATACCTTACACGGCTCAATATCAATCGATGCCAGCAGGTCGTCCAGACGATGGAAATGAAGGGTGGTGAAGTTCAGCTGCTTACCGATCTCCTCCAGCATTTCCTTATAATTCTGGGAATCCGGATTTGCGTAATCAGCAAGCACCTCATCGCTGACCTGCTCGCCTTCCCGTTTGGCGATGATCCTTCTGGTGATCAGATCCATCTCAGATTTGGAGCGTGAGAAGTTCAGGAACGGACAGCCGAACAGAAGGGGCGGGCATGCCGGACGGATGTGAACCTCCTTAGCGCCGCTGTTGTATAAAAATTCTGTGGTCTCCCGAAGCTGGGTTCCCCGGACGATGGAATCGTCGATCAGCAGAAGGCTGCGGTTTTTGATCAGGGCTTCTACCGGGATCAGTTTCATTCTGGCGATCAGATTTCTCTGTTCCTGCCTGGTGGGCATGAAGGAACGGGGCCAGGTTGGTGTATATTTAATAAATGGGCGGGAAAATGGAATTCCTGACTCATTGGCATAACCGATGGCATGAGCAATTCCGGAATCAGGAACACCTGCTACCAGATCCGGGTTGACATGATCCCTGGTGGCATCTCTCTGTGCCAGCTTCTTACCGCACTCATAGCGCATGTTCTCCACATTGACGCCTTCATAAGTGGAGGTAGGATAACCGTAATAAACCCATAGGAAAGAGCAGATCTTCATTTCATTTAAAGGCTCGGAGACAGTCTCGACGCTTTCCGGTGTCAGGAAGGCGATCTCTCCAGGACCAAGCTCACGCAGGGTTTCATAGCCAAGGTTCAGATAAGCAAAGCTTTCAAAGGAAGCACAGTGCGCTCCGTCTTTGGCTCCGATGATCACCGGGGTGCGTCCCATACGGTCACGGGCTGCGTAAATGCCTTCAGGAGTCAGTACCAGAAGGGTTAAAGAGCCGTCTACCAGCTCCTGCGCATAGCGGATGCCGTCTACAATGGTGGACTGCTGATTGATCAGAGACGCTACCATTTCGGTAGGGTTGATGCTGCCGCCGCTCATTTCCAGGAAATGTGTGCAGCCGTTTTTATAGGAGAGCTGCACCAGCTCGTCCATATTATTGATCTTGCCTACTGTGGTCACTGCAAAGCTTCCCAGATGGGACTGCACCAGAAGCGGCTGGGGCTCGTTGTCTGAGATACAGCCGATACCGCAGTTGCCTTCCAGCTCATCTAAATCGCCGTCAAATTTGGTACGAAACGGTGTATTTTCAATGTTGTGAATGGAACGGTGAAAGCCGTCGCTTCCATAGACTGCCATACCTCCTCTTCTTGTTCCCAAGTGAGAATGGTAGTCAGTTCCAAAAAACAGGTCCAGGGTACAGCTGGATTTAGAAGTTACTCCAAAGATTCCACCCATTATTGTTCTCCTTTTCTTTCCATTTATTTCCGCGGGCAATGAGCCAAGCGGACACAGCCCAGACGGGCTTCTCTTACTTGCATGTCCATTTGGCGACCGCCGCGAGGGTCAAATACACCGATGCTTGCATCGGGGGATTTGACTGTGCTGAAAATTGTTCGCAGTTTTTATTATATACTTCCTGTCCGCGGTTCGTAAAGACGTTTTGGGAAACTTTTTCCCTTCGCAAGGGAGAAAAAATGATGTATAATAGGATAAATGATGTGCAAATAGACAATAGAAAAGGAGAAATCTATGAAATTTATTTCTTGGAATGTAAACGGTCTGAGGGCTTGTGTACAGAAAGGATTTGAAGAATATTTCAAAGAAGCGGACGCGGATTTTTTCTGTCTGCAGGAGACAAAGCTGCAGGAAGGACAGATTGATTTTGCGCCGGAGGGCTATTTTTGCTACTGGAATTACGCGGTGAAAAAAGGCTATTCCGGAACCGCGGTCTTTGCGAAAAAAGAAGCCCTGACCGTCTCTTACGGCATCGGCATAGAAGAGCATGATCAGGAGGGAAGAGTGATCACCCTGGAGTATGACAGCTTCTACCTGGTGACAGTCTACACACCTAACTCCCAAAATGAGCTGGCGCGGCTGGATTACCGTATGAAGTGGGAAGACGATTTCCGTGCTTATCTCTCCCGTTTAGATGGGAAAAAGCCGGTGATCCTCTGCGGCGATCTGAATGTGGCGCACAAAGAAATCGATCTGAAAAACCCCAGGACCAACAGAAGAAACGCGGGTTTTACCGATGAGGAGAGAGGGAAGTTTACTGAGCTTTTAGAGGCAGGATTTACCGATACGTTCCGCTATTTTTATCCGGATAAGACCGGGATCTATTCCTGGTGGTCCTACCGTTTTAAAGCACGGGAAAAGAACGCTGGCTGGCGTATCGACTATTTCTGCGTATCCGACAGACTTCAGGACAAGCTGACAGGGGCAGAGATCCATACAGAGGTTTATGGTTCTGACCACTGTCCGGTGGAGGTGCGGCTGGACCTGTAGGAAACAGCCGATCGGAAAATAGAAAATAAGAAGTGCATCGTTTGAGAACGGGAAAGGAGAATTATGGAATCCATCAAATTAACAAAGATGTCCAAAAGAGCAGGCTGCGCCGCGAAACTGGCGCCCGGAGTTTTGGCGGAAGTGCTGGGAAAGCTTCCGAAATTCACCAGCGAGGAACTGCTGGTGGGGACGGAAACCTCTGATGACGCAGCGGTTTACCGTATTTCTGAGGAGCTGGCTGTGATCCAGACCCTGGATTTCTTCCCCCCTATGGTAGACGACCCTTACACGTTCGGGCAGATCGCAGCAGCAAACGCTCTGAGTGATATCTATGCTATGGGAGGAGAACCAAAGCTGGCGCTGAATATTGTGGCTTATCCCAACTGCCTGGGAAGCCAGGTGCTGGGAGAGATCCTGGCTGGAGGAGCAGATAAAGTAAGAGAAGCAGGAGCTGTGCTGGCAGGCGGTCACTCCATCAATGATGAAGAACCCAAATACGGCATGAGCGTCATGGGCTTTGTGGATCCAAGAAAGATCTGGACCAACGCAGGAGCAAAGCCGGGAGACGTGCTGCTTCTGACCAAGCCGCTGGGCGTGGGGATCTTAAATACGGCTGTAAAAGCGGAGCTGGCTTCCCCGGAAGAAGAGGCAGCGGCTGTGGCGAATATGACCTGTCTGAATAAGACGGCAAAGGAAGTCCTTTCCAGATATCCCATCCATGGATGCACGGACGTCACCGGATTTTCCCTGATGGGACATGGGCTGGAGATGGCAAAGGGCGCGGAGGTATCCCTGCTTGTGGATACCGGGAAGTTGGAGATCCTCCCGGGTGTCCTGGAATACGCGGCTATGGGACTGGTGCCGGAGGGAACTTACCGAAATAAAAAGTTCCAGAAAGAAGATGTTCTGCTGGATGCTTCTGTGACAGAGGATGTGGAGGATCTGCTCTTTGATCCCCAGACCTCCGGAGGTCTTCTGGTAAGTGTGGAAGAAGCCCTGGCAGAAGAAATCCTCAGGGAATTAAAGGCAGCAGGCCTTCCCACCAGGGCGGCAGTCATCGGAAGAGTGACAGAAAAGAGAGAAAAATATCTTTACGCAGGGCGGGGGATTCTGTAAATGATCTATCTTGACAATGCAGCCACCACCCTTCATAAGCCGGAAGCGGTAAAGCGTGCAGTATGGGATGCAATGGAGACTATGGGGAGCAGCGGCAGAGGTGCCTATCCGGCAGCTCTGGAGGCGTCCCGGATGATCTATGAGACCAGGGAGCTGGCGGCAGAGTTTTTCGGAGCGCCTTCTCCGGTCAGTGTGGCATTTACGTCCAATGCCACAGAGGCACTGAACATTGCCGTTTCCGGGCTGATCCGCAGCAAAGATCATGTGATCTGTACCCAGATGGAGCACAATTCGGTGCTGCGTCCCTTATACAGAAAGGAAAAAGAAGGAGCCCAGCTGAGCATTCTGCCCTGCGGGGATCAGGGGATTCCCGATATGAGCAAGCTTCCGGAGCTGTTCAGAAAGAACACCAGAGCCGTGATCTGTACCCATGCGTCCAATGTGACCGGAGATCTGAATGACATCCGGACAGCGGCAGAACTGTGCAGGGAAAACGGAGTGCTGTTTATCCTGGACACAGCCCAGACAGCCGGAAGCATTCCCATCCATATGGGTGAAATGAAGATTGACGTGCTGTGCTTTACCGGACATAAAGGGCTTATGGGGCCTCAGGGCACCGGCGGGATCTGCCTGGGAGAAGGCATCCGCATCCCGGCATTTAAGACCGGCGGAAGCGGTGTGCATTCCTTTGACCGGGAACAGCCGGGACAGGGGGCTTTGGTGCTGGAGGCAGGAACCTTAAACGGACACGGCATCGCGGGACTCCATGAAGCATTCTCCTTTCTGAAGCAGACCACAGTGGAAGCCGTCAGGGAAAAAGAGCAGAAGCTTTGCAGCTATTTCTGCCGGGAGGCAGCCAGGATCCCGGGCGTGCGGCTTTACGGAAACACGGAGACGAAAGAGCGGGCGGCAGTGGCAGCGCTGAATATCCGGGATTACGATTCGGCGGCAGTGTGCGACGAACTGGCAGAGTATTACGGCATTGCCGTAAGAGGCGGCATCCACTGCGCTCCTTTGATGCACCGGTTTCTGGGAACAGAGAAACAGGGCGCAGTCCGCTTTTCCTTTTCCTGGTATAATGAAATGGAAGAGGCAGAGCAGGCGGTCCTGGCGCTGCGGGAGATTGCAGGATAGGATACAAAGGAAGTGGTATGTGTGGAAAAGGTGATCTTCCATATTGATGTAAACAGTGCCTTCTTGTCCTGGGAGGCGGTCTACCGCTTAAAGGAGCAGGGAGGCACGGTGGATTTAAGAGAGATTCCCTGCGCGGTAGGAGGCGATAAGTCCAAGCGCAGAGGCATTATCCTGGCGAAATCCATTTCTGCCAAGGCGTACGGCGTAAAGACCGGGGAGCCTCTGACCGATGCGCTGAAAAAATGTCCGGGGCTTACCGTCATACCGGCGCACCACGGCATGTACAAGGAATACTCAAAGAAGTTTATAGAACTGCTCAGAGAGTATACGCCGGATGTGGAGCAGTACAGCATTGACGAGGCGTTTATGGATATGAGCGGCATGGAGAAGCTGACAGGCGATCCCTGTGCCTTTGTCCATAAACTGAAAAACCGCATCAGCCGGGAACTGGGATTTACTGTCAACATTGGAATCTCCAGCAACAAATATCTGGCAAAAATGGCGTCAGACTTTGAGAAGCCGGATCGTGTCCATACTTTATTTCCCAGTGAGATCCCGGAGAAAATGTGGTGTCTGCCGGTATCGGAAATGCTGTTTGTAGGTAAATCTACAGAGAAGGAATTGAGAAAACTGGGCATCTACACCATCGGGGACCTGGCAAAGACGGACGTGGAGATCCTGAAGCATCATCTGAAAAAACACGGGGAAGCCATCTGGAAATTTGCCAATGGACAGGATTCTTCTTTGGTAGAATCTGTTCCTGAGGGCAACAAAGGATATGGCAACAGCACCACCATCGCCTTTGATGTGACAGATGAAGATACTGCCAAAATGGTGCTGCTGTCCCTTTGCGAGACCGTGGCTTCCAGACTGAGGAAGGACGGACAGCGGGCAGAGGTGGTCTCTGTGGCGATCAAGAATTTTGAGCTGAAGACCGTATCCCATCAGCAGGTAATGCCGGCACCTACCAACATTACCGGAGAAATTTATCATACCGTCTGCAGGCTTTTTGATGAGCTGTGGGATGAATCTCCCATCCGGCTTTTAGGCGTATATACCAGCAAGGTTTCAAGGGAGGAAAAAGGCAGGCAGATGAGCTTGTTTGACCACACAGATTATGAAAAAATGGAAAAGTTGGATCACGCAGTGGATGAGATCAGGAAAAAATTCGGCTCAGATGCCATTATGCGCGCCTCCTTTCTGGACAACCGGAAGGTGAAGAACATGGCGGGAGGGCATCCCCAGACAAAGCCGGAACAGAAAAAAGAAGAAAACAAAAATCAACAGAACAAAAACTGGGAGGAACTATGCTGACGATCAGAGAGATAGGCAAAGAGGACCTGCAGGAATATGTAGCTATGGCTTCAGCACTTTACAGCAGCCCTGCCTGTATGCATGAGATTTCAACGAAAAATTTTACCGATACTTTTCAGGAGGTTTTCAGGAGCAAAGAACGTGCGGGACTGTTTCTCATAGAAGATGAGACAGGAACCGTGGGCTATGTACTTCTCGCCTTTACCTGGAGCGCCGAGGCAGGAGGGCTGACCGTGTGGATCGAGGAGCTTTATTTCAAAGAACAGGCGCGGGGAAAAGGTTATGGCAGTCAGGTGTTTGCGTGGATAGAGGATACCTATTCCCAGGCGAAGCGGTTCCGCCTGGAAGCTGCCAGAAGCAATGAGAGAGCCATCGCTTTGTATGAAAGACTGGGATATGAGGAGCTCCCTTATTACCAGATGATCAAAGACCGGAAAGAAAACAGCCAGACCGGACAAAAAGAAGAATAGAGAAACATAGCCGGGAAAATCGGAAAAGTGATTGTCAGGTTAATCTGATTTTTGCCCCGCATATTCAAAAAAAGAGACCTTCCTATAAGATTCAGGCTTTTCAAAGTCCTAAATCAAAACAGGAAAGTCTCTTTTTTACATTGCTTCTTCGTTTGGGGCACACAGCCTTTGGTGATCAGTGGTTGGCTGCCAGCAGTCTCTTGACATCCGGCACACATGCCAGGACAGGATACAGAAGCAGAGACAGGATCAGTCCGCTGACGCCCTGGATCAGGTTGGCTGGGATGCTTGCCGCTGCTCCGGCTCCGTAAAGGATGAATTCAAACAGGAAATAGCCTCCGGCTACCAGCACGATGTCCGCGATACCGCCGGCTGCCACTGCCATGGCATTTCTCTGGCGGGAACAGCCGGGCTGTGCGATCCTGCGGTAAAGGATGCCTGCGCACAGGGCAACCAGTCCTTTGATGAGAAAGGTAATGGGCACATAGACAAAATATCCGCCCAGCAGGTCTGACAGGCAGGAACCAATGCCTGCGGCAAGAAAGCCCCACACCGGACCTAAAATGACGCCGGAAAGTATCACGATGGCGTCTCCCGGATGGATGTAGCCGCCGGTTCCGGGGGTAGGGATGCGTATAGACATGGTAGCTGCGCAGGACAAGGCGGCAAAAAGTGCTGCCAGGATCCATTTCTTTGTGTTGCTGTTCATAGTAAAATCTCCTCCTTTGGTGAGTGGTATGTTTTTATCCGAAAAAAATTCCGGATGAATTTTCTATAAAGCGTCTTTTCTCTGTCAGCACTTATCATAAAGGATTGTTGGTATAGACAAAAGAGCCACTTTTGAGAAAATCAGCCATACCAGTCAAAAAGGAACATAAGAAGAAAGTTATTCCCGGAAAGTCAGAGACTGGTCGGTCATAGAGTCGATGATCGCCAGGGATTCTACCCGGATGCCCTGGCTGCGGAGCTTGTCGCCGCCGCTCTGGAAGCCTTTCTCAATGACGATCCCGGCACCTTCCAGAACAGCGCCGGAGCTTTTCACGATTTCGATCAGTCCCAGAAGGGCACAGCCGTTTGCAAGAAAATCATCAATGATCAGAACATGGTCGTCTGCATTTAAAAACTTTTTGGAAAGGATCACGTCATACACCTTTTTGTGAGTAAAGGATTCTACCTTGGTGCAGTACATTTCTCCGTCCAGATTGATGCTCTGCGCCTTTTTTGCAAAGACCACAGGCACGTGGAAATACTGGGCGGCAATACAGGCGATGCCGATGCCGGACGCCTCTATGGTAAGGATCTTGGTGATAGGCGCATCCTGGTAGATACGTTTGAACTCTTTTCCGATTTCATTGATCAGGTCAATGTCCATCTGATGGTTTAAGAAACTGTCCACCTTTAACACATTTCCCGGTTTTACGATTCCGTCTTTTAAAATTCTTTCTTTTAAAAGCTGCATATGCTTGCTTCCTCCCTGTATACTGATTGAACCAGTCGTTTGTCTTTTCTGCCGTATGGGGCAGATGTAATAACTATCATAATACGATAGAATTTCATGGTTGGCAATTTGTTTTTTTAAAATTTTTGTCGAAAGCAGGAAAAATGGAGAAAAAAATAAAATTTATGGTAGAATAATACTATTACAAAAGAAAGCAGGGAGGTGAAACTGTGAAAGACTATGAAGTCATAAGAGAAATGTTTAATTTATGCCCCGGCAATCAGATGCGGGATATTTTTATCGAAGAGATCCGCCTGCCGGAGGATGCAGATCTGGAAGCCTATGTAAGAGAGAAATTCAAAAAGGAATCCAGCCTGAAGATTGAACGGACCGACAAAGAGGACGGCAGCGTGGTCTTCGACGTTATGACTGCGTCCATCCATCAGAGGTATACTTTTTCGGAATTTTAGGGGCCCGGACATTGCTTTTTCTGCCAGGTTTGTTATAATGATAGAAGTGCAAGAAAGGAGGAATGCAGAATGGAAAAGGAACATGAGGTTCACAGTCATACGCTGGAGGATGGAACAGTCGTCACCCATTCCCACAGCCACACCCATACACACACTCATACAAAAGCTGTTCTCAACCGTCTTTCCCGTGCAATCGGACACCTGGAGTCCATCCGGCGCATGGTAGAGGATGGACGTGACTGCAGTGAAGTGCTGATCCAACTGTCAGCCGTAAAAGCAGCCATCAATAATACAGGAAAAGTGATTCTTCAGGATCATATAGAGCACTGCATCGTAGACGCTGTGGAGAGCGGAGACCATGAGGCTCTGGAAGAATTAAGCAAAGCCATTGACCGTTTTATGAAATAATAAGATACAGTCAGGCAGAAAGGAACAAGAATTATGAGTGAAGAACAAAAACAGTGCGACAGCAAAAGCTGTGATAAAGAAAGCTGCGCGGGATGCAGCCATGCAAAAGGCGGCGGGATCCCCAAAGAACAGTTAAACGCACATTCCAAGATCACCAAAGTCATCGGTGTTGTCAGCGGAAAAGGCGGAGTGGGCAAGTCCTTTGTGACTGCTTCCCTGGCAAATGAGATGGCTTTCCAGGGATATCGGGTAGGTATCATGGATGCGGATATCACAGGACCTTCCATACCCAAGATGTACGGATTAAAAGGCTCCGCAGTGGCAGACGACAAGGGCATCTATCCCATGGTGACAGCCAATGAGATTAAGGTCATGTCCGTAAACCTGCTGCTTCCCCAGGAGGATGCTCCAGTCATCTGGAGAGGTCCTATCCTTGCCAACATGGTAAAACAGTTCTGGACCGATGTGGTCTGGGGAGACCTGGACTATCTCTTTGTGGATATGCCTCCGGGAACCGGGGACGTACCCCTGACCGTATTCCAGTCTCTTCCGATTGACGGGATCGTGATCGTATCCTCTCCGCAGGATCTGGTGCAGATGATCGTCAGAAAGGCTTATCATATGGCAGAGATGATGCAGGTGCCGGTTCTCGGGCTGGTAGAGAACTACAGCTATGTGAAATGTCCGGACTGCGGCAAAGAGATCTATATTTTTGGTGAAAGCAAGATCCAGGCGGCAGCGGACGAAGTCCATGTGCCGGTGATCGGCAAAATGCCTGTGGATCCGGATATGGCAGCAGCAGTGGATGCCGGTACTTTCGCCGGTGTACTCAATACCTATCTGTCCGGAGCAGGAGAATATCTCCCTCAAGTATAGAGACAATCTGGAAAATTTATCCAAAAAAATAAGAAAAAGAAACGGCTGGCGGGCAGAAGCTCAGTCAGCCGTTTCTTTTTCCGTAAAAAATCATGTTAAATATAAATGAAAAAAAGGAAAAAAACAGAAAAAGTTTATCTGGTTGCAACAAAAATCAGTAATTTTTCAGGGAAATGTCTGGTTCTGGAAAATGTTGACAAATGGTAGTACCAGTGCCATAATAGCATCAATGCAGGAGGAACTGCAGAAGGAAAATTTCTATCTGATTTGCTCTTAGAATAGAAAGGATTGATTATTATGGTAGAGCGCCAGATTAAGTTAACTGCAAAGGAAGATGTAAAAGAGTTTGTTCATGAGGCTAGTAAGTGCGACTTCGATATTGACGTTTTTTACAACAGAGTAGTTATTGACGCGAAATCAATATTAGGAGTATTAAGCATGGATTTAACAAGAGTCCTGACCGTCAGATGCAACGGACAGGATGAAAGATTTAATAAATTTCTGAACAAATATGCAGTTGCGTAACTGAGGAAAAGACAAAGAAGTCTCCGTTTGAAACAGAACGGGGACTTTTTTACTGTCCGCAAGTATGTTACAATAACTGACATGGATACAGAGAAAAAAGAAGTGATCAAGATTTCGGTCCGCAATCTTGTAGAATTCATACTGCGCAGCGGAGATTTGGACAACCGCAGGAGCAGCGCGGCGGACCGGGAAGCCATGCAGAAAGGCAGCAGGATACACCGAAAGATCCAAAAGCAGATGCCTTCCTCTTACCGGGCAGAGGTGACTTTGTGCCGGGAGGAGGAGTTTGATGAGTTCCTGATCCGTGTGGAGGGACGGGCAGACGGGATCATCGAGGACGGGGACAGGACTGCTATTGATGAGATCAAGGGCGTTTATATGGATCTGAACAAGCTGGAGGAGCCCATCCAGGTCCACAAAGCCCAGGCGATGTGTTATGCCTGGTTTTACGGCAGCGAAAAAAGGCTGGATGAGATCGAGGTGCAGATGACCTACTGCAATCTGGAGACGGAAGAGATCAAAAGATTTACCGAAACCTTTTCCCTGTCCTGGCTGGGGAAATGGTTTGGGGATCTGATGGCAGAGTATTATAAATGGGCAGAGTTTTTATACCGGCGCAGGATCCTGAGACGGGAATCCATGAAAGACCTGGAATTTCCTTTTCCATACCGGGAGGGGCAGAGAGAGTTGGTCAGCGGAGTCTATCATACCATTTCCACTGGCAAACAGCTTTTCATCCAGGCGCCTACCGGCATCGGCAAGACCATGGCAGCCCTGTTCCCGGCTGTCCGGGCTGTGGGAGAGGGGAAAGGAGACAAGATCTTTTACCTGACGGCAAAGACCATTACTAGGACAGTGGCAGAGGAAGCCTTTCAGATCTTAAAGGAGAGGGGACTGTCCTATAAGACCCTGAGCATTACTGCCAAGGAAAAGCTCTGTCTGTGTGAGGAGACGGACTGCAATCCGGAGAAATGTCCTTATGCCAAAGGCCATTTTGACCGGGTCAATGACGCAGTCTTTGAACTGCTTCATGAGAAGGATACTTATCTGCGGGAGACTCTTTTGGAGCAGGCAGAAAAATACCAGGTGTGCCCTTACGAAATGTGCCTGGATACTGCTACCTGGACGGACGCAGTGATCTGTGATTATAATTATGCCTTTGATCCCAGAGTCCACCTGAAGCGTTTTTTCGGCGACGGCGTGAAGGGCGATTATATCTTTCTGATCGATGAAGCCCACAATCTGGTGGACCGGGGCAGGAAGATGTACAGCGCAGTTTTATGCAAGGAGGACTTTCTGGAGACCGGGCGGCTGGTGAAAGGACACAGCGCCAGACTGTATAAGCAGCTGAACCGCTGCAATAAACTGCTGCTGGAATATAAAAGGGAATGCCAGGAGTATCAGGTCCTGGAAAACATTGGAGGACTCTCCCTGCAGCTGATGAATCTGCTCAGTGAGATGGAGGATTTCCTGGAAAAGGAGCATGAGGAAAAGGTCCAAAAGGCTGTACTGGAATTCTCCTTTGAGCTCCGCCATTTCCTGAATATGTATGATCTGTGTGACGACAATTATGTGATCTATACCCATTACGGGGAGGAAGGGCGGTTCCTGCTGACCCTGTATTGTGTCAATCCCAGAAAGAACCTCCAGGAGTGTCTCAATAAAGGCAGGGCAGCCGTGTTCTTCTCCGGAACCTTTCTGCCTCTGGCATATTACCGCTCCCTGTTCAGCACCAGGGAGGATGACTATGCCATCTGTGCCGCGTCGCCCTTTCCCAGGGACCATCTGCAGCTGCTGATCGGGGCAGATGTAAGCAGTAAATACACTAGAAGAGAGACTTCCGAATACCAGCGTATGGCGCAGTATCTGCTGGCAATGGTCACGGGAAAGGACGGAAATTATCTGGTGTTTTTCCCGTCCTACCGGATGCTGGAGGATGTCTGCGGGGAGTTTGAAGCGCTTTTAAAGTCATCCGGAAAAAAGGCAGAATGCCTGTACCAGCAGTCCGGCATGTCCGAACAGGACCGGGAAGCGTTCCTGGAACGGTTTGAGGAGGATCATAAGGGGATCCTGGTGGGATTCTGCGTCATGGGCGGTATTTTTTCCGAAGGCATCGACCTGGTGGGAAACCGTCTCATCGGGGCTGCCATTGTGGGGACCGGGCTTCCCCAGGTGGGCTGTGAGCGTGAGATCTTAAAGGCGTATTATGACCAAAAAGGTCATCAGGGATTTGACTATGCCTACCGTTATCCGGGGATGAATAAAGTGCTTCAGGCAGCAGGGCGGGTCATCCGGACCAAGGAAGACCGGGGCGTGGTGCTGCTTTTGGACGAACGCTTTCTGCAAAGTGCTTACCGCAGTCTTTTCCCTCCGGAGTGGAGCGGATGCCAGGTCTGCACAGTGAAGCAGGCGGGGGAGCGGATCCGCCGGTTCTGGCAGGAAAAATCCTGCCTTGAAGAAGGCACAGGAAATGATATATAATGGTAGAAAATGGCAGGCAGTCTATCTGGTGAGCTGCCTATGACCATGAAAGTATAAAAATGGAGGAATTACATTATGAAAGTGATCAGTACAGAAAAAGCTCCGTCAGCCATCGGTCCCTATTCCCAGGCGATGACCGTAAACGGTCTGGTTTTCACATCCGGACAGATCCCCATCAATCCGGCTACCGGAGAGATCGAGGCAAAGACCATTGAAGAGCAGGCAGAGCAGGTAATGAAAAACCTGGGTGAAGTTTTAAAAGCAGCGGGAAGCAGCTATGAAAAGACAGTAAAGACCACCTGCTTTCTTGCAGATATGAATGATTTCGCCGCTTTTAATGAAGTGTACGGAAAATATTTTACAGGAAAGCCGGCGCGCTCCTGTGTAGCGGTAAAGACTCTGCCTAAAAACGTGCTGTGCGAAGTGGAAGCCATCGGGGAAGTGTAAAAGCCGGGGCAGCCGAAAGCTGCCGGAGCAAGGATATAGGGCAGGCAGTCTGAAAGGAAAAGTCAGAATGGGTGAGGGTGAGACAATTTGCCGGAGCCCATTCTTTTTTTACAGAACTAAAACGGGACGCAGCGATTAGGGGCGTCTATGCGAAAGGAGGAGGCTTCAATGCCAGGTACAGCGAAAAGGTATTATCTTCTTGACGGCATCCGGGGATTTGCCGTTGTAAACATGGTGGTCTTTCATTTTTTATACGATGTTTTCATGATCTACGGCAGGGATCCGAATTGGTATGGACAGCCGGCTGTGCGATTCTGGCAGCAGACCATTTGCTGGACCTTTATTTTGATCTCCGGCTTTGTCTGGAGATGGGGAAAGGCGGGGAATGTGAAGCGAGGCTGCGCTTTGAACCTCTGGGGATTTGTGATTACGCTGGTTACTTTTCTTGCCACACCGGAAGAGGCAGTTTGGTTCGGAATCTTAAATTTTATCGGCTGCGCAATCCTGCTGCTGGCTATGTTTGAAAAAGGAATCGAAAAGATTCCGCCGGTTCTGGGGACGGCGGTCAGCTTTCTGCTGTTTCTCCTGTGCAGGAGGATACAGTATGGTACCATTGGGCTGGGAGAGCATGTAATTGCGGAAGTTCCGGATTTTCTATATGGTATCGCAATCCTGACTCCTTTTGGTTTCCCCTTTCCTGATTTTCGTTCCAGTGATTATTTTCCTGTTTTGCCCTGGATCTTTCTGTATTTGTGCGGATTCTTTTTAAGTAAGATTCTGATGGAAAAATCCTGGTGGAAGAGAATTGCGCAGTACAAAGTGCCTGTGCTGTCTGGACTGGGGAGGAAAGCAATCTGGGTGTACCTGATCCATCAGCCGGTGTGTATGCTGCTTTGCGGGATTTTCTTTTCTTAGATGTCTGTCAAATTTAGACTATTTACAGAGATATTTATTTCAGCAAAATCAATAGACGGGAGAGAAAGTATTATCAGAGTGCTGAAGAGTCTTGGAATGACCATTTTGAAAGTTGAGCCGTTATATAATATGTATTCAAATAAATATAAGAAATAAAATGCGCAAAATGTAAAAAATAAAAGAAAAAAGAAATGAAATGCTTAAACTTTACAAAATAGAGAGAGATGATAAAATAAATGCATAAAGGATGTGCCGATATGTCAAGTTTAGTAGAACAGACGATTTATCTGGAGCAGTTAAAAAGTTTTAGAGAAAAAGAATTAATTAAAGTAGTTACTGGCATACGCTGATGTGGAAAAGCTACTTTGTTTGATTCGATTAGCCCACCGTGATTGTACAGGGAAGAACACGGCAAAATGCCCATATTCCTTCTGACAGGGTCTATGGGCATTTTAAAACTATTTTTCTGATTGTTGCTCTTTAAAGATGGAATGGCTGGAACCATGTGCTTGCCATATCATGAGGAAATTGCGGGGATATTTTTATCTGTATAAAGGCCCGAAATTCCTGCATGCTCTATAATCAGCAGATTCCAGGTCAGAGGTGCCAAAGGCGCTCCAGGTCTGGGGACGATAAATTTTCTCAGGAGCTACATTGTGCATGGAAACCGGTATGCGGAGCATGGAAGCCAGTGTAATAAGCTGAGATCCGATATGACCGTAGGCACAGCAACCATGGTTGGCTCCCCAGTTAGCCATGACGGAATACACGTCATGGAAAGCGCCGGTTCCGGTCAGCCTTGGTGCAAACCAGGTGGTAGGCCAGGTCGGATCGGTTCTCTGATCAATTATATGATGTACATCTGAGGGTAAGGAAATACTGGTTCCTTCGGCAATCTGGAGGACAGGACCCAAACCGTCTATCAGATTCAGGCGTATCATGGTAAGCGGCATGCCGGGCTGTGTACAAAAATGAGATGAGAAACCGCCGCCCCGGAATTGACAAAGTTCTCCCGGGCACCAATCGGTGGCATTCAGGCACGCCTGGATATCGCTTTCTGTCATTTTCCACCACGGCTTCATAACAGGATTTCCCTGGCTGTCCTTGGAAGCACCGCTTCCGTCCAGGCAGGCAGCTCCGGAATTTGTCAGATGGATAAAGCCGCCGGAGGCACTGTCCGCAGGAGTCCAGCCGGATACCCGCTTAATGGCATCGGGGCTCCAATAAGCACGAATATCTGCAAAAATACAAGAGCAGTCAGTAAGGAGTGTGCCAAAAAGCATGGATACTGCATTCAGACTGTCGTTTTCCGTGGCAACCACTAAAGGCTGTTTTTTTCCATCCCAGTCAAAGCTGGAATTTAAAATTGCCTCGGAAAAGTCACCGTTAGGCTTCCAGTCTGTCCACATTCTCTGCCCCTGGAAACCTCCTGCAATACCGTTTCGTCCCAGAGACTCTTCTTTCCACCCCAATTCCTCCAGACGAGGATTGCCTTTGATGATGTCTCGAATGATTAGGGTCATTTTGACTACAGATTCCCAGTCCTTTTCTTTCTGCTGGACAGAATGGGCTCTGGAAGGCGGATTGGGATCCTTTCCTTCCGAACAGTAATTTTTGACCCAGAGCAGGGCTTTATGATATTCTTCCGGATCATATATTCCCAGGCTTTCTCTACGGAGCAGTTCTGTCATGTCTACCCATTCTGCCCGCATTCCCAGATATTTTTGGAAAAAGTCTATATCGCAGTAGGAACCTATGATCCCCATTGAAACGGAACCAATATTTACATAGGATTTATTCCGCATTTGGCCTACAGCCAGGGCACATTTTGCCCATTGCAGAATTTTATTCTGCACATCTTCAGGGATCATGTCATCGTCCATGTCCTGGACATTTTTTCCATAAATAGAAAATACTGGAAGTCCCATCTGATTGTGGGCGGCGGCAGCCGCTGCCAGATAGACAGCTCCGGGACGGGAGGTGCCGTTAAATCCCCATATGGCTTTCACGGTCAGTGGATTCATGTCGATGGTTTCATTGCCATAGCACCAACTGGGAGTGACGCTTAAAGTAGCACATATATTCTCAGAAGAAAACTCTTTGTCACATCGGGCAGCTTCTTCACCGCAGCCTATGCTTCCAGAGTAAATGACGCATTTGGCGGGTGTGCCGTCTGCGTAATAGAGATTTTTTTCAATTAAGTCTTTGGCCATAGCAGCCATAGTACGGGTTTTTTCTTCTAGGGCTTCACGGATACCCAGAAGCCTGCCGTCAATGATGGGCCGTATGCCGATTTTGGGATAAATATTCATAAGTTTGTTCCTGCCTTTCTGTTGTTTTAATTGTTGTGATGAGGCCCTGAAAATACATGACGCAGGAAGGAAAGGGAACCGGCAGCGTCCTGATCCAGCGTTTCTTCATTTCCCCTCTGGCTTAGGTCCCTCCAGAGCCGTATATCCTGTCCGATTCTTCCTCCATTCATGACAAAGGGTTCCATGACAACAGCTTTGTCATAACCGATATCTCTGAGAGCGCAGCCGATGGTATGCCAGGGAAGGCTTCCTTTTCCCGGCACTCTGCGGTTATTTTCTCCTACATGAAAATGGCCCAAAAGCTCTCCGGCAGTATGAATTGCCTGGGGGATGCTATCTTCTTCTATGTTCATATGAAAGGTATCCAGCATGATCTTTACAGAAGGGATATCTACTTCTCGGACGAATTTTTTTGCCTCCCATGCAGTGTTTAATAAATAGCCTTCAAAACGGTTCAGTACCTCCAGACAGTAATCTACGCCGCATTCTCCGGCGATATATCCTACTTTCCGGACATTTTCCACACTTCGGAGCCAGTCGCCTTCTTTATCAACGGGTTTGGAGTAATCCACGGGCCAGTAAGAATAGATGCCTCCACCCAGAATGTGGATATTGAGATACTCTAGCTTTTGAAGAATATCCTGATAAAAGGTGAGCCCATGTTTTACGATTTCAGGGTCAGGACTGCCCAGATTTTCGCTGGGACTGGGACCATAACCTGCAGTAAGCTCTATATCATATTCGCTGGCAGCGGATTTTAGCTGATCTAAGTCATGGAGACTTGCATGGGCGAGAGCCGCACAGGAGATTTCAAGGATATCGAATCCCAGAGATTTGGCCTTTTTCATATATTTTATATAATCTGCGTCCCATTCTTTTTCCCAATATGCGAAATAGATACCGTATTTCATAAATACCTCCTATTAAAATTGATTTATGTTTTATATTCCTTACGGCGGATAAGAAAACGTTGCTTACGCAGCCCGCCGCAGGCAGAAAATCCTGCAGCGCAGGATTCTTCCCTGTTCCATTAAGTTACAGACAGCAGCACACCATTATAAGTAGCTCCAAAATAATGTGTTCATAGGATATCCTCATCTGAAAAAAATGCAGGACAATCTTCTTTAAGCCGCAGAAGCCCTCCGTAAACATTCGTGGCACTTACAACAAAACTGGGGAGCTTTTGATAGCGTTCATTGACACATTCAAAAAAACCTTCTTCCTGAAAATACTGCACTGCTTCTATAAGAGTTTTACGGGCAAGAGCTATATCTTTTTGTGCCAGGCACCAGATCAACCAGCCGGAAGCAGTTGCCCAGTATGCGCCGTTTTGATAGGTTTCTTTTTCTATAGAGATCAGAAGCCGGTTCCAGTATTCTCCTTTCAGGAGGTGTCGTACCTGT
>DWVZ01000010.1 GCA_019119975.1 Candidatus Blautia merdavium | reverse complement strand
ATATTAATAATCTTTTTCGGAACATAAATTTCTTTCACTACATTCCCTGTCAGCTTATCCGCAACCGCTTCTCTTCCTGCTGCAATGGCTTCTTCCTTGGTTGCCTCTGCGCTGATGCTGACTACTGCTCTGGTTTTGCCGTTGATCTGTACCGGAACTTCGATCTCATCGTCCTTCATAGCTTCCTCATCCGCCTTTGGCCACTGGGTATGGAAGACAGAATCCTCATGACCATATTCCTGCCAGAGTTCTTCTGCCACATGAGGCGCAAACGGAGCCAGCAGCTGTACAAAGGTCTCGATGGTCTCTTTATCAATGCCGCCAGTCTTCTTTGCCAGATCGATCAGCTTGTTATTGTATTCCATGAAACCGGAAATAACCGTATTCAGGCTGAAGCTCTCCAGACGCTGTGTGATATCATAAACCAGTTTATGGCGAAGTTTCACCATCTCTTTTGTCTCAGCCACTGCCGCGTCTTTGCTGTCCATGGCAAGCTTCCAGAAACGGTTCAGGAAACGGTATACACCGTCGATGCCTCTGTCATCCCACTCTGCATCCAGTTCCGGCGGACCTACAAACAGCTCATAGAGTCTTAAGGAATCGCAGCCGTAATCTCTTACCAGATCATCCGGAGATACCACATTGCCTTTGGACTTGCTCATCTTAATGCCGTTCTTTCCTGTGATCATACCCTGGTTGAACAGCTTCTGGAAAGGCTCGTCAAAGTCAATGGCGCCGATGTCATACAGGAACTTTGTATAGAAGCGGGAATACAGAAGGTGCAGCACTGCATGTTCTACCCCGCCGATGTACATATCTACAGGCAGATACTTGTCTGCTTTTTCTTTGGATACCAGTTCCTCATCGTTCTTATTGTCCACGTAACGAAGGAAATACCAGGAAGAACCTGCCCACTGAGGCATGGTATTGGTCTCTCTCTTCGCCGGGCTGCCGCAGCAGGGGCATGTGGTGTTGACCCATTCGTCAATGGCTGCCAGAGGAGATTCTCCTGTTCCTGTAGGCTCGTAAGATTCCACATCCGGCAAAGTCAGCGGAAGCTGATCTTCCGGTACCGGCACATTGCCGCATTTCGGGCAGTGGATGATCGGGATCGGTTCGCCCCAGTAGCGCTGACGGGAGAATACCCAGTCGCGGAGTTTATAGTTGACTGTCTTGCGTCCGATGCCCATTTTTTCGATTATTTCCGGAGCTTCTTTCTTCAGGACAGCAGATTCCATACCGTTCCACTCGCCGGAATTGATCATGGTTCCGGAAGCTTCGGTGTAGGCTTCTGTCATATTTTCGATTTCTTTTCCGTCTTTTGCAATGACCTGGATGATTGGAATGTTGAATTTGGTAGCAAATTCAAAGTCACGGTCGTCGTGTGCAGGAACACACATGATCGCGCCTGTACCATAATCTGCCAGCACATAATCAGAAAGCCAGATAGGCACTTTCTTTCCGTTTAACGGATTGATGGCATAGCTGCCGGTGAATACACCTGTCTTTTCCTTATCCTGGAGACGGTCTACATTCGATTTCATAGAAGAATCATAAATGTATTTCTCTACCGCTTCCCTGGTCTCATCGGCAGCCAGCTCTTTTGCCAGAACATGTTCTGGAGCCAGTACCATGAAGGTAGCGCCGTGGAGGGTATCCGGTCTGGTGGTGTAGACTGTGATCTTGTCTTCTTTTCCGTCTACCGGGAATTCTACCTCCGCGCCATAGGATTTTCCGATCCAATCAGACTGCATCTTCTTAACCTTTTCCGGCCAGTCTAATTTGTCCAGATCGTTTAAAAGACGGTCTGCGTATTTGGTGATCTTCAGCATCCACTGGCGGAGGTTCTTCTTGGTCACCTCTGCGCCGCAGCGCTCACATTTGCCGTTGACTACTTCCTCATTGGCAAGACCGGTCTTACAGGAAGGACACCAGTTGATGGGGAATTCTTTCTCGTAAGCCAGACCTTCTTTAAACATTTTGACAAAGATCCACTGAGTCCATTTATAGAACTTGGGATCTGTGGTATTCACTTCTCTGTCCCAGTCATAGATGGCTGCGATATCGTTGATCTGCTTTTTGATATTCGCTACGTTTTCTGCTGTTGATTTTGCAGGATGCACGCCCATCTTGATAGCATAGTTCTCTGCCGGAAGACCGAAAGCATCCCAGCCCATGGGATGGATCAGATAGTAGCCGTGCATCATTTTGTAACGGCTCCATACGTCAGAGATCACATATCCTCTCCAGTGTCCTACATGAAGTCCGTTTCCTGACGGATAAGGGAACATATCCAGACAATAATATTTCGGCTTTTTGCCGTCGTCCACATTCACTGGTTTTTCTTCCCAGTTTCTGCGCCATTTCTGCTCGATCGCCTTATGATTATAAGGTACTGCCATTGTTCTTTTCCTCCTTTAATACGATAAAGCCCTTTCCTCTCCAAAAACTATCTTTAGAGACGAAAGGGCTTCTGTTCCGTGGTACCACTCTAATTCACGGATTCATGGAATCCATGCACTCATTTTTTCTGTAACGGGAAATCCCGCCCGAACCTACCTGCCGCTTTCAAGCGTTTCAATCCGGGGACTCCAAGGCCAGTTGGGAATCTTACGCATCTGCCTTTCACCAGCCGGCAGCTCTCTTTATGCGCAGGGGTTCTTAATACTCCTCTTCTGTGTCTTTGCTTATAAAACTATTACACATTTTACCTATCAGGGGCATGTTTGTCAACCCCCGGGGCGAAATCCGAGGCAAAATCCTGCCGAAAATTTCTGCCTTTTCCCGGGATTTTCCTGCTTATTCGGTTTCTCCCGGCTCCTCATCTTCACCAGCAGTTTCCTCTTCGGTTTCCTCTGCTGTTTCCTCCGGTTCCCTGCCTTCCAGCTGAGTCACCGTGCAGATGGTCTCTTCGCTGACATAACGAAGGGAAATCCGGTCTCCAGCCTCATATCGGATGATCTCAGGAAATTCCGTCACCGGGATATCAAAGATTAGCTCCTGCCCCTCCAGCGTCACATAAAAATGAGAATTGCCATCCAGCACTGCCTGCGCCATCCGATGGATCACACCCTCTGCGGACAGGTCGTTTTCCGAAACAGCCTTGGTCACGATCCCGCTGTCCTTTAACAGGTCTTCGTAATTTTTCTCACACTCCTGCACCGTATCTCCGATGGCTACATTCTGATACTTCTGCACATTGACCATGGCATATTTCTTGACCAGTCCTGCTCCGTCCTTTAATGCCATGAAATAGGTGGGCTGATCCGAAATATTCAAAAGCAGCGGAAATGCCGCCGTGTATTTCAGGTTCTGTACCTGTCCTTCCGCGGAATCCATAGCGGACCGCTCCTGGGCTCCCTCGCAGGCGTAATATCTGGTTTCCATGGTTCTCTGGTTCATCAGGACAAATCCCACATTGGACTTATCTCCGCTGACAGAAGTCACTCCGGTGTAGACCCATACGTCGTCATCCAGCGCCAGATAATTATAGCCGTCTGTGGTCTGTAAACATCCCTTCTGTCCCAGCACACTGTTAAAGAAGCCGTTCTGCAGCATTCCGTGATAATCATACAGCTGAAGCAGAAGATCTGCCGGGTATGCCCGGTCTACCCAGGCAGGACAGTCTTCGATCTTCAGATCCTGGCATTCTCCGGTCTGGGCATTGCACAATACCACCCTGCCTATGGTCTGACCTCCGAAAAGACCGATGTTGAATTTCTTCACCGGACAGATCCAGTAAGGCGTACCGTTGTCGTCAATCTCAAAACTCAGCTGGTCAAACATATAAGTAGGATACCGGAATCTTAAATGCCGGTAAATATTCCGGTTAAAATGCTCCGACTCCGAATATTTGATCCCTTCCTCCAGCTTTACCAGCTCGGTATTCTGAGTCGCCATATCAATCCGCACATAGGCAGGAATCCCGTCCTTTTGATTGGTCAGCCATTTGATCGGGCTGGCATAGACCAGGGGGCTGACCCGGTAAGGCTGTCCCTGATAATTGATCTGAGAATACAGGCTGCTGACCTCGAACTGAGAGACCATATCCACCATGCTTCCCATCTTCCGGTTTCCTAAAAGCTCTGCGGAATCCTTGTCCAGCAAAGGAATCTGGTCATAGCTGATCTCCTGGATATCTTCTGCGAAATTCCGCTCTTCCGGCTCCAGCAGCGCCTGGTATTTCTTTGCGTTGACCACCGGGGAAGACAGCAGAGCCCCCGCGCCATAGATCAATACGATCACAAGGAGAAGCAGAAAACCGCCTTTTAGTATCTTATCGGATCTTAACTGCCGGACACCGGTGATCCTTTTTCTGATCCCGTAAAGAATCAGGACCAGCAGCACCAGCCCGCACAGAAAGATCCAGAATCCGCTTTCGTGGATGTTCACAGCAGGAAGGGTCACGTAATAGTAAAGGAATGCCAGAAGGACGACCAGCAGTCCTGCTCCGATTTTCTTTTTCATATTGTCTACCTCTTTCTACACAGCAGGTCTTTCTCTGTGTTGTTCCATTGTAACACTCCTTCTGGTCTTTGTCATTAAATAAAATCTTTTTCTATCCTCTTTATATCCGCTGCTCTTTCATCTGTTTACTGCAGGATTCGGATCTGATATTTTTCCAGCCAGTAATTCACCTGCAGCAGGTAGGCGAGCATCTGCGGACCAGCCATCAGCTGTCCGTACCAGGGTTTTCCATAATCGGAAGGGCTTTTCAGGAACGCCTGCACTTTTTTTTGATCTAAAAGGGTGCAGACCGGCGAAGAAGGATCGGACAATAATTCTTTTAAACGGTCTCCCAGCAGTTTCTCATAGGCAGGATCATAGGTTTTTGGATAAGGACTTTTCCGTCTCCAGAGGATTTCCCGGGGGAGCAGACCTTCTCCGCTTTGCCTCAGCAGTCCTTTTACGATCCCGTCCGGGCACTTCATATGCCAGGGAATGTTGAAAACATATTCTACAATTCTGTGATCTGCCAGAGGCACCCGGGCTTCGAGACCATTGTACATACTGGTGCGGTCCATACGGTCCAGAAGGGTCGCCATAAACCAGCGCAGGTTCAGATAAGCGATCTCCCTGCGCCGCTTCTCTTCCGGCGTATCTTCCGGCAAAAGGGGTGTCTCCCCAATGGTCCTTTCATAGGCAGCCCGGGCGTATTCTTCCATATGCAGGCTTTCGATGACCTCATCTTTTAGCAGCGCCTGCCTGGGTTCCATACTCATGGACCAGGGAAAGGCGTGGGTTTCAAAGGCGTGGGCGTCATGAAACCAGGGATATCCGCCGAAAATCTCGTCTGCGCATTCACCGGTGAGCGTTACCTTGTTATATTCCGTGACCCTGGAGCAAAAGTAAAGCATGGAGGATTCCACATCTGCCATGCAGGGCAGGTCTCTTGCATCCACAGCTTTATAAAGACATTCCAGCTGTTCCTGATTCCCGCACTCCAAAAAGTGATGGCTGGTCTGGGCAAAGGATACCATCTCCTCTGCAAAAGGACGGTCCTGGCTGGGCTGGAAGGAATTCGCCTGGAAATATTTCTGGTTATCCTGAAAGTCAAAGGAGAAGGTATTCAGCACTTTCCCCTGTTTTTTCAGCTCCCTGGCGCAGATGGCGGTCACCAGGCTGCTGTCCAGACCGCCGGATAAGAAGGTGCTGATGGGAATGTCGGAGAGCATCTGTTTTTTTACCGCGTCCTCCACAAGCCACGCCGTCTTTTCCACGGTCTTTTCCATGGAATCTTCATGGGGTCTGCTTTCCAGCTTCCAGTAAGCTTTGGCGGCGCAGGAGCCGCGGTCAAACCGCATACCGTATCCGGGAAGGACTTCATAAATGTCTTTGAATACTCCTTTCCCGTAAGTTTTCGCGGGACCCAGCGCAAAGACTTCACAGAGCCCCTCCCGGTCTATCCTGGGCTCCACTCCGGGATAAGCCAGCAGCCCCTTGATCTCAGAGGCAAATACCAGGGTATCCTGGATTCTGGTATAGAACAGCGGCTTTACCCCCAGGCGGTCCCGGAACAGGTAAAGAGCGCCGGGCACAGAATCCCAAAGGGCAATGGCAAAAATCCCGTTTAGTTTTTTGATATAATCGCTGCCATGAAGCATATAACCTGCTAAGATCACCTCTGTGTCGCTGGTGGTGAAAAAGACCTCTCCCTCTGCCGCAAGCTCTGCCTTCAGTTCTTTCATATTGTAGATTTCTCCGTTAAAGACAATGGCACACTCCCGCCCTGCCTGTTTCTTTACCATAGGCTGCTGTCCGGTAACCAGGTCTATGATTTCCAGCCGCACATGCGCCAGCCCGCACAGAGGCTTCAGATAAGTCCCTTCGTCATCAGGACCTCTGCGCTTCTGCGCCTGGTTCATCGCTTCCAGGACCTGCTGCCATTTCTGTTTTTTCTCCAGGTAATTTTCCTCCGGGTTATAAAAGCCTGCAATTCCGCACATGGTTTTCGCTCCTTTTACATGATGATGGGCTGATACTGTCTGCCTTCCAGCGCACATTCCAGAGACGGGATCAAAAGCTCTGTGTGCGCGATCATGGAGTTTGGTTTTTTCTCCGGATTATCCTGACCAAAAGGAATGAAATAGATATTTTTTGCGTTCAGCAGCAGTCCGATGTTTTTCATATTCATACCCAATGCGTCATTGGTGGAAATGGAGATCAGAAGCGGCTTCTCATTTCTGAGATGTGCTTTTGCTGCCATCAGAGCAGGCGTGTCTGTAATGCCGTTGGCAAGCTTCGCAATGGTGTTTCCGGTACATGGGAAAAGGACAAGGATATCCAGGAGATTCCCGGGTCCTATGGGTTCTGCCTCTGAAATGGTTAAAAACGGTTTATTGCCTGTGATCTCTTCAGCTTTTTTCAGAAAGTCTTCGGCTTTGCCGAACCGGCTGTCTATGGTTCCCGCTGCGTGGGAAAAGATGGTCTGCACCACAGCTCCTTCCTCTGTCAGCTTCTGCAGTTCCCGAAAGACTTTTTCATAAGTGCAGAAAGAGCCTGTTAAGGCTACTCCCACACGCTTTCCTTTTAAAGACATTTTGAATCCCCCTTAACATATCTTTCAATGATTTCTTTGATCACTTTCGCAGAGGAACCGGGTGCATACCGTCCCGGAATCCCGGGGCATGGCAGCGCCCGGATCCCCAGCTCCTTTGCAGAAGCATAGTCCACGCCGCCGGGTGCGGAGGCGATATCGAGAACGGTCACAGAATGTTTCAGATTCTTTAGAACAGGCGCAGGAAGAACCATGGCAGGGATGGTATTAAAGATAAAGTCAAATGCTCCGGCACACCTTTGAAATTCCTCCAGGCTTCCGGTCCTGTCAGCGAAAAGCGCTGCCTGGGCACGCTCCTCTTCTTCTCTGGAAGCCACATACAGGCGGCAGAACATTCCCTTTAAATAGGCGCAGATGGCGCTGCCGCAGTTCCCATAGCCCAGCACGGCGCAGGA
>DWVZ01000106.1 GCA_019119975.1 Candidatus Blautia merdavium | reverse complement strand
GGGATGCTCCGCCTGGTGGCAGGGCTGGGGACCCGGGCTGTGGACCGGACAGAAAACGATTATCCCAGGCTGGTGAACCTGGATATGCCTGCCGCTTCTGCCCACAACACACCGGCGCAGAAGCACCGGTTTGCCCAGCGGTATCTGGATCTTTTGGACACCGGGAAGAATCAGGTCTGCACCATAGAAGCAGATAAAATTTTAGAACAGCTGCCCCTGTGGTATAAAAAGGCGGTAATGGAGCGGGATTATGAGGCAGAGGATGCCTTAAACCGTATGAACCGCTATCGGCAGGTGTGGTTTATCACCTGTCAGAAGCTTCTGGAGAATGAAAGCTTTACCGGGCTGATGCAGAAGCTTCTCAAAACCCTGGAACAGGTCTATGGGAACCCGGTAGACATCGAATATACAGTGAATGTAGATGAAACAGGGGAATTTGTAGTCAATCTCCTGCAGTGCAGACCGCTGTATACCGGAGGTACCAAGGAAAAGATCCAGATTCCGCAGATCCCGCCTGAGAAGGTCTTCTTTCAGCTGAAGGCTTCTTCCATGGGCAATTCAGTCCGCAAGAAGATCCATGTGGTGGTGCAGATCGATCCGGTGAAATATTATGAATATCCCCATGCCAAAAAGCATCAGGCAGCTGAGGCAGTGCGCAGGATCAACGACTACTACCGGGGACAGGGAAAAGAGCTTTTGCTGATGACGCCGGGACGGATCGGCACCTCCTCTCCGGAGCTGGGGCTTCCGGTGCGGTTTGCGGATATCGGAGCCTTTTCAGGGATCTGTGAGGTCTCTGACAGCCGGGCAGGCTATATGCCGGAGCTCAGCTATGGAAGCCATATGTTCCAGGATCTGGTGGAGGCGGATATTTTTTATAATGCAGTCTGGGAGGACGACCGGAGGATCCTTTACCAGCCGGAGCTGTTTGAAAAGGAAAAAAATCTCTTTCCGGATATCTGTCCCTCCATGCCGGAACTGTTCTCCATGTTCCGGGTGACAGAGCCAGAAGGGCTGGTTTACTGGAACGATATGTTTTCCCAGGATACTCTGTGCGGATTTGAATTGTGACAGAGCGGGACGGCGTACGGACGATAGCGATTGCGGTGAGGCAGGGCTTGCAGGTGTAAGTTTTCTTCCCCATAGCCATAACGGAAGTTTTGTGGTATAATGAGAACACTTAATGAGTATAAGCCGAAGGCGCCGTACGAATTTAGTGAGACATATACCTGGACACTTAGCGAATACAAGCCAAAGGCGCAGTATGAGGTTAGTGACCATGGTATACTAAAGGTGATAAAGGGAAAGATTTAAAACGAAACGACTCGATTTGACGGAGGTCTGGTGGTATGGAAAAAATCAAGGATGAAAATTTAAGAGCAATTTTACAAGAGATGGCAGAACTCCTTCACCAAGTATACGGAAACCGACTGAAGGCGGTGATTTTGTATGGATCCGTGGCAAGAGGAACGCAGTCCAAGGATTCCGATGTAGATATTATGGTTTTGGTAGACGGCACAGATACAGAGCTGAGAAAATATGATGAAAGACTCAGTGATGTTTCGACAGAACTGGCACTGAAGTATTTTATGGTATTTTCCATCATTGATGTGAAGTATCAGGAATATATGGACTGGAGAGCAATTTCCCCATTTTATAGAAATGTAGATAAGGAAGGGGTTGTACTTTATGCAGCTTGATACCGAAACATTGTGCAGATACAGACTGGAACGGGCAAAAGAAGATTTGCAGGCGGCGAAAGTAAACCATGATTCGGGGTTGTTTAAAGCGTCCATTAACCGTTCATATTATGCAATTTTCCATGGTATTCGGGCAGTGAATATTTTGGACGGTTTTGATGCATCAAAGCACAGTTCTGTCATTGCTCATTTTAATCAGTATTTTGTACATACCGGCGAATTTGATCGCGGATTGTATAAGATTATTGATGGGGCATACCGCATTCGCGAAAAATCAGATTATTCCGATTTCTTTACAGCTTCGAGAGAGGATTCTGCTGTTCAGCTCGAGCATGCAGAAACATTTGTTGAAAAAGTAGAAGTGTATCTTCGGAAGAAAAAGATTATAGATTAGCAAAGACAGATAAAAAGTAAGAAAATAGGCGCGGGGCTGTGTCAAGAGGAAAAATCTTTTCACAGCCCCTTTTTTATTCAGATAGGAATAATGACGAGGACGTATCCATAATGGTGCGTCCTTTTTTACGGATGCTATTGACAAAACTTTCCGTCTTATTTCATAATATTTTTTAGCAAACTGCAAACAAAAAGGAGATAGTTGTCATGGAACGAATCTTGATCATAGAAGATGATACGGACCTTCTGGAGGGGCTTATCTTTGCCCTGGAAAGCGAAGGCTATGAGACACGTGCTGCCCAGACTATGAAAGAGGGGCTGAAGCTTCTAAAGGAGGGCGGCAGCCTGATCCTTTTGGACTGCAACCTGCCCGACGGGAGCGGCTTTGACCTGTGCGTACAGGCAAAGAAGCTGCAGGATATCCCCATACTCATGCTGACTGCCAGAGACACGGAAATGGATGAGGTAAAGGCGCTGGAACTGGGCGTGGATGACTTTATGTCCAAGCCCTTTTCCCTGGCAGTCTTAAAGGCGCGGATCAAAAAGCTGCTGCAAAGACGAAGCCAGACCTGCCGCATCGTCTCCGGGGGCATCTGCGTGGATAAAAACGCCTGCAAGGTCTACAAAAACGAGACGGAAATCCCCTGCAGCAAGGTGGAATATCAGCTCCTGCTCTGCCTGATGGAAAACCGGAACCAGGTGGTCTCCAAGGAACAGATTCTGGAGAAGGTCTGGGACAGCCAGGGAAAATATGTGGATGACAACACGGTTTCCGTCAACATCCGAAGGCTTCGGGGAAAGATTGAGGACGACCCCAAAAATCCCAAAAGAATCTGTACGGTACACGGAATGGGGTATGTCTGGAAAGAAGGGAGCCTATGACGGGGATTTTCGCGCTGCTTTTTGCCGCGGCGCTGTGTCTGGCAGGCTATGGATTTTACCGGAACCGGAAAATGTACCGTGTCATTGACCGGATGCTGGATGAGGTCCTGGACGGGGAACCAGTGTCTGTGTCGGACATCCGGGAGGGAGAGATCTCAGCCCTGGCAGGAAAGACCAAACGGATCCAGGAGAAGATGGAGCTGGAGATCCAGCATGCCCGAAAGGAAAAGGAACAGGTAAAAAGCCTGATCTCCAACATGTCTCACCAGCTGAAAACGCCGCTGGCAGGCTTGATGATGTACCGGGAGCTATTGGAGGCGCCGGACCTTCCCCAGGAAAAGCGAAAACAATTTCTGGAAAAGATGAAACAGCAGTCGGAGAAGCTTGACTGGATCTTAAAGTCTTTATTCAAAATGGTGCGGCTGGAACAGGGCGCCATTGTCTTTGAGCCTGGAGCCTATTCCCTGAAAGAGACCCTGCTGGGGGCAGTGAACACCATCTATGCCAAAGCAGAGAAAAAGAACCTGCAGATATGCACGGAGCCCTTTGCTGACCGCAGCGTGCTCCAGCACCCCAAATGGACCGGAGAAGTCTTTGAAAACCTGCTGGAAAATGCAGTGAAATATACCCAGCCCGGAGGAGAGATACACATTCGGGTCAACTCTATGGAGCTGTATACCCAGATTCAGATTCAGGATACTGGAATGGGCATCCCGCCACAGGAACAGACCGAGATCTTCAAACGTTTCTACAGAGGAAAGGCAGCGGAGCATCTGGAAGGATCTGGGATCGGGCTGTATCTGTCCAGACTGATCCTGGAAAAAGAAAAAGGCTATATGACCGTATCCTCTGCTCCCGGTAAAGGGAGCACCTTTTCCGTTTTCTTACAAAACTGTCAGAAAGAAGAGGGGAAATTGTCATCTCCATGAAAGGTCTGCCTGTTATGCTAACAGCAGAAAGAAAATCCTGCTGCCGGTAAAAGGCAACGAATCACTGACAGCCAAAAGACGGATGGCAGGAAGGAAAAGGAGCGGTCTGTATGGAAGTATTACAGGTAAAAAACATTGAAAAAACATACGGGGAAAAAGAAAATCAGGTACACGCCTTAAAGGGGATCAGTTTTTCAGTAAACCAGGGCGAATTTATTGCCATTGTAGGAACTAGCGGGTCTGGAAAGAGCACACTTTTAAATCTCATCGGCGGTCTGGATACACCGGAAAAAGGAGAGATCCGGATTCGCAAACACAACCTGGCTTCCCTGAACCGAAAGGAGCTGACAGTGTTCCGCAGGCGCAACATCGGCTTTGTATTCCAGAACTACAGCCTGATGCCAGTGCTGAATGTGTACGACAACGTGGTCCTGCCTGTGACCTTTGACAAGGGCAGGCACGTGGACCATGCCTACATCAAAAAGATCTTAGGCGAGCTGGGGCTGTGGGAACTGAGAAAGCGTTTTCCTTCGGAACTTTCCGGGGGACAGCAGCAGAGGGCGGCGCTGGCAAGGGCGCTGGCGAATAAGCCAGCCCTGATCCTGGCAGACGAGCCTACCGGAAACCTGGATTCGCGCACCACCGTAGATGTAATGGGGCTTTTAAAAGCCAGCAGCGAAATCTATCACCAGACCATCCTGATGGTCACCCACAACGAAGCGCTTGCTCAGTCCTGTGACCGGATCCTGCGCATCGAAGACGGAAGGCTGTATCCGGCACAAAACGGGCAGGAGAAGGGAGGGGATCTGGCATGAAGAAAGTAGTAAAGCTGGCATTTTCTTATCTTCGTTATTATAAAAAACAGACACTGGCGCTGCTGGCAGGCATGATCCTTTCCGCAGGGATCCTGACCGGTATTGGCTCCCTTTTCTACAGCGGGAAGCAGGCGGCATTGGAGAATGCCCGGGTTCAATACGGAGACTGGCAGTATTCTCTGTGGTGTTCGGAACCCTGGTTCGAAGAGTTTCTCTCCCATCCGGAAGGGAAAGGATTTCAGATTGAAAATTACGGGGTAAAAACCATAAAAAAGACCCTGGAGGAACCCTATGAAATCCAACTGGTTTCGGCAGATACCGGTTATCTCCAGATGATGGGCAGGGAACTTCTGGAAGGGCAGATGCCCAACAGCAGCGCAGAGATCGCCATGGACCTTCATACGCTGCGCAATCTGGATCTGCCCCGCCAGCTTGGGAGCACCCTGGAGCTGGATGAACAGACGTATACCCTGTGCGGCATCCTGACAGAAATGCCTGCAAAGCTTCAGGAGGACGGCATGGAGATCTTTGTCAGTCCGGAATCCGATTATGGATCCGAAGGGAAGTTCCTGTATCTGAAATTTCAGGAGAACGGGAATATTTACAAGCAGGCAGCAGCCTTCGCCGATGCTTTTGCAGCAGATAAAAGCACCATTGCCAGAAACAATGGGATTGCCGGCTATCTGGGAGGAGAAAGCCCGGCGCAGATCCTGGAGACCATCCGGGTAGGACTTTGGGAAGAAGGAACCGGGCTTCCCTATATCTGGGGACAGCTCAATGAAGACGGATCCCTGACCCACAAAGCGGTGTTGGCAGCTCTGGGACTTTTCGGGGCGTTTATCCTCTACAGCCTGTTCCAGATATCCGTGATGAAACGGATGAGCCAGTACAGCCTTTTACAGACTCTGGGGCTGACAGACGGGCTGATCTTCCAGGTGCTTTTGGCAGAGCTTCTGCTCCTCTTTGTCCTGGGCTATCCTCTGGGCTGCCTTCTGGGAAACGGAGCGGCTGCCCTGGTCTACGGCAGGATCGGCAGAGTCTTTGTGACACAGGAGGCTGTGATGCATACCGGAGCAGGGACCCAGGAGCAGGCACTGGCATCTGCGGCGTCTGCTCTGCCGGATACAGGAAGTTTTCAGGTGGATGGCGCCATTCTGGCAGCGGGGGCTGTGTTTTTCCTGGTCTTTCTGGCAGGGATCAGCCTGCGTCTGGTAAAAAAGATGCGGAAGAAAACCGTGTGCCAGATGCTTGCCGGAAATACCGGCAGGATGCCCAGGCAGCGGAAGATCTACAGCCTTCACCTGGAGAACCTTACCGGGGTTCTGACCAGGAAATTCATGTTTGCCAGGAAAGGGGCTTTTGCCGGAATTCTCTTTTCCCTGTCAGTGGGAAGCGTGATTTTTCTGGGCGCATATTTTGTGGCGGAAAACACAAAGATCAACAATGAACTGAACTTAAAAGCCGACGACGGTCTGGGGTCCGACATCCAGGTTTATGAGGCGTCTGATGAGCTGAAAGATGTCATTCCCAGGGAGGATTTGTCCGCATTGGAGGAGATCCGGGGAATCGAAGAAATCCATCCTGTCCGCTATCTTTTAGGAGAGATTCCCCTGACGGAGGGAAAGCTTAAGTGGACCTCTTATTTTGCCGAAGTGGCAGAAGATGAGACCAATCCTCCGGATCCGGAGCTGATGGAGAAATATCAGGGAAGGATCGTCCGGACAGGGGAAGAGGATTACCTTTTGAAGGTCAATGTCTATGGCTATGATGACGGAATGCTGGAAGAACTGCAGGATTATCTGCTGGAGGGAGAGATTGATCCCCAGAAGATGCGGGAAGAAAACACGGTGATTTTCAAGACCATCACCGACGGACAGGGAAATACGGACGGGATCGATCTGCACTGCAAAGACAGTCTTTCTTTAAAGACGCCCAGGGACCCTATGGCATCCGGAGAACTCCTGAAATTTGCAGGTGAGGAAAGCCAGTACAGCACCGAAGAATTTTCCATTGCTGCCGTGGTCAGCCGCCCTCTGGCAAAGGTAGAGACTTATATCGGAGACAGCGGTTCCACGGAGGTGGATCTGATCATGACTAATGAGCAGATGGAAGAAAATTTCGGCGTCACAGGCTATCAGACCATCAGTATTTCTCTGAAAGAAGGCGCGGACGCAGAAGAGACAGCAGGGCAGATCCGGGATGCTGTGTCCCATATTTCCAGGTGCGTGGTAAAGGATTATACGGAGCAGATTGCTTCCCAGAATCTCTTTTTGACACAGAAGATGATGTTCTTTTACGGTATCGCGCTGGTACTGTTTCTGGTCAGTCTGCTGCACATCATGAACAGTATGCAGTATCTGATCGCAGCCAGAAAGCATGAGTTCGGGATTCTGCGGGCCATGGGGATCACTGATGGGGGATTTCTCAAAATGCTGGCAAAGGAAGGTCTGCGCTACGGCATTTATTCCAGCCTTGCGATGACGGTTTTGTACTTTTTCGTACAGAAGATTTTATATTATTTTATGGTTCATATATACCTGTATGTCCATCCCAGAGGAAGCATTTCCCCGGCGCCCTATGGGGCAATGGTGGCGCTGAATCTGGTGATCTGCATAGGAGCTGTGCTGATTTCCGGCGGCAGCATATTAAGAGAAGAAATCCTGGAGGAGATCCGGGAATAACCGGGAAATCCCGGAACGGCAGTCCGCAGAGGATAGCTGTTCCGGGATTTTTCGTCTTAATTAACCGTTCGGAGACAAAATTCATAATACAGCCTTCTTTATCTGGTATTCCAAGTCTGGTCTTTACAGAAAAGATTGGAAATAAGCATTCCGGCAGTGGTTACCCCTATGGCAGGAATAACCCCTCCGCCGAAAATTTCCTGGAGAGGCGGAACCAGTTCAAATGCCATAGCTGCGGCGATACCGGCGGTCATACCGATTTTGGCTGCTGTGACACTCATTTTTGATCGAAATGCAGGCGATTTCCGGTCTCTGGAGATCAGACCGATTACAAAGGCTGGAATCAGCACACCGCCGCAGATCGTATAGCCGTAGGTTCCCAGAGCATAGATGAAAGAGCCGAAAAACCCGGAAAGTATAGCGACAATACCGGCGAAGAGCGTGGCGATTTTTGCATAGCGCACACTGGCGGCGCCACTCAGCCTGCCTTTGGGATCCATAATGTCCGAGACAATATTTGCGGCTGCACAGTTTAAATGGGTGTCCGCACAGGACATACAGGCAGCCAGGACACTTTCTGCCAGAATAATTCCAAGAACCGGGGGCATCTTATTTTGAATCAGCCACACAAGGGCCTGATCTCCCTGGTCCGAAAACATAAGCGTAACGATTCCAAGAAGAATCATAATAAAAACCAGAATGATATTAGCAAAGAAAGTAAGACCATAGGCTTTTTTTGCTGTACTTACGTCTTTTGCTGTAAATGCCCGGTTCCAGAAAATGGGATTAGATACCGCTCCCACCAGACCTGTAAGAAAACTGGAAATGATGACGATGGGCTTTTCTGCGAAAAGGTCCCATTTGTCCGAATCAATTTGGAGAATCTGTTCTCTCAGATAACCGAAGTCCATGTGAAAAAGCTTTAAGCCGAAAATAACTACCTGTACAGCGAAAATCATCTGAATGGTGCCGTGGAGCGCATCTGCATAGATGACGGCTTTCAGACCGCCGCTTACGGTATAAAAGACAAAAACGACGCCGCAGACGATTACCGCTATGTGATAGTCAATGCCAAAAACCAGCTCCAGCACATAGGCTACTCCCATAATCTGTGCTCCAGGCCATACAACATTAGGCATTAACGCGGCTATGCCTCCGACTCTGCGTATCTGAGCATCTCCTCCAAACAGATAGTCAGAGATAAAATGGGGCATAGAATAATATTTAAACCGGGAAAGATAGGGTGCCAGGATATAGCCCATAAGGATACCGCCCAGCAGCCCTTCGCCCAGCCACAGCCAGTAGGCGCTGATTCCTTCCATGGCGCCTCGTCCTGCCTGGCCGATAAAGTTTCCGGCTCCGCTGAAACTTGCCCAGGCGGTGAGGAAAAGCAGAACCGTTCCGGTTCTTTTGCCGCCTATAAAGTATTCTTCGGCGCTGTCAGCGCTGCCTCTGGTCCGCAGACCTACGGCGAAACAAAAAAACAGGTCTGCAAGGACTAAGATTGCCGCAATGATGGTATATCCCTGGGACAATTTCATACACCTCCGTTTATTCCTGCTGCTTTAACTATTTGTAGTTTTCCTGATTTTCTTTGAGTACCGGTATGTCAGGACTGCGGTGACAATGCCCAGTATGCCGCAGCCAATGGCCCAGTACCAGATAAAATCATAGCCCTGATTTCCATAGGTATCCAGCCAGGAACCTGCCAGCTTTGCAAAGTATACATCAGGCAGGTAGCAGAGCATAGAGATAATTCCCGTGGCGATTCCGGTCATGGAAAGGGGGATTCCTACCTCATTGAGGGTGGCAAAATAGATGCCTCTCATACCGGAGTATACAATGGCAAAAGCAAAGGAGACAGCCAGGCATAGGATAAAGGAGCTTTTGGTGAAGATAAGGGCTGCACATAATACAGAAGCCACAGCCAGATAAATGCCCAGAGTTTTCGCTTTGGAGCCGATTTTATCAGAGATAAAGCCAATAGCGAAGGTCATTGCAGCGGCTATAATATAATTCCGGATAATGGCAAAAGTGCTGGCGGTAGTCTCCGAGACACCCAGTATATTTACTGTATAAGCACCCAGATAACCGTTTCTTGCGGAAGTAAAGGAGAAACAGCAGAAAACCAGGGCTGAAATCAGCCAGGTGCCTGGCATTTTCAATACACGAAGTACATTTTTTATACTGAAGTTTTCCTGAACCTGGGTCTGAGTTTCTTCTGCGCCAATGACCTTGGACGGGATAAAGAAAAAGACCAGGGCAGAGAAAAGGAGAAATAAAGCGCCGCTGATAAACATTAGATTTCTCCACTGGACACCCAGAAGCTCAGGGCTGATCTCTCCCGAAGGAAGCACTGCCCCGCCCAGAAGGCCCACCCCTGCAAAGCCAATCAGCATTCCGAAAATGCCGCGGACAAATTCAGAGGTAGAGAACATTCTGCCCTGCTCCCTGGCATTTCCCATTTTTCTGGTTAATTTCAGATAGGCGGACCAGATAAGGAAGCTTGTGCCTACTCCGTAAAGGAGATGAATAATAATAATAGATATCTTGCCGGGCACCAGACCGAACCAGAAGGAACACAGACCCATTAGGCACCCTCCGGCTATAAGCAGCCATTTTTCATTGAAACGGTCTGCAAAGATGCCGCCGAAGGGATATCCCAGCATGGAGACAATTCCAAAAGCCATGCCAAAGTCCCCGATAAAGGTATTGACGGTCTCAGGGGGAACAATCTGCTTATATTGGGTAAATAACACGCACATCTGGTCATAGTAACTGTATCTCAGAAAGGGAACATAAACCATGATTCCCGCCATCAAAGCACATAAAACCACTACAAACCAGCGCTTCACACCTGTAATTTTCATTGCCATGCCTCCCATTCTTTTTACAGGGAACGGATTTTTTCAAATTCCTGGGGTTCCATACCGGACTTTGCCAGGATTTTTTCTGCTGCCGCTCTGGCTTCATCATCCAGAACAGGAGGATTGTCCTGATAGGATTTCAGCAGCCGTTCCATTTCTTTATCGACACTTTCTTTAAAATAATCGGAACCGGAAGCGTTGCGGGAACCTACCTTAGGAGAATAAAGGTCCATATAATTTTCCAAAGTATAATCTGCAGTGACAAAGCTTCCGCTGTGGCCGATTTCCTTGATTTCTTCCAGATTTAAGGTTTCTTCATTGACTTCAAAAGGAGTAAAGGATGCCTTTACCTGACGCATGATCTCAAAGTCTATCACCATTTTCTCGAAGGAAGTGGCATTTACACTGTCCATAACCCCTCCGGCTTCCATTACAAGGTTAATGCCGTGGCGGTACGCAGAGGAAAAAGTAAGCATAGATTCATAGCCTGCCTGGCAGTTGATTACCGGTGCGTCTGTCTGACAGCCGCCGCCTCTGGAGGGCATTCCGTAGAATTTCCCCATATTTGCAGAAAATCCCTGCATGAGAGTACCTTCCGGAGCTGCGCAGGCAAAGGTGATTCCCCCTCGCAGGTCCGCGGCAGTGGACTGAATGCCGAATACAACAGGAGTGCCGGGACGAATCATCTGAGCCAGTACGATACCTGCCAGTGCTTCCGCTGTTCCGCTGGCGATCGTTCCTGCCATAGACAGAGATCCTGTAGCGCCAAGCATAGTAGCGGGACAGAGAACTGCCGCCTGCCCGTATTTTGCAAGAAGCATAAGACAGTCCAGCATTCTTTCGTCTAAGGTAAGCGGAGATACGGTATTAATCAGGGCAATCATACGGGGTTTTTCTGCCATGGCTTCCATGCCGCCGAAAAGGGCACAGCCCGCCTCCAGAATCAGCTCCATTTCGTTTTTGAAGCCGGTGGGGAGCATAATCGCTTTATCAGAATGAGTCAGGGCAGCATAGAACATTTCTACAGCCGCCCGTTCCTCTGGAATATCTCCCGGCTGAATCAGAATCCCGCCGTTAATGGAATAAAGCTCCTCTGCCTGAACCAGCTTCAGACTTTTGATATAATCTTCCATAGTTCCGGAGCGGCGGTTTCCTTCCCAATCGTCAATAAAAGCGCATCCATAGGTAGGTGCCGGGTTGACCGTATCTTTGCCCAGGAATACATTATATTTAGGATTTCTGGCATATAAGGTAAAGGATTCCGGCGCCATCTTTACCCAGTGGAGTACCTGCTCTTCTGTGAAATAAGCAGTGGAGCCTTCTACCCGAATGTCATGTTCCTTTAAGATTTCCAGTGCTTTTGCATTATGGAAATCCACACCAACTTCTTTCATGATTTCCATAGCTGCTTCATGGATTTTCTGTTCTCTTGTCATTTGATCTCCTCCTTTAATCTCTGTTTCTGATTCCCAGTTTTAATACATCACGAAGATAGCGGATGCTTTCTTCACATGCCTGAAGCTCTCTGACCCTTGCTTCTTCAATAGGTTCGTCAAGGCTTTTGAAGGCAATTTCATTTTCAAAGATGATTTTGTCCAGGGAAGATTTTTCCCGGATTTGCGTCACCATTTTGGGACAATCCATGGAACCCTGACCGTGGGGCGCTCCAATATCGTGTACCCCAAGAGGATCTACTACAATAAGGTCATCACTGAAATGGCAGCAGTATGCCCGGGGAAGCATACGCTCCATAGCATAGTAGGGATTTTCGATTACCTGCAGAGGATTCATGGTATCCACACAGGTGCCGATGAAAGGATGATTCAGCTTCTCTACCAGCCACAGGATTTCATCAGCAAAGGTGTCCGTGTGATTTTCAATGGCAATCTGCATACCAAATTCCTCTATCATAGGCAGGGCTTCCTTAAATTCTCTGTACCGCTGGGACAGCTGCTCCATGATTTCCGGGTGCATACAGGAACCGTACAGTTCTCTGGGGCGGAGAATGTCCAGGCTGAACTTTACAAGTTCAGCATCCAGGGCATGGCCAATCTGAAGTGCCTCCTTTACGGTGCAGTTTACTCTGGAATCACTGCCTGCATGGAAGGAAGAATTAAATTCCAGAAACAATCCGTGGGCTTTTGCCTCCTGGGCTACCTTTTTCAGATTTTTCTGGGAAAAGGGATCTTCCTCAGAAGTGGTGAGAAGATCAACTTTGGTAATCTGAAGACCGTCCAGCTCCCAGTCCACCGCCCGGTCCATTAATTCATACAGGGACATGGTCTGTTCAAAGTAATAATCCTTGCCAAATCCCCAACTTTCTCCAAGTCCGAAAAAATGCAGGGTATACGTGTGCATTCCCAGACGGATAGGTCTGTTTTTGTCAGCCATATACATGTTCCCTCCTTTGAAAGAAATAAAGGTAAACACGTTAACTTTTATAAAATTATAAAGCCTGGGAGGGTAAGAAGTCAAGTAAACACGTTAACTTTTTGAGGGTTTGTAGATTATGCACAAAAAATAGTACTACAATACAAAGACGGAATTAAAAAAGAGCTGTTAAAGAATTGATAGGACTTATGTGCAGGGGCTGCTGCATAAAAGAAAAATGGAGAATATTTCTGACATCTGTTAAGTGCGGCAGCCCCCGGATAAGGAATTGTCAATTTGTTAATTTTTCTGTATTGCTGCGAATCAGTCTGTCACAGAGCTGCCGCAGCTGGTTTCGCTTTTCGTCGTCTGCAGTTCTGGCATCCTGAATGAGCCCTCTGGCAATCAGAGGATTGGTGTAGCTGAGGAAAAGTGCATTATCGCTGTTGAGATACCCCATATTTTCCAGCCGCCGGAGCATCATATAATCTCTTTCCTGAAGATTTTCGTTGAAGAGCAGAGTATAATAGTGGGCGGTGTATTTTTCAGAGCCTTTAAAGGGAAACAGCTCAAAGTAATCCTGAAATGCCGGACCGAAGATGCTGTTGTCTTCCCCCCAGAAAAGCCGGTAATAGATGTCAGGCCTTGCAAATGCATAATGATCAAATAATTCCCAGCCCTGAATATAGATTTCCAGAAACTCCTTATCACTGTCCAGAAGATTGGCATACTGACGCATATATTCATCCAGAAAACGTATGGAAGCCACAGCAATCAGATATTCCAGGCTGTCAAAATGCTTGTATAGGGCAGCGGCGGAGCAGCCCAGTTCTTTTGCCAGACTGCGGACTGTCAAAGAGGAGGCATCTTCGGTGCAAAGTTTTTGGTAGGTCATAAGAATAAATTTTTTTCTGGTTTCATTTCCTTTGTTATAGTTTGCCATATGAAGAAAATCACTTTCTAAAAAATCTTTATATTCATTCTATATGTTGGAACGAAAACTTGTCAACCTGGAATTGAAACCATGATTTCAGCAAATAAAAATTTCAAAAATGGTAAAAGCTGCAAAAGGCTTAATTATGCGGATTGAAGAAGCCTAAGCGCCGGTGCCGCCTATGATGAGATGTATGATATAGTTAAAATCCTGGAGGAAATCGGGGGGATTTTACCCTCACGTTTTATAGCCCGTGTGGACAGCCATCTATTCGATATTCAGTCGTATGTGTTCTCTAATGGAAGTTCACATCAATTAATCGTTCAGAAACAAAATTCAGACAAAACAGAAATAAATCCATGCCATAATTGCAGCATACAACAGAGAAAGGAGCGTCAGGGATGGTTAGAAAAGCAGCAGTAGCAGCGATTACAGCGACAGCGGTTGCAGCCGCAGCAGCGGTCGCTGCAGTTGTCAGAAAGAAGAAATAAGGTGGAGAACGTAAAATCGTATAAGAACAAGCGGCAGCAGTCCGGCAGCCGTAAGTAGAAAGGTTGGTTGAAAAGAATGAAAAAGAGTACTTTTACAGCAATGCTCCTTGGAACAATCGGGGGAATCCTGTTTGCCCTTGGCATGTGTATGGCGCTGATTCCGGAGTGGAACGCTTTTAAACCCGGAGTCGTTATGGGGATTGCCGGAGCGGCGGTTCTGCTGATCATGGTGCTGGTATGGCGGAGGATGGAACAGAAAGACCCCATCAAAGTGTCCGGAAAGACCATAGGAACTGTGCTGTTTGGCATAGTCGGAGCACTGCTTTTTGGCGTGGGAATGTGTCTGACAATGGTATGGAGCAGAATGATCCTGGGAATCGTGATCGGAATTGCGGGGATTGTCCTTCTTCTGTGTCTGATCCCTTTGACAAAAGGATTAAAATAATACGCAGGGACAGGAATCCAAAGAGAAGCTGCTGAATTAACAATTCAGAAACAAAAATCAAACAATGCAGAAATAAAAGAAAGGTATCCTGTCTGTGCAGGAAAGGAAAGTTCCTGCCGTCATTATATCTGGTATTCAAAACAAATATCAGATATAATGACCACAGATAGTTCCGGACAGGAACAAAACGGGAGGGACAAGGGATGATTCACATACTTGTAGTAGAAGATGACCAGAAACTGAATAAGATTGTATGCACCTATCTCAATGATACCGGCTTTGAGGCAAAGGGCTGTTTCAATGCGCAGGATGCCTATAACGAGATGTATAATCAGCTTTACGATCTGATTATTTCGGATATTATGATGCCGGAGATTGACGGCTTTGAATTCGCAGAATCTGTAAGAAGGGTGAACAAAACAATCCCTATCCTTTTCATGTCTGCAAAAGACGACCTTCCTTCCAAACAGAAAGGATTCCGGCTGGGGATTGATGATTACATGGTAAAGCCCATCGAGTTGGCAGAACTGGAGCTTCGGATCCGGGCGCTCCTCAGACGCGCCAATATTGAGACCGCGCGAAAAATTACCGTGGGAAATCTGGTCATGGATGCAGACGAGATGACAGCAGCGATCAACGGGGAAGAAATCGCACTGACAACAAGGGAATTTCATATCCTTTATAAACTGTTGTCTTATCCGAAAAAGACCTTTTCCAGAGCCCAGCTCATGGATGAATTCTGGGATATGGACAGCGGAACCGGACTTCGGGCAGTGGATGTCTATATGACGAAGCTTCGGGCAAAACTTGCGGACTGTGACGGGTTTCAGCTGGTGACGGTCCGGGGGATCGGCTATAAGGCGGTGCTGTTATGAAAAAAGATGAGCCGACAAAAAAGAAAGGAATCAAGGACGAACGATTTCCCCGTTCGGTCTTTTTTGTCTATCTGGGCGTCCTGCTTTTAATGGCAGGACTGCATACCAATGTGATCGTTGTCATACAAAGACTGAATATAAATTCGTGGCTGATGGCAGCGTTTCCGATTCTGTACTGGCTGCTTGTGGCTGCCGGTCTGACAATCTATACAAGAAAACAGATCCGCAATACTTTTGAGATTCCGATGCAGAATCTGGCAGACGCGACAAAGAAGGTAGCGGAAGGCGACTTTTCCGTCTATGTCCCTGCTATTCACACGGCGGACAAGCTGGATTATCTGGATTTTATGATCCTTGATTTTAATAAGATGGTAGAGGAGCTGGGAAGCGTGGAGACGTTAAAGACGGATTTCGTGTCCAATGTCTCCCATGAAATGAAAACCCCCATCGCAGTGATTAAAAATTATGCGGAGCTTCTTTCCATGGAGAAAGTTTCAGACCAGGAGCGCCGGGAGTATGGGAAAAATATCGAGGAAGCAGCTCTTAGGCTTTCTTCCCTGATCAGCAATATCTTGCGTCTGAATAAGCTGGAAAATCAGAAGATTGACGTACAGATGGAACGGTATAACTTAGGCGGACAGCTTGAGGAATACATTCTGCAGTATGAAGAGATGTGGGATGAAAAAGAGCTGGAGCTTACCGTGAATCTGGAGGAGAACGCCGTTGTCTGCGCGGATCGGGAACTGCTGGGGCTGGTCTGGAATAATCTGATATCCAATGCCGTCAAATTTACAGAAAAGGGTGGCAGTGTAGAGATCAGCCTGAGCACAGGCGGCGGAGACATTGAAGTGTCCGTGGCAGATACCGGATGCGGCATGAGCGAAGAGAGTTTACGCCATGTTTTTGATAAATTCTATCAGGGGGATACCTCCCATGCAAAGGAAGGAAACGGACTGGGACTTGCCCTTGTAAAAAGAGTGATCGAACTGATGAATGGGGAAATCCGGGTGGAAAGCCGTAAAGGAGTGGGCAGTATCTTTACCGTAAGGCTGCCGCAAGCAGAAAAAATGCCGGAGACAACGGCAGAAGTGGAGCTGGATTAAATGGAAAGAGAAAACATCAGCAGATATGTCGGATATGAGTACAAAGAGGTAAAAACAGACCGTACACAGGCATCTTTTTTGATCGACGGATATGTGAATTTCGGCTGGCAGGTGGATGCAAATGTGACGGGAGGCGTGGGGGAAGAGAGAGCGAACACTCCGAAATCCCCGGCTTCTGACAAACTGGTCATCCGTCTGAAGCGGGACCGGAAGATCATGAACAAGGCGGAGCTTACCCGGCTGCAGAGAAACTTTGAAGCCTGTGTCCGGGAAATTACGGAGTTGGAAAGGAGAAAGACGTCGGCTGCAACATCTGCTGCCATAGCCGTAGGTGTGGCAGGCACTGTATTCATGGCAGGCTCTACTTTTGCGGTGACGGCGCAGCAGTCCCATATCCTGCTGTGCGTTATCCTTGCCATCCCCGGTTTTCTTGGGTGGATTCTGCCTTACTTTTTATACAAACGCATGACGAAAGCCAAGACAGAAGAAATTTCTCCGCTCATTGAGGAAAAATATGATGAGATCTATGAAATCTGCGAAAAGGGAAACCGCCTGCTGCACGGATAAAAAAGAAAGAGAGGTCCAGGGAGACGGTGTAATGAAGAAGAGCAGAAAGAGGAAAAAGCTGCCTGCCGGGAAACTGCCTGTCAGAAAACTGCCTGCCGGGAAGCTATGGATGAGGATCCTTTTGTATTTGCTGTGCCTGGGAGCTGCGGCTGCGTCTATCTGTCAGGCGGTCTTTCGTCCGGCGCCGGAGATTGCGGGATATCTGCTCTATGCAATGGCTTTTGTCCTGCTGTGCGTTGGCGGTTTTTATCTGCAAAGGGATATCCGCCTGCTGCGAAAGGACGTGCTTTTGCCCCTGATCGAAAGAAATCCTCTGACAAGGAAAGCATACCGGGATTACGGATACCGCACCTTGCTGGCAGCAGGGGGAGGGACCGTCATTAACCTTGCTTTTACGGTGTATAACGGCGTGTGGGGAATCATAAACCACTCGGTTTGGTTTATCACCATGGCTGTCTACTACAGCTTATTGGGAGGGATACGTTTTTTCTCCATACAGGCAAAAAAGAGGGCTGATTTAGAACAGGATCAAGAGAAGGCGCTGGGAAAAGAAATCGCTGTCATGAAAAGAGACGGCTTTTTGCTGCTTCTAATGACAACAGCGCTGGGAAGTATTGTGTTCCTTAAGATTACGGGGAATGTGGTCACGCCCTATTCTGAGACACTTGTTATCGCGACAGCGGCGTATACGTTCTACAAACTTATTTTTTCGGTCCGCAGCATGCTGAAAGTAAGAGGCTTGGGATCACCAATCCTGACAGCGGTGCGTAATATTGCTTTTGCGGATGCGCTGGTTTCCCTGTTTTCCCTGCAGGTGCTTATGATCGTGTCCTTTGATCCGGGAAGCGGCGGGAACTATGATATTATGATGAACAGTATGACCGGTCTTATGGTCTGCACCACAGTTATGCTAATGGGGATACGGATGGTACGGGCATCCGGGTGGAAGTAAAGATCAAGAAAAGGAACAGTTGATAGTATGCCTCTAAAGCAGACAGATGAAATATAAAATCTGTTGCCTTAGAGGTATTTTCATGCAATAGAATTTCTTACATGGTATTGCCGGAGGGTTATATGAATACTTCGCAAATGGAACGCAGATTCATATTTTAGAAATGAATCTGAAACCATAGGAAAACAAAAGCAGAGTAAAATACAGACATATCAGTTGAAAGGAGATAGAAATCAATATGGCAAAATTAAAACTTGTAAAAGTTAATGAAAAAATCGCGGAACATGTCGTCGGCGTCTATAAAAGCATCGAACAAGGTGTGGGCGGCGGATACAAGAGCATAGAAAAGGGGGGCTGTGGACGGATTTCGTAAAATAACGGATGAATTCGTAGACAAGTTCCTTACGAAATAAGGAGAAACCGTAGAAGAAGCCAGAAAACGGCTGGCAGAAGAGCAAAGGGAAAGAGATGCAAGGTAAGTGTCCTATCCTATAGCTAGAATGCGTGACAGCAGGTGTGCAAAAGGGTTTTTCTTTACTGGTTTTCTGGATAAATCCATGCTCCTGTGGTATAATGTGAACACTTAATGAGTACAAGCCAAAGGCGCCGTACGAATTTAGTGAGAACATATGCCTGGACACTTAGCGAATGCAAGCCAAAGGCGCAGCATGAGGTTAGTGACCATGGTATAATTTTGCCCAGAGAATTTGCAAAAAAGAAGGACACAGCACATGGAACAAAAACGGATTTTACTGATTGAGGACGACCAGGATCTAAGAGGCGGGCTGCAGTATGATCTGGAAAGGGAGAACTATACAGTCAGCGCTGCCGCTACCCTGCAGGAGGGACGGGAACTGCTGAAAAAACAGGGAGCAGACCTGATCCTATTAGACGGAAACCTGCCGGACGGAGACGGCTTTGATTTCTGCGCTGCAGTGAAAAAGGAAGAGGACATCCCCATTCTCTTTCTGACCGGAAGGGGAATGGAGTGGGATGAGATCCGGGGCTTTGACTGCGGGGCAGACGACTATATCATCAAACCCTTTAGAATCCCCATCCTGCACCGCAGGATTGAGGCAGCGCTTAGAAAATACGGGAAAAAGCCGGGCGCGCGCTGTTACGACGACGGCTATCTGAAAATCGATTTTGATACCCTTGCTGCCAGCAGGGAGAATGCGCCCCTGTCTCTTACACCCACAGAATATAAGATCCTGTCCCTGCTTTTAGCCAACCGGGACCGGGTGGTGACCAAGACCCTTCTGCTGGAGAAGGTCTGGGACAGCAGCGGAAACTTTGTAGACGAACACGCAGTGGCAGTGAATATGAACCGGCTGAGAAAAAAGATTGAGGGCGCAGAACGAACTTATATCAAGACGCTTTATGGCATGGGCTATCAGTGGGTAGGAGGAAACGGGACATGGAACGGGTGATCTTGGCAGCGGGAATCCTTTTGCTTCTGCTCTCTTTGGGCATCCTTTTCTACGTCCGCAGAAGCCTGGTGGTCTATTCCCGGGAACTGATGGGCTGCCTGGACAAAATGCTGAAAGATGAGGACGTAGTGTTCGCAGAGGAAAAGGATAGCCTCACCGGAAAGATCCAGGTGAAAATGCGGCAGCTCTATGAGGCGTCCAGATGCAAAAGAGAAGAGCAGCGGGTTCAGAAAGAACAGCTGGAAACCATGATTGCCGATCTTTCCCACCAGATCAAAACGCCCATTGCAGGGATCCGCATGTACAACGATTTCCTGGAACAGGAACATCTGCCCCCAGAAAAAAGAAGGGAATTCCTTACACTGGCACAGCGCCAGGTGGACAAGCTGGAATTCCTCATAGAAAGTATGATGAAAATGTCCCGGCTGGAATCCGGTCTGATCCGCATCTATCCAAAGCAGAATCCGGTTCGCCCTCTGATCGAGCAGGCAGTCTGCGACGCGGCGTTAAAGGCAGAGAAAAAGCAGATGGATCTCTATGTCCAATGTCCGGAAACGCTGCAGGCGTGGTTCGACCGGAAATGGACCGGGGAAGCGCTTTTTAACCTGCTGGACAATGCCGTGAAATATACCCCGTCCGGGGGAAAGATCCAGATCCTGGTGAAAAAGACGGATTTTTATGTACAGATCCAGGTAAAGGATAATGGGAAAGGAATTCCCGAATCCAGGCTGACGGACATTTTCAAGCGGTTTTACCGGGAGCCGGAGGTCTGTGACGAGGAAGGCGTGGGCATCGGACTTTATCTGTCCAGGGAGATCATCCAGAAGGAAAAGGGATTTCTGGAAGTGCGCTCAGAGGTGGGAAAGGGATCTTCTTTCCTCATGAACCTGCCTGTGAGAGAACATTAGGAGAAAACAGCGAAGATTATCTCAAATCTGTGATAGTTTTGTGAGCAGATTGAGATAATCTTTTTGTATTCTGTGATTAACCAATCGAGGAAACACAAAGAAAGGCAGGAAACCCCATGGAAGCTATTTTAGAAACCAGGAATCTGAAAAAATATTATGGGCAGGAACCCAATATCACCCGGGCGCTGGACGGCGTCAGCATTTCCGTGGAAAACGGCGAATTCGTCTCCATCATCGGCACCAGCGGCAGCGGAAAATCCACACTTTTAAACATGCTGGGAGGGCTGGATGTGCCCACCTCCGGAAGCGTGAAGATCCGGGGTAAGGAAATCGCCAGAATGAAAGATGAGCAGCTGACGGTCTTTCGCAGGAGAAACATCGGATTTGTTTTTCAGAATTACAATCTGGTGCCTATTCTGAACGTTTATCAGAACATTGTACTGCCCATAGAGCTGGACGGGAACCGACCGGACAGAGACTATGTGGAGAAGATCATTCGGATGCTTCATCTGGAGGGAAAACTGGATCACCTTCCCAACAATCTATCCGGAGGGCAGCAGCAAAGAGTCGCCATTGCCAGGGCGCTGGCAAGCAAACCAGCTATTATTCTGGCAGATGAACCAACCGGAAATCTGGACTCAAGGACTTCTTTAGAAGTGATGCAGCTTCTGAAAATGACCAGCACACAGTTCGGTCAGACCCTGGTGATGATCACCCATAATCCGGAGATCGCCCAGGTAGCAGACCGGATGATACGCATAGAAGACGGAAAGATCGCAGAGCCGGAAGAGCAGTGACAGGAGGGAACCGAATCATGCTGCTGAGAAATAACAATAAAAAATTCATCAAAACCTTATCCAACAACTGCCTGAAAACCAACAAGGGCAGAAATCTGATCGCGGTGTTAGCCATCCTTCTTACCACCGTAATGTTCATGGCGCTGATCACAATCGCCGCAGGCGTGGAGATCAATACCCGGGAAGACCGGATGCGCCAGGCAGGCAGCCGTCTGATGATTTCGGTAAAATACATTTCTGAAGAAGAGGCAGACGCTTTAAAAGAGAATCCCGCTTTTACAATCGCGGGGAAAGAACGGTTCATCAATCCGGCGCTGAATGAAGAGTGGAAGGATATGAGCGTATTCATAGGCTGGTCGGAGGACCAGGTGGCAGAAAACATGTTCATGAACCTGGAACAGGGACAGTATCCCCAGGAGGAGGACCAGGTTGCCTGTGACTCCCAGGTGCTGAAGCTTTTGGGAGTTCCCTGTGAGATCGGCAGCACTTTCACCTTAAAGTACCAGGACGGAAACGGGGTACAGGAAAAGGAAATGACCCTATGCGGTTTCTGGGAGGGTATGGAATACGAACAGACCGCTACACTCTTAGTCTCCAGAGCTTTTGTGGATCAGGTCTATGCCACGCTTGGTCAGGAAGAGAGCCTCCATACCTTTAACGTCCGAGGCAGCTTTGCCAGTGAGGAGAATATCGAAGAGACTCTGGATCAGGCAGTGGAAGAACTGGGCTACAATCCGGAGGCAGAAAGAGGGGAAAAAGGCTTTGTCATCCACAACATCAATCCGGTTTATGAGAGCACAAGTACCCTGGGTACAGGAACTCTGCTCAGCCTTGGCGCAGGTGTGCTGCTGATCCTGTTCGCTGGTTATCTGATCATTTACAACATCTTTAAGATTTCCGTGGAAAAGGATATCCGGCTTTACGGACAGTTAAAGACCATTGGCACCTCTCCCATGCAGATCCGTTATCTCATCAGCCGGCAGGGGATGGTGCTTTCTGCGGTGGGAATCCCCCTGGGACTAATACTGGGGCTGCTGCTGGGAAATCTGCTTCTGCCGTCCGTTATGGAGACCACCAGCTACGGCGCGTTCGGCTTTCTGCTGCCTCCAGTCTGGACCTGGGCGGCAGCGGCAGTCTTTGCTCTGGTTACGGTGCGCATCAGCTGCAGCAGACCCGGGAGAGCGGCAGGCAGGATTTCTCCGGTGGAGGCGATGAAATACCACGGAGAGCAAAAAGCAGGGAAAAAATCCCGCAAAGGAAGAGATTCCGGAAACCGCATCTGGCAGATGGCAGCGGCGAATCTGGGCAGGAATAAGGGGAAGACCGTTTTGGTGGTGCTGTCCATCTCTCTTAGCAGTGTACTTTTAAACAGTGTGCTGAACTTTACACAATCCATGGATCAGGAAGCCTATGTCCGTCATAGCACGGCTGCGGACTTTGACGTCCGGGGAGGGGATTTCGCAAAGGATATACAGGAAGCAGGGCAGAAAACCGTTCCCGGTCCGGTAGCGGAGGCGCTGGGCAGCAGAGAGGAGGTATCCGGCTTTTCCAAAATCTATTTAAGAGAGCAGCAGGGAAATTCCATTGATACCAAGCAGACCCAGGAGACACTGGCACAGGTACTGAAGATCAATGGAGAAACCACACCGGAAGACCTCACGGTTTTTGACCGCAACCGGATGATTTACGGATATAACGAAGCTGCTCTGAAGCGGGCAGAACTCATCGAAGGGACCATTGACTACGAGAAGCTGTGCGCAGGCGGCTATCTGATTCTGGAAGGCTTCCTGTCAGACGATGGAGACTATCTGGAGGAAGCACAGGAATTCCATGCAGGAGATGTGATCGAGGTAAAGATTGCAGACACCATACGAGAATATACGGTGATGGCTGTGATCGGAGGCAGCAATTCCTTCAATGCCGCCTACAGCAGCGGCGGCTATGAGAGTGTGGTGCTGCCGGAGGAGACCTTCTTGGAGCTGTTTTCGGAGAATCAGGAGCCCATCCATTGTCTCTTTGACGCAAAAGAAGGCAGCTTTGATTCCCTCAATGCTTTTTTGGAAAGCCTGGAGGACCGCTATTCCCTCTCCATTTCCACCAGACTGACTGCAGAGGCTGAATTTGACAGGATCAGAACCAATTATAACACGGTGGGAGTGATCGTCTGTCTGATTCTGGGAATTGTGGGCGTTCTTAATCTGATCAATGTGATCTTTACCGGAGTCCTTGCCCGTCAGCGGGAATTCGCCTCCATGCGCAGCATCGGAATGACCAGAAAGCAGCTTCGCAGGCTCTTTGTCTATGAAGGCATTTGCTATGCCCTTCTTGCGGCTGTCATCGGAACGGCTGTCAGCGGGGCGGCGTCGGTGACTCTGGTCAGGACCTTTGCAGCGGGGCTGTGGTTTACGGATTATTCCTTTACCGTTCTTCCGGCAGCAGCGGTGTCGCTGATCTGTCTGGGAATTGCCGCAGGAGTCTCTGCAGTGGCAGACCGGCTGTGGAATCAGGGAAGCATTGTAGAACAGCTAAGGGAAATCGAATAAGGAGAAAGCAGAAGCAGCAGGGGCATCCTTAGAAAGGGTGCCTCTGTTTTTTGAGCATGGAAAGGTAACTATTTTTCGCGATAGATATAGGCATATTCTCTTTGAAATAGTTAAATGAAGTGACAAGTTAAGCGTCTGGCGGAAACAGAGGAGAAATACTTAGAGAAAATGCGCTGAGATTCTGATAGATATCACAATGGTACTATGATATACTATTTTTATTATATGTTGGGAGGCAGATGCCATGCCATTATTTGACAACGAAAATAGAATCTTACAGATAGAAACAGAAAAAAAGGAAATTTTTAAGCATATGGAAAATCCTCTGATCAGTCAGCCGTTTATCGAAGATTTTGCCAAAAGATTTTCATGGAATACAAACGCGATCGAAGGAAATACACTCTCGCTGGAAGAAACAATCGCAGTGATCGATTATGATGAAGTAAGGTCGAATCATACCTATTCAGAATATACAGATGCGAAAAATGCCTACTATGCAATTCAGAAACTGCTGCTCCCGTTTGCAAAGACAGCCATTGATGAAGAGTGGATTAAAAAGGCAAATGGCTATATCAGACATA
>DWVZ01000009.1 GCA_019119975.1 Candidatus Blautia merdavium | reverse complement strand
GCCGGGGTCTGGTATACGCTGAAGCATCGTATCGTTCAGATAGAATAAAAACAGATGCAAAACGGCTTTCCGAAGTGTGATGTCAATCAGTCAGAATTTGATTGGCTGCAGTGCCGCAAAGCCATTTTGCTTCAAAGTCTATGGCTTTCTTGCCAGCTGCAGATCCATGGTATCATAGATATGGATTTTCCCGCCGTGCTGGTGGATGGCTTCCTGGATTTTGGAAAAGAATTCTTTTCGGATGCTTTCTTCTATAATCATATGATCGGAATAAGTCTCCAGCAAAGCGGTGTACTGGCTTGGGGAAAAGGTCCGGATCCGGTGGAACAGGGCATATTCGATGTCCTGAAATCCATATTTGAGAGGAATCTCAGCGGCTGCCCGGGCATTTTCAGCTGTGTATTCTTGGGGAGTTTCCGGTTTTCTTTTGTGAAATTTGTAATAATAGGTTTCGTATAATTTTTGAATAGCATCGGATAGCTCCGGATTGCTCTTATCCGGGTAGGGGCGATTGGCAAATCTTGCAAAAACGCCGCCGCTTTTCAGCATGGAGAAGACCTTACGGCAGCCAGCCTCCTCCGGGATCCAGTGAAATGCCGATGCGGAAAAGACCAGGTCGCAGCTGTCAGCTTCAAAATCCACATCTTCAAACTTGCCTGTGATGACAGAAAACCCAGGAAATTCTTTGTACTTTTCCCTGCACAGATCAGAAAAATTGCTGCCGTATTCTACAGCAGTAAGCTGGCAGCCTGTCTGTAAGAAAGGCAGGGTAGCCTGTCCGCCTCCGATGCCTATTTCTACAACATGGCTGGATGCATGGATGGTTTTATATTGGAAAATCTTTTCATACAGTTCAGGCACATAGCCTGGGCGCAGTTTGGCATAGAGAGGGGCTTTTGTATCAAAGGTCCATTCTAATCCTTTTAAGATTGGCATATCGTTACCTCCTTGGCGGAATCTTTTTTTCTCCTGGTTTCTTTGGGGTTCATTCCTTTTACTATATTTTACTATAGAATTTTATCATATTTCCTGTGGTTTACAACAGCGTTCCGGAAGATTTGGGTGCAAAGAGACAGAGAAGTGATAGAAAATCCCTTTGTCATTTACTTTCCACCAGAACTTATATTATAATATACACAATGCAGCAAAAAACGACAGGCACCTTTGACTTAGAAGGGAGGAATTTGTATGTACAGACCAACCCTGTATAGCAAACACGACCAGACGATGAATGACTTTGCAGAATTATTTAATCGCTTTCCGGATTACAGATACATAGAGATGCGTCCCAATCCGGTGAAGACTTATGACAACGACGGCGTATTTCTGGATCACCTGCACAAAAGGAAAATCGGATATGACTGGGAATACAGAGACCGGTATTTTGCAAATTGTATATTTCAATATCCCACGCTGGGACAGTTTGAACGAAAGATCAGAAAGCCTTCCATTCAGATTTCTCTTCAGTGCGATTCCACAGAAACGGGGATTGCGGCGGCGTGGCACAGCGACTGGAAGCTGGAAGAGCAGCAGCACCTGGATTTAAGGACTGATTACGAGGAGAAGGAAAAGGGAACGACCCGTTATACAAATAAGTTTAAAATCTACAGCTATGAAAAGATAGGAGATTTCAAAAGGATGATAGCAGCGGCATTGGAATTTCAGATCTATTCTTCAGAAATTTTCTGACGGCAAAAGAATGCCATAGGAAATTTCTCGATATTTCAATGCCATAGAAGCGACTAGGATAAAGAAAGACACAAAAGGAAGACACAAATGGAAAAAATGCGATTTGAAACAAGCCCCGGCTGGGAAAGAAATATTGAGAAATTACAGCAGCTCTTCCCAGCCTGTGTAAAAGAAAGCAGAATCGGTAATAAGACAGAAAGGACTGTGGATTTTCAGATGCTGAAGCTTTTGTTGGGAGAGGAAGACACAGCCGGCAGCGAACGGTATGAATTCTCATGGCCGGGAAAGAAGCAGGCGCTTATGGACGCCTATACGTCTTCTTCGGACACGCTGCGCCCCCAGCCGGAAAGGAGCAGGGACTGGGATACCACGGGCAATCTTTTCATCGAAGGAGATAACCTGACAGTTTTAAAGCTGATGCAGGAGAGTTACCTTGGAAAGATTAAGATGATCTATATTGATCCTCCTTATAATACAGGGAAGGATTTTATCTATAAAGATAATTTTGCCATGTCGGAAGAGGAATATGAAAGCGGACTGGGCATGTATAATTCCAGGGGAGAGAAGCTGTTTAAAAATACAGAATCCAACGGACGTTTCCACTCCGACTGGTGTTCTATGATCTATTCCAGACTGCTGCTGGCGAGAAATCTATTGTCAGAGGACGGGGTGATCTTTATCTCCATGGATGACAATGAGCAGGCGAATCTGATGAAGATCTGCGACGAGATTTTCGGGGAATCCAACTATATCGGGCAGGTGATCCGCAAGACCAAATCCATGACAGCAGATCAGGGAAACGGGTTTAATATGCAGCATGAGGTGCTGCTGATCTATGGAAAAAATGCCTCCCGGGTCCGTCTCCATGGGGAAGAAAAAGCCTTTCACAATTATGCCAATCCAGACGAAGATCCGAACGGGGACTGGTGCGCCGGAGATCCCAGCGCCCGCTCCGGGGGACCTTCCACCTATTTCGGAATCGATAATCCCTATACCCACAGGACCGATTATCCCCCGGCAGGGAGATACTGGGCATTTTCCCGGACAACCATGGAAAACTATATCCAACAGGGGAAAATCAAATTTAAAAAGGGATATGGGGAGTCGGAGAGAGGCTTTGTATTTAAGCGGTATAAAAAGGACGCGGCAAGCCAGTGGGAGCCGGTGCACAGTCTCTTTGGCACAGAGAATCCCTATATGAACCAGGCTGCTACCGTGGAGCTGAAAGAGCTGCTGGGCGACAGCGGGTTCAGTTATCCCAAGCCTGCGGCGTTTATCGAGAAACTGGTGCAGTATGCCACAGGCGGCGAGGATCTGGTGCTGGATTTCTTCGCCGGAAGCGGGACCACGGCGCAGGCAGTGATGGAAGCCAATGCCCGGGACGGGGGAAAGAGAAAATTTATCCTGGTGCAGCTGCCGGAAAAGATACAGCACAAAGAATATGACAATCTGTGCCAGCTTTCCCAGGAGCGCATCCGCCGGTGCGGGGACAGACTGAGGCAGGAGGGAAAGACTGCTGATACAGGATTCCGAGGGTTTTCTGTGGGGGATTCCAACTGGAAGGATGTGTACCGCAGACCAGAGGATTATCATCAGGAAATGCTGGCGCTTCTGGAATCCAATATTAAAGAGGACCGGTCGGATCTGGACCTTCTCTTCGGCTGTCTGCTGGAATGGGGCTATCCCCTTTCCATGACCTACACGGCAGAAGAAATAGAAGGCTGCCGCGTGTATACCTGCGGACAGGGGGAGCTGGCGGTGTGCTTTGCGCAGAAGATACCGGAAAGCGTGATCCGGAAGATTGCCGCAGGGCAGCCCCGGTGCGCGGTATTTCGGGACAGCGGCTTTGCCGACAGCTCTGAGAAGATCAATGTGGGAGAAATCTTCCGCCTGCTGGCGCCGGGAGCAAAAGTAAAGGTGATCTGAGGTGACACAATGAAATTACAATTCAAACGGCAGAAATTCCAGGAGGACGCGGCAAAGGCAGTGGTAGAAGTCTTTGCGGGACAGCCTTACGCGGATCCTGTCAGGCAGAGACTGGGCAACCAGCCGGTGGCTCCCTGGCTGAGCGATGGGCGGATCCTGGAGCAGATACAGAAGATCCAGCGGGAGAATGGAATCAAGCCTTCGGAAAAGCTGGAGGGACATTATAACCTGACCGTCGAGATGGAGACCGGGGTGGGGAAGACCTATACTTATCTGAAGACGATCTATGAACTGAATCAGCATTATGGATGGAGCAAATTTATCATTGTGGTGCCGAGCGTTGCCGTGCGGGAAGGGGTATACAAATCCTTTCAGGTGACCCAGGAACACTTTGCCCGGGAATATGAAAAGAAGGTAAGATTTTTCCTTTATGATTCCGGCAGGCTGGCGGAGATTGAGAAGTTTGCCTCAGATCCTTCCCTGCAGGTGATGATCCTCAATGCCCAGGCGTTTAATGCCAAGGGTAAGAATGCCCGCAGGATCACCATGGAATCTGATGAGTTCCACTCCCGCCGTCCCATAGATGTGATCGCGCAGACCAATCCCATTCTGATCCTGGATGAACCCCAGTCTGTGGAGGGGAAGCAGACCAGGAAAAATATGAGGGAATTTCATCCTCTTTTCACCCTCCGCTATTCTGCCACCCACAGAAAAGACAGCATTTATAACATGGTCTACCGCCTGGACGCGGCGGAGGCATATGAGCGGCAGCTGGTGAAGAAAATCCAGGTAAAAGGAATCTCAGAATCAGGAACTGGGGCATCAGAAGGATACCTGTATCTGGAGGGGATCCGGCTGTCCAGATCGGATCCCAGGGCAGTGCTCCAGTTTGACCGCAGAGGTCCCCAGGGCATACAGAAGATCACCAGAACGGTGGGAATTGGCTATGACCTGTATGAGCATTCCGGCAGGCTGGAAGAGTACCGGGACCGCTTTATCGTAAAAGCCGTGGACGGACGGGATGATTCCATTGAATTCTTTAACGGGATTCGGCTGTATGCAGGAGAGGCAGCAGGAAAAACCAGTGAAGAGCAGCTGCGCCGTATCCAGATCCGGGAGACGATCCTGTCCCACCTGGAAAAGGAGAGGCAGCTCTTTGCCCGGGGGATCAAGGTCCTGTCCCTTTTTTTCATTGATGAAGTGGAGCATTACAGAAAGTACGATGCTCTGGGACAGCCGGTCAACGGAAGATATGCCCAGATATTTGAGCAGGAGTATGCAGAGATCCTGCGGCATTTGGAACTGGATCCGGGAGAGGAAGACTATGGAGAATACCTTCGCTCCATTTCGGTTCATAATACCCATGCCGGCTATTTCTCCATTGATAAGAAGGGCAGAATGGTCAACAGCAAGGGCGCCGGAAAGGAGAAAATCTCGGAGGATGCGGATGCCTATGATCTGATCATGAAGAAAAAGGAGCTGCTCCTGGAACAGGATCCGGTCAGATCTCCGGTCAGGTTCCTGTTCTCCCATTCTGCCCTTAGAGAGGGCTGGGACAATCCCAATGTCTTTCAGATCTGTACCTTAAAGCAGAGTACCAGCCAGATCCGCAAACGGCAGGAAATCGGCAGGGGGATGCGTCTGTGCGTCAATGAAAAGGGAGAACGGATGGATGCCGGAAGGCTGGGCAGGGAGGTCCAGAAGGTGAATCTGCTGACCGTGATCGCCAGTGAAAGCTACGACCAGTTTGCCAGGGCTCTGCAGAAGGAAATGAAAGAAGACAGTGACGGCGGGCAGGAGGAACAGGTTATCCGGCTGGAAAATGCCAGAAGAAGTTCTATACAGCTGTCCTGTGACCCCGAGAAGCTTCGGACACCGGAATTTCAGACTCTGTGGGCAGGGATCAGAGGCAGGTCGGTTTACCGGACCGATATTGACTCCGAAGAACTGGTCAGAAGATCGGTGCAGGCGCTGGATGCGAAGCTTCATATTCCCCGGCTTTCTTTTGTGGTGGAGCAGGGGATCTTAGAGCCGGGACAGCCCCAGAGGAAGAACCGGACGCAGGCTTTGGAAAAAAGTCAGGAAGCGGAGCCCTCGAAAGGAGCAAAAGCGGCATCCGGTGAAGGAATCAGGTATGATTTGGTGGGGAAACTGGCAGAGGAGACCAGGCTTACCAGGAAAGTAATCATTGACATCCTTACCGGGATCCGCAGGGAAGTCTTTGAACAGTTTGCTGATCATCCGGAGGAGTTTATCCAGAAGGCGGCAGGACTGATCCGGGAACAGGAAGCCGCAGCCATTATCGAACACATTGTGTATCAGCCCCGGGGAGAACAGTACGATACCAGTCTTTTTACAGGAGCAGTTCTGCGGGGAAAGCCTGGGGTCAATGCCATAGAAGCACAGAAACATCTCTTTGACTATGTGCTGTATGAGTCTGCAAAGGAGCTTGCTTTTGCCAGAGAACTGGAAGCGCATGACCAGGTGGCGCTCTATGTGAAGCTTCCTGAGGGCTTTTTCATTTCCACTCCGGTGGGGCGCTGTACGCCGGGCTGGGCGGTGGTTTTCCGGACACAGGACCGGGGATATCTCTGCGCGGCAGCGGAGCTGAAAGGAAGCAGAAGCGTCCGGGGACAGGGCAGTCTCTGGGAAACCAGAGCTTACTGCGCAAAGAAACATTTTCAGGCAGTCAGCGGGGGAACGGTTCTGTATGAGACCGTGGACAGCTTTGGAGAATTGCTGGAAAGGGTAACAGGACGGACAGATTTTACCAAAACTTAACCAGTCTTTTGCTTTCATTTTCTGACTTTTTTCTTGCAACAGGAAAGTAATTGATGTATAATAAAACAAGAGACAGAGACAAGAACAAGAAGCCGCAGGGACGGTTTTCTGCTCTTGTCTTTTTTCACGATAAACAGGGCAGGAGAGACCGGAGGAAGAGGAGCATGAACCGTAAAATACTGGAGGAATTTGAAGACTGTCCGGTAATCGCAGCCATCAAAGACGAGGCGGGATTAAAAAAGGTGCTGGATTCCGAGATACAGATCGTCTTTGTGCTGTACGGAGATATCTGTAATATTGGAAACATTGTGACAAGACTGAAACAGGCGGGAAAGACTGTGATCATCCATATCGACCTGATCGCGGGACTTAGCAGCAGGGAGATTTCAGTTACGTACATCCGCTCTGTGACCCATGCAGACGGAATCATTTCCACCCGACCCAATATTATCAGAGAGGCAAAGGAAGAAGGGCTGTTTGCTATTATGCGGTTCTTTGTCATCGATTCCATTGCTTTTGCTACGATTGAAAAGCAGATAGAGAATGCACATCCGGATATGATCGAGATCCTGCCGGGGGTGATGCCGAAGATTACAAAGAGGATCTGCGCAGCATCGAAAGTACCGATGATCGCCGGAGGGCTGATCACGGATAAAGAGGATATCATGGCAGCGCTTGGCGCAGGCGCGGTATCCATTTCTACCACCAATCAAAAGGTGTGGTTTATGTAAAAAAACAGAATAGATACGCCGGAGAACAGAGACAGAGCGGAACTGCATGGAAATCCCATGTACGATTCGCATTGTCTTTTTTTATATAAAGAAAAGGATTCTGAGGAGTTTACCTGGGAAACTTTTGTCATGAACAGAAAGAGGAGGAACAGACATGTATGATGTAGTAATTATCGGAGCCGGAGTGACCGGGAGCGCAGTAGCCAGGGAATTGTCCAGATATCAGCTGAAAACAGTGGTGCTGGAAAAGGAGGAAGACGTATGCTGCGGGACATCAAAAGCCAACAGCGCCATTGTCCATGCCGGATTTGACGCAGTGCCGGGCAGCATGAAGGCAAAGATGAATGTCCGGGGCAACCGCCTGATCCAGGAACTGTCAGAGGAACTGGATTTCCCGTACAAGCAGAATGGTTCGCTGGTGCTCTGCTTTGATGAACAGGACCTTCCCAAGCTGGAGGCATTAAAGGAAAAAGGGGAGAAGAACCAGGTTCCGGGACTTCGTATTTTGAAAGGGGAAGAAGTGCGCCAGATGGAGCCGAATCTGACAGAAGAAGTAAAAGCAGCCCTCTACGCCCCCACAGGAGGAATTGTATGTCCCTTTAAGCTGACCATTGCCATGGCAGAAAATGCCAGTGTAAACGGCGTGGAATTTGCCTTTGATACACAGGTGAAAACCATAGAAAAGACAGAAAACGGATACCGCATTCAGACGGAGGATAAAGTCTATGAGACCAGATGCATGGTGAATGCAGCAGGGGTATATGCGGACCAGTGGAACAATCTGGTCAGCAGCAGGAAGCTGTCCATCACGCCCAGAAAGGGTGAATATTACCTGCTGGATAAAAAGGCGGGAGACTTTGTTTCCCATACCATTTTCCAGCTGCCCACCAAGATGGGAAAAGGTGTTTTGATCACACCTACGGTCCACGGAAATCTGCTGGTAGGTCCTACTGCAGACGACATAGAAGACAAGGAAGGTGTGAATACCACCAGGCAGGGGCTTGACAAGGCGGCAGCCATGGCAAAGCTCAGTGCTCCGGCGGTTCCCCTTTCCATGGTGATCACCTCCTTTGCCGGACTGCGTGCCACAGAGAAGGAAGAGGATTTCGTGCTGGGAGAAGCAGAGGGTGCAGAAGGCTTCTTTAACGCGGCAGGCATCGAATCTCCCGGACTTTCCAGCGCGCCTGCCATTGGCGAGTATCTGGCAGGCATGATCGCGGAAAAGCTGCACGCGCAGAAGAAAGAGGACTTCCAGTCCCGGCGCCGTGACATTCCCTGTGTGGCAGAATCCACACCAGAAGAGATCCAGGCGCTGATCGCTCAGGATCCTGCCTACGGCAACGTGATCTGCAGATGTGAGACCGTGACGGAAGGCGAGATCTTAAATGCCATCCGCAGACCTCTGGGAGCCAGATCCCTGGACGGAGTCAAGAGAAGGACCAGGGCAGGCATGGGAAGATGCCAGGCAGGCTTCTGCTCCCCCAGGACCATGGAGATCCTTGCCAGGGAGCTTAAGAAGGATCCGCTGGAGCTGACAAAAGCAGGAGGGGATTCCAGACTGCTGACCGGTGTGATGAAGGAAGATTTATAAAAGGGGATAGAGGATATGAGAGAATATGATTTGATTATAGTAGGCGGCGGTCCGGCAGGGCTGGCAGCGGCGATTTCCGCAAAGAAAGAAGGCATTGACAATCTGCTGATCCTGGAGAGAGACCACGAACTGGGCGGGATCCTGAACCAGTGCATCCACAATGGTTTCGGACTGCATACCTTTAAAGAAGAGCTGACCGGACCGGAATATGCGTACCGCTTCATTGAGGAAGCGGAAAAACTGGAGATCCCGTACAAATTAAATACCATGGTCCTGGATATCAGCCAGGAAGGCAGGGAGAAAACAATCACAGCCATGAACCGGGAAGACGGACTGATGTTCCTGAAGACCAAGGCAGTAGTCCTGGCAATGGGATGCCGGGAGCGTCCAAGGGGAGCGCTCAATATCCCGGGCTACCGTCCGGCAGGCATTTACACAGCCGGAACAGCCCAGAGACTGGTCAACATGGAAGGCTATATGCCGGGCAAAGAAGTGGTGATCCTGGGCTCCGGAGACATCGGACTGATCATGGCGAGACGAATGACCCTGGAGGGCGCCAAGGTCAAGGTGGTGGCAGAGCTGCTTCCGTATTCCGGCGGACTTCAGAGAAATATTGTCCAGTGTCTCAATGACTTCGACATCCCCCTGAAATTAAGCCACACCGTTGTAGACATCCAGGGAAAAGAGCGGGTTACGGGAATCACCCTGGCAGAAGTAGACGAAAACAGAAAACCCATTCCCGGAACCGAGGAGTTTTATTCCTGTGATACCCTGCTGTTGTCCTGCGGTCTGATCCCGGAAAATGAGCTTTCCGGAAAGATGGGGGTAGAGCTTTCCAGAGTTACTTCCGGACCAGTAGTCAATGAAAGCCTGGAGACCAATGTGGAAGGCGTCTTTGCCTGCGGCAATGTGCTCCATGTCCATGACCTGGTGGACTATGTATCTGAGGAAGCTGCCAGAGCAGGAAGCCATGCGGCAGAATACATCAGAAACTGGAACAGCGGGGAAAGCAACGAGGAGGAGCAGACCATCCGCATCCAGACCGAAGGAGGCATCCGCTACAGCGTGCCTCAGATCATCCGCACCGGTCATATGGAGGACACTCTCACCGTCCGTTTCCGCGTAGGAGCAGTTTACCGGGACGCCTATATCAGCGTCTACTGCGGAGAGAAAAGGATCCTGCATAAGAAAAAGAAAAAACTTGCCCCCGGAGAGATGGAACAAGTTGTGCTGAAAAAACAAGATTTGACAGCAGAGGAAGGTTTGGATAAAATTGTAATGAAAGTGGAGGAAGCATCATGACAGAAGTAAAAGAATTAACCTGTATCAGCTGTCCGTTAGGCTGCGGTCTGACGGTGACCTTAGAAGGAAAAGAAGTGGTAAAGGTAGAAGGAAATACCTGTCCCAAGGGAAAGGCGTACGGAGAAAAGGAAGTGACCGATCCCACCCGCATCGTGACCTCCAGTGTGCGGGTAAAAGGAGGAATCCTGCCGGTGGTTTCTGTCAAGACGGCTTCTGATATACCAAAAGGGAAAATCGCGGAATGCTCCAGGGCGCTGAAGGCAGTAGAGCTTCAGGCGCCGGTACAGATCGGAGAGGTCGTACTGAAAAACGTCTGCAATACCGGCGTCGATATGATCGCCACAAGGAATGTCCGCGCAAAAACCAGTTAAAGGAGATCAATATGCTGGACAAACAGGGCAAAAATGCAGAGCAGCTGAAGGAAAAGACATTATACCTTCTGGATATGGACGGGACCATTTACAATGAGGACCAGATTTTTGACGGAACTCTTGATTTTCTGGAAGAGCTGAAACGGCGGGGAGCACAGTATGTGTTTATCACCAACAACTCTTCCAGATCGGTGGAGGATTATGTGAAAAAGGTGCGGGCGATGGGGATCGACGCCGGGTATGAGAATTTCTATACCTCCAGTCAGGCGACAGCCGCATACATAAAGGAGCATTATCTCGGAAAGAAGGTTTACTGCATGGGAACCCGCTCTCTGGTAAAGGAATTAGAGGAAGCGGGTATTTCGACGGTGACCCGGGCGGATGACTCTGCCCAGGTGGTGCTCATAGGCTTTGACACAGAGAATACGTCAGAGAAGATCCGGGATACCTGCATCATGCTGGGAAAGGATCTGCCTTATCTTGCCACCAATCCGGATCTGGTTTGTCCGGTAAGCTTCGGATACATCCCCGACTGCGGTTCCATGAGCATAATGCTGAAAAATGCCACGGGAAAAGAACCATTTTTTATTGGAAAACCGGAGCCTGTTATGGTAAACTGTGTATTGAAAAAGCTGAATAAAAAGCAGGAAGAAACAGTGATCATAGGCGACCGGCTGTATACGGATATCAAGACAGGAGAGCGCTCCGGCGTGGATACCATCTGCGTGCTGTCAGGAGAGGCGACCATGGAGGATATCCGGCAGGGCGACATCAAGCCCACATATATTTTTGACAGTATCAAAGAAGTGTATGAAGGACTGACAGAAGGACAGACAGGAGACTGACATGAAATACCAGCAGATAGAAGAGGGAATCTTCAAAGCGCGTCCTAACCGCTTTATCGCTCAGGTAGAGATAAACGGAGAAGAGGAAATCTGTCATGTAAAGAATACAGGAAGGTGCCGGGAATTATTGGTTCCCGGCGTTTCTGTGTTTTTAGAGAAAAGCGGCAATCCCAACAGAAAGACAAAATACGATCTGATCGCAGTGCAGAAGGGAGAGCGGCTGATCAACATGGATTCCCAGATTCCCAACAGCGCAGCGGAGGAATGGCTAAAGGAAAGCGGATTTTTCGGCGAAAAGGCAAAGATCCGAAGAGAAGTAAAATACGGAAATTCCAGATTTGACCTGTACATCGAGAATGGGCAGCAAAAAATCTTTATGGAGGTCAAAGGCGTGACCCTGGAGGAGGATGGCGTGGTCCGTTTCCCGGACGCGCCTACCGAAAGAGGCGTGAAGCATATCCGGGAACTGTGCAGATGCATAGAGGAAGGATATGAGGCGTATATTATGTTTGTGATACAGATGGAAAACGTCAGATATTTCGAGCCCAACGATGCAGCCCAGCCGGAATTTCGGCAGGCGCTGAAGGAAGCCCAAAGTCAGGGAGTCAGAATTCTCGCCTATGACTGCACCGTGAGAAAAGATTTGCTGAAACTGAGAAAACCTGTTGCGGTGCATTTGGATTCAGAAAAGGAGCCTGTATGATAGAACAGATTGTAGAACCGCTGCTTTCCTGGTACAGAGAAAACAGGAGAGCGCTTCCCTGGAGGGAGGACCCTTCGCCCTATCATGTCTGGATCTCGGAGATCATGCTCCAGCAGACCCGGGTGGAGGCAGTGAAAGAATATTATGCCAGATTTATCCGGGAGCTTCCCGATATTGCCGCACTGGCAGCCTGCCAGGAGGACCGGCTTTTAAAGCTGTGGGAAGGATTAGGATATTACAACCGGGTCAAGAATATGCAGAAGGCGGCAAAGCAGGTGGCGGAGGAATACGGCGGGCAGCTGCCCCGGGACTACCAGAAGCTTTTAGCCCTTCCGGGTATTGGGAGCTATACCGCGGGAGCCGTGGCATCCATTGCCTACGGCATACCGGAACCGGCAGTGGACGGCAATGTATTCCGGGTCCTTGCCAGGCTTACGGAAGATGAGGACGATATCTTAAAGCAGTCCACCAGGAAAAAGGTGGAGGGGAACCTGCGCAGGATCATGCCGCCAGACGAGCCGGGAGATTTCAATCAGGCGTTAATGGAACTGGGAGCAACCGTCTGCGTTCCCAACGGAGCGCCTAAATGTAACGACTGTCCGCTAAATCATCTGTGCGGCGCCCACCAGAAAGGAACCGAGCTGGACTATCCGAAAAAAGCGGCAAAAAAGCAGAGAAGGATTGAAGAAAAGACAGTCCTCGTCATCCAGAACGGACGGGAATTTGCCATATGCAGGCGTCCGCCCAGAGGACTGCTGGCAGGACTGTATGAGCTGCCTAACCGGGAGGGATATGTATCCAGAGAAGAAATCCTGGAGTATATAAAGGGGCTGGGGCTCCTGCCTTTGTATATCAAAGAAGCAGGGGAGGCAAAGCATATCTTCTCTCATGTGGAGTGGCATATGAAGGGCTATTTCATAAAAGTAGCGTCGACAGGGGAAAAAGAAAAAGGAAAGCTGGTATTTGTGGATAAAAAGGAATCAAAAGGGAAATATCCCATTCCCTCCGCATTTGCCGCCTACAGAAAATATATTGAGGAGGACTTTTAGATGAAACTGTTATCAATCGCAGTTCCCTGTTATAATTCACAGGCGTACATGAGAAATTGTGTGGATTCTCTTCTGGAAGGGGGAGACCTGGTAGAGATTCTGATCGTGGACGATGGTTCCAAGGACGATACGGCAAAGATCGCGGACGAATATGCAGAGAAATTTCCGGGGATCGTAAAAGCCATCCACCAGGAGAACGGCGGCCACGGAGAAGCGGTCAACGCAGGGATCCGCAATGCCCAGGGACTGTACTTTAAAGTGGTGGACAGCGACGACTGGGTAAATAAAGACGCCTATCTGGCAATCCTGGAAAAGCTCAGAGAGATCGCAGGAGGTCCGGATACGCTGGATATGATGATCAGCAATTTTGTATACGAAAAGTCCGGGGCGAAGCGGAAAAAGGTCATGCGCTATAAGCGCTATCTGCCGGAAGGCAAGATCTTTACCTGGCAGGAGATCAGCAAAATGCCGGTGGGAAAATATATCCTCATGCATTCTGTGATCTACAGGACCGGATTGCTGCGGGAATGCGGGCTTCAGCTTCCCAAGCATACATTCTATGTGGATAATCTCTTTGTGTACCAGCCGCTGCCTTCTGTGCGGACCATGTATTATATGGATGTGAATTTTTACCGGTATTTTATCGGAAGAGAAGACCAGTCGGTCAATGAACAGATTATGATCAAACGGATCGACCAGCAGCTTTTAGTCAACCGGCTGATGATCGACGCCATTGCAGGGAGGAAGCTTCCCGATAAACATATGAAACAGTATATGCTCCGGTATCTGGATATTATCACTACAGTTTCCTCCATTATGCTCCTGCGCTCAGGCACGGAGGAAAATCTGGAGAAAAAGAAAGATCTATGGAAATATCTGAAAGAGTCGGACATTCATGTGTACAGAAAATTAAGGCTGGGAATCCTGGGACGGGCAGTCAATCTGCCGGGGGACAAAGGCAGGGACATCTCTGTGGCGATCTACAGAGTCGCCCAGAAGTTTTATGGATTTAACTGATCCAGATCAGAGTAAAGAAAAAGATGCCGGATTGAAAGCAGCTTTCAATTCAGCATCTTTTTTATGCCCGCGCCCGTGCGGGCTGTTTTTCCTTTACAGACCGTGTCTTATAGAGCAGCTGGTAACAAACCGCATTCAGTGCAAAAGCAGCCGCCATATCGATCAGAGTATGCTGCTTCAGGAAGATGGTGGAAAGGACGATCAGGGCAGTCAGGACTGCCGTACCGCCCAGGAATACCTTATGCTTCCGGAAGGGCTTATGATGGAAAACTGCCAGACAGCAGCTGACCGAATTGAATACATGAATGCTGGGAAAAATATTGGTAGGTGTGTCCAAGCGATATAAGTATCGTACCATTTCGATAAAAATACTGTTCTGGGTATTGGAAAGGGAGGGACGCAGATCCTGCCCGTTGGGAAAAAGCAGCGATACCACAATAAAGAGCGTCATGCCGATGCCCAGGGAACAGACCAGCTGCCAGTATTCTTTTTTATTCTTATTGATAAAAGTAAAGTAAAAGACTGTGACGGCAATGTAGGCAAACCATAAAAAGTAAGGGATAACGAAATATTCACAGAAGGGAATAGCATCGTCAATCTTCATATGGATGATATAAGGACGTACCTTTCTGTGCTCCACATACTGGAAAGCCAACAGATACAGGATGCCGTACACGGGGATCACCCAGGCGTGTTTATACTTTTTCATGAACTCCATAAACTCATCTCTCATTTCTATATTAGTCCGTCTTACCTGTTTTTTATGAAAAAGTTTTTCTTTTGCTGGTTCATTATACCATGGTCACTAACCTCATGCGGCGCCTTTGGCTTGCATTCGCTAAGTATCCAGGTATATGTTTTCACTAAATTCGCACGGCGCCCTTGGCTTGTGCTCATCAAGTGTTCACATTATAACACAGTGTTTTTTTTATAACAATGCTCTTTACAGATGTTTAATAATTTTAAATACTATGTTTATGAGTTGGGACAAAACTGTCAAAGATGACGGAGTCGAATTTGCCCCGGTATTTCTCAAAGGCTTCCTGGGAGCGGACTGTCCAGGCAAAGACCGGCGTTCTGTACAGACATTTATTCAAAAGGAAGCTGACATTCTGGGAATCTTTGTAACAGTAGGCAATAAAATCCGGTCTGCCGATGAAATTCAAAAGCAGATGCTGTACCAGGAAGCACAGCACATAGCCGCCCTCTGCCACCGGCCGTGTCAGATTGGCAGAAAGCTGTCCCCGGACCACATCCTTTCTGTGCCTGCGGTACCATAAAAGCGCAAGGGGGTTAAAAGATTCTATGCAGTAGCTGCCGGAATATTCCTGAAGCAGCCGGTCTGCCAGCTCACAGGTCAGGGTACGGTAAGTGGGAAGCTTGATCTCCACCAGAAGAGGTACCTTCCCGTCTACGGCTTTCAGCACATCCTTGAAAAGCGGGATCCGTTCCTGGGTGTTGGCAAGGGGAAATTTCTGCAGTTCCTCATAGGTCAGTTCACAGACCGGAAGGTCGATGCCGCACATGCGGGTCAGAGTATGGTCATGAAAGACCACAACCTGCTGATCCTTAGTCAGCTGGATATCCAGCTCAATGCCGTATCCATGGCGCACTGCCAGGAGAAATGCCGCCATGGAATTTTCAGGAACCTTCTGGTCCGGGGTGAAGAATCCCCGGTGCGCAAACAGATGATGCATAAATTTATGTACCTGCTTCTTCCTGGAAAACCTGGGCATGATGCAGTAAAAGTAAAGGCAGAAAAGCAGCAGGAACAGGAATAAGATCAACAAAAGTGTTTTCATAAGCAACCTCCATTTACAGCGAAAAGCAGCTAGTTACCGAAGGATCACGGGGAGCTTTTTGTCAGAAGCATAAAGGGTCAGATGACTGGAACAGCCCATGTTTTCTCCGTCACAGTGAATGGGGAGAGGCGCCTGGCTTATAATATCCAGCCGTTTTCCCCGCAGGATATGAACCCCGCTGAAGTCGGTATGCTTTCCCGCAAAAGCAGTAGGAAAAAGGAACAGAATCTTAGCTTTTGCCAGATTTCCTGCGATGCAGAAGTCCAGAAGACCGTCGTCGTATCTGGCATAGGGACAGAACTTTACGCCTCCGCCCTCATATTTCTGTATCATGCCTGTAATGAAAAAATATCTGGGGATGGAGAATGTCTTCTTCTTATCCAGCCGGACGCAGACAGGACAGGGATCGTAGCGAAACAGCAGTCCCAGTGCAATGGCTACGTAGGTGAGTTTGCCAAGATGCAGCCGGTTGAAAAGCTTTTTCAGAGGTGATGCCGTGACATTTCTGCAGATATCGGCGTCGTAGCCGATACCGCTGCTGACCAGAAAATAGCGGGAAGCCTCCCTGGTCCTGGACAGTCCCAGATCTACGGAAACGATTTCTCTGGGAGAAAGGATGCTGTCTATGCAGGTTTTTACATCACAGGACAGCCCCAGCCCCCGGGCAAAATCATTGCCGGAACCGGTGGGGATATAGCCCAGAGTGATGTGGGAGTATTCGGTATCCGCCAGTCCGTTTGCCACCTCGTTTAGCGTGCCGTCTCCTCCTACCACAGTTAAGGTACAGGGAAGGGAGAGGGCAGCGATCTGCCGGGCAAGCCGGGATGCGTGTCCGGTGCCTTCTGTGAAGTAAGCTTCGTATTCCACTGCTCTTTCTCTCAGCAGCTCTTCGGCGGTCTTCCAGGTATGGAATCCCTCGCCGGAGCGGGAATTGGGATTTATGATGAAATAATACATAATACCGGCTCCTGTCATTCTTTTGCCTTTTATTGTAGCAGTTTCCCGTTGTGAGGACAAGGGAATTATGATAAAATGTAGTCAGCTTAAAAGGCGGATATTAATAGGTTTTTAATCATCAGAAAGACGGGAGAGACAAAGATGAACAATGAATATGTAACATTTACCATTGGAAAGAAGAAAAATATCGCACTGATTGCCCATGACAATGAGAAACCCAAGCTGATCCAGTGGTGCAAAGACAATTACGAGATTTTAAAGCATCACAGCCTTTACGGTACCGGTACCACGTCCAGGCTTATAGCGGATAAGGCGGGACTTCAGATCAAAGGATACAACAGCGGTCCTTTAGGAGGCGACCAGCAGATCGGCGCAAAGATTGTGGAGGGGGTCATTGACTTTATTATTTTCTTCTCTGATCCGCTGACTGCGCAGCCTCATGATCCGGATGTCAAGGCGCTGATGAGGATTGCCCAGGTATACGATATTCCCATGGCGATCAATAAAGCCACTGCGGACTTCATGATCCGCTCCGTATATATGGACAGTGAATACGACCATGAAGTGATCAATTTCAGGAAGAACGTAGAAGACAGAGCAGAGTCTATGTAAAACCAGAGAATCCAAAGAAACGAAAAACCAAAGAAACGCAAAACAAAAGAAACAAGAAACCAGAGAAAAGCAGCAGACTGCCGAGCATACCCGCAGGTATCTTCCGGCAGCCGGCTGCTTTTCTTATTCTTGTGTGATCCAGGTGCTGTATCCGGCGCGGCGGAGCGCCTGCTCCATTTTAACGGCATTGGAAAGCTGCTTAAAAGCGCCTACCTGGACCCGGAAGTAGCCGTTCTGATTCAGCAGAAAGGCAGGAAAGCCCTGATCCTGCAGCTCATAGAGCAGCTGATCCGCGTACTCTCTCTCACGGAAACTGCCTACCTGGACCCGGTAGAGCGGTTCTTCTTCACTGGCTTCTGACTGGACCTCATTTTCGTCCAGAGTACCTAAGATGGCATAGGCGATTGCCTGGGCAATCTCTTCAAACTGCTGGTCAAACAGCTCGTTGTCCTGTTCTGTGTTGATAAATCCCGTCTCGATCAGCAGAGCAGGCATTTTGGTCCTGCGCAGGACCACCAGTCCGGGACGAGCCTGGACACCCAGATCACGAAAGCCCAGCTCGCCCAGGGCGCCGTTGATATTTTCTGCCATATCCAGCTTCGTGCCGGATTTATCATAGACCAGGGTTTCCACGCCGCTGTACTGGTTCTCCCTGGGACTGGAATTTCTGTGGAAGGAGATAAAGAAATCCGCATCTGCATCGTTTGCGATCTGTGCTTTCTCAAAAGGGGTCTGATAGACGTCTGTTGTCCGGGTATAGGTAACGTCCACGCCGTTTTGGGACAGGATATCGCCCACTGCCATGGCGAGGCGCAGAGCATCGTCTTTCTCCTGTCTGCCTTCATAGACTGCGCCCGGGTCTGTTCCCCCGTGGCCTGCGTCGATGACTATCTGATATGCCATAAAAGCTCCTTGCAAAAAGGGTTCTCTTTCAGGATATGCAGGAGGGTGCGGATGTGTGCGGGGACAAAAGGAGATCAGGTACTTTCGTTGACAAAGTTTTGAACGGAGAATACAATATTTGCATAAGAAGAAGTTTTAAGAAAATAATTTCATAAATAGAGTCAGGAGGCTGAGAATGGAGAAGAAAGTTTTGGTGATCGGAAGCCTGAACATGGACCTGGTCATTCATATGGACAAGATGCCCGAAAAAGGAGAGACGGTGCTGGGAAAAAGCCTGGCGTATGTACCCGGGGGAAAAGGCGCCAATCAGGCATGTGCGCTGGGAAAACTGGGCGCAAAAACTGCCATGCTGGGCTGTGTGGGACAGGATGTTTTTGGAAAAACCCAGCTGGAAAATCTAAAGAAGAACCAGGTGGATATCTCTGGAATAAAACAGACAGAGGAACTGCCCACCGGCACGGCTGTAATCTCTGTGGACAGTACAGGAGACAACAATATTATCGTAGTGGCAGGCGCCAACCAGGCATGTGATGAAGCCTATTTAAAGAGCATGGAACAGATGTTTGAGGAATTTGATTACTTCGTATTTCAGATGGAAATTCCTTGTGAAGCGGTATATTACGGCATACGAAAGGCAAAAGAAAAAGGGAAGACGGTGATTCTGAATCCGGCGCCTGCCCCCAGGGAGATCCCGGAGGAAATATTAAGGTGCATCGATTATCTGACGCCCAATGAAACTGAGCTTGCCAGTCTTGCCGGGCTGTCCTGTATCAATGAGGAGACGGTCCGTGAAGGAGCAGCCTGTCTTCTGAAAAAAGGAGTGAAAAATGTACTGGTGACGCTGGGAGAAAAAGGGGTTTACTTTGCCGCAGAAGGCGAGGAGAAAAGCTATCCGGCGAGAAAGGTAAAAGCGGTGGATACAACGGCAGCAGGCGACTGCTTTAACGGCGCTTTTGTCACGGCTCTGGCAGAGGGAAAGACAGTATCCAATGCCATTGCATTTGCCAACCTGGCGTCCTCTATCGCAGTGACCAGAAATGGCGCGCAGAGTTCTCTGCCTCAGAGGGAAGAAGTAGACGCGCTGCTTTAAAAAGAGGAAAGCAAAGAGCATATGTCCTGGAAATCAGGGGAAAGACAGCAGGGTTTCATAAGATTCTAAAAATCTCATAAATTTTCGGGGAAAGTCTTTTTTTAGCAAAGGGAAAGTGATAAAATGCTTACCAGGAAACAATAGAAAAGGACGAAAGAGCAAAATGAAAGTACAGATCAGCGACAACAAGAAGAAAAAATGGGAGAATTTCTGGTATTATTATAAGTATCATGTGCTCCTGGGAGGATTTTTCCTCTTTGCCCTGGTGGTTTTCATCCACGATATGCTTACCAAGCCGGAATATGATTATACCATTGCGGTGGTAGGGGACATGGCGCTATATGAAGAGGACAAGAACAGCCTTCAGACCTGGTTTAAAGAACACGGGGAAGACCTGAACGGAGACGGAGAGATACTCATCCAGGTGTCAGATTATTATATCCCAAAGGAAGATGAGGATCCGCAGATCCTGATGGCAAACCAGACCAAGCTGACAGTAGATATGCAGGAAGCGGACAGCATCATTTATTTCTTCAGTGATGCCAGTCTGGAACGATATAAGGACTCAGGAGTCCTTTCTACAGAGGACAGTGCTTATACACCGGTAGCCCAGTGCAAAGGATTTGAGGAGGCGGGAAGCCCGGCGTCTGTACAGGATATGGTAGTAGGAATGAGAATCTTAAATCCTGATACCAAACAGTCTCAGGATCCCGAGCTGCAGGAGTATTATAAAGCGTGTGAAGCCCTGTTAGCGGCATTTATCGGGGCATAAAGCCTGAGAGCATAGAGGCGGCAGGCGGCGCATGAGACAGCGCAGCCAAGCTAAAATAAAGGAAAAATACAGGGGAGGACAGAAAATACTGTCTTCCCCTGTTTGCAGACAGCCTTACTGCCCGCTGAACTCACCGATCAGATTTTTGATGTTCTGCATCTGCAGATCCATGGCAGAGATGGTGCTGGCGCAGTCGGACAGCTCCCGGCTGATCCTGGCGTACTGGTCACTGTTTTCCAGGTCTTTTTTATAGCGGAGCTGATGTTCCAGGCTTGCCCAGAAATCCATGGCAATGGTGCGGATCTGGATCTCCGCCCGCATAGGAGTTTTCCCTTCGGCAAAGAAAACCGGAATCTCCACGATCATGTGATAGCTGCGGTAGCCGTTGGGTTTGGGATTTTTAATATAATCTTTGATCCGCAGGACCGTGATATCATCCTGATCTGCCAGAAGCTGTGCCACACTGTAGATATCATCAATGAAGGAACAGATGACCCGGATCCCGGCAACGTCATTGAGCTGTTCCCGGATATTCTGCTCTGTAAATTCGTATCCAAGCTTCTGCAGCTTATTGTAAATGCTGAGAGGGGTTTTGATGCGGCTTTTAATGGAAGAGATCGGATTGCGGTTGTATTTAACGGAAAATTCATCATCCAGGACTTCCAGCTTGGTGCGGATCTCACGGATCACACAGCGGTACATCATGATCAGGGAATTATAGTAGCTGGTATTTTTGATAAATCTTTCAGGATACAGGATTTCCGTTTGTTCTGAAACGGAAGCTTCCTGCATGATGGTCTTATCTGTTGGTTTCAAAATGGCACCTCTTTCTTTTGTCCTATGCTTTGGTAAAATTTCATTTACCAAGCAGTATAGCGGAAAAAGACACAGGAGTCAATGGAAGGAAAGCAAAACAGGCTCTGGTAATTTAAGAAAAGGTATAGTATAATGTGAACACTTGATGAGTACAAGCCAAGGGCGCCGTACGAATTTAGTGAGAACATATACCTGGACACTTAGCGAATGCAAGACAAGGGCGCAGCATGAGGTTCGTGACCATGGTATAATAGAAAAACATGAGGTCTGAGAAGAAGGAAGGTGCAGAAGCCATGTTTGGATACATCATGATCGACAAACCGGAATTAAAGGTAAAGGAATTCAGCCGGTACAAAGCATACTACTGCGGACTGTGCCGCACCCTGAAAGAAGAGTATGGATTCCGGGGGCGGATGACCCTGACCTACGACATGACTTTCCTGGTACTTTTTCTTACCTCACTGTATGAAAAGGATACAGAACAGCTGCAGTCCCATTGTCCGCTGCACCCGGTGAAAAAGATCCCCATGCTGCAGAATGAATTTTCCCGGTACGGGGCAAAGATGAACATCCTGCTGGCATATTTTAACTTTGAAGACGACTGGAAGGATGACAAAAGCGTGTCCGGTCTGGCAGGCATGCGCCTGTTCGGCAGGAAAGCAAAGGATATCTGCCGGGAATATCCCAGGCAGGCAAAGGTCATACAAAAGCAGCTGAAGCTTTTGGCAGCCTGCGAGGAAAAGGGAGAGGAAGACATTGATCTGGCAGCAGGGATTTTCGGCAGGCTGATGGAGGAACTGTTTGTATACCGGGCAGATATGTGGGAGGAAACTCTGAGAACATTCGGGTTTTATCTGGGCAAATTTATCTATATTATAGACGCCTGGGAGGATCTGCCAAAGGACAGCAAAACCGGTTCCTATAATCCTTTAAAAGCAGTGCGAAGACGCTGCCAAAAGGAAGAAGAATATGAAGAAGAAGTAAGACAGATACTGCTTATGATGATGGCGGAAGCCACGGCGGCATTTGAGAAGCTGCCCTGCCTTCTGGACGCAGAGATACTGAGAAACATTCTCTACAGAGGCGTATGGGCGAAATACGAGAAAGTACAAAAAGAAAGACAGGAGAATAAGGAAAATCATGGTAAATAATCCATATGAAGTCTTAGGGGTGTCCCCCAATGCTTCCAATGATGAGATCAAACGCGCATACAGGGATCTGAGCAGGAAATATCATCCGGATTCCTATGTAGACAACCCACTGGCAGACCTTGCGGAAGAAAAATTTAAAGAAGTACAGGAAGCTTATGACCAGATCATGAAGGAAAGAGACGGAGGATACCAGAGTGGATACGGCGGTTACCAGAGTACCAGCCAGGGCTCTTACCAGTCCGGCGGTTCCAGCGATCTGGAGCTGCAGGCAGCTGCCAATTATATCAACGGACGCCAGTACCAGCAGGCGCTGAATGTGCTCAGCAGGATCTCCAACCGCAGCGCACAGTGGTATTATCTCAGCGCCTGTGCCAATGCTGGAATGGGCAACAATGTCAATGCTTTAAATATGGCGCGGCAGGCGCAGAGCATGGATCCGGGCAATCCGGAATATGCCAATCTGGTGAACCGGCTCCAGTGGAACAGCAACCGCTATCAGGGCGGCGGATATCCCTACGGCGGCGGGACAGGAAGTACCTGCGGCACGGGAAATCTCTGCTGTGATCTGTGGTGTGCAGACAGCTTATGTGAGTGTATGGGAGGAGATCTTTGCTCATGCATGTAAATACAAAGAAACTGGCAGTCTCCGGGCTTTTGATGGCTCTGGCTGTGGTGCTGATCATACTCAGCGGAGTCCTGGATTTTAACACCTTGTTTTTCCTGGCGGCTGCGGCATTTTTTGTGGGCATTATTATCCGGGAATTTAATCTCAGGTATGGATTTGCTTTTTTTGTGGGATGTCTTTTGCTGGGATTTATCCTGGCTCCTCAGAAATTATACTGTATCACCTATGGGATGATGGGCGTCTATGTGCTGGCAGTGGAAGGACTGTGGCAGTACCTGGGAAGACATGACAGACTGAAAGGAAGAAAGCTGATCTTTCATATAGGAAAATTCGTGGTGTTCAACCTGATGTATCTTCCTGCGCTGATATTGTTTCCGGGGCTGCTCTTTGCCGGAGAGATTTCCGGCAGGATGCTGCTGGTATTTTGGCTGGGAGGTCAGGCGGCGCTGTTTGTGTTTGACAGAGCGTATGAATATTTCCTCATCCGTATGTGGGGACAGATCAGAGAAAAACTTTTTGGAAGAGGATAAAAGGGATACTTATGAGTATGATCGAGATACTGGCAGGACCGGTCATCGGGGCGGTGATCGGCTACTGTACCAATTATATTGCCGTAAAAATGCTGTTCCGCCCTCTGAAACCCGTCAAAATCGGGGACAGGACACTGCCCTTTACACCAGGGATCATTCCCAGAGGACAGAGCAGGATCGCCCGTGCCCTTGGGGAAGCCGTGGGAGAGCATCTTCTTACTAAGGAGGATATCTGCGGCATGCTCCTTGCGCAGGAGACAAAGGAAACCGTGGTGGAGGCAGTGGCAGGACGGATCCGCGACATCCAGGACAGGGAAGATACCCTGGAGGAATTTCTGGGACATTATGTGGATCGGGAAGATTATGATTCTGTGAAGGAACATCTGGAGGAGTTCGTCACAGAGAAGATCGGGAAAGGTCTGGAAGACCTGGATGTGGGAACCATCATTGCCGAGGAAGGCGCAAAGGAAGTCCGGGAAAAATTCAGCGGGAGCATGGTCTCCATGTTCTTAAACGACGACCTGATCCGCTCCATTGCAGTTCCCATAGGAAATAAAGTAGGAGAATATATCCGGGAAAACGGACGGGAGAAGATCCGTCCCCTGGTAGTAGGCGAGATCGCTGCCGCGGAGAATAAGCCGGTGGCAGAGCTGATGGATTCCGTTCCCCTGAAAGATGAGAAGATACGGGAACTGGTGGAAGATGCCTATGTCACCTTTGTTACCCATCATGCCGAAGAGATTGCCGGAAAATTCCATGTGGAGCAGGTGGTGGAAGAGAAAGTAAACCAGATGGATGTGCTGGAAGTGGAGCATTTGCTGCTGGGTGTAATGAAAAAAGAATTAAATGCAGTGGTGAATCTGGGAGCGCTGATCGGATTTCTGATCGGGCTTTTGAACCTGCTGTTTTGATACAGATACAGAGGCTTCGGCGTACTGAAAAAGCCTCTGAAATGAGAAAAAGGGAGGCGGCACAGTGAGGATACTGTGCCGCTTCCCTTTTTCTCATGGGCAGATATCTGCAGGTCAGAACTTTGCGGATCCGGCGGCAGAAAGCCCTGGCTTTAAAAGAAGCAGCAGGGCTTTTCTGACAGGAAATAGAGAAAATAAGTCAGTGCCAGCATATCGGCGCTTCCGCCGGGACTGATGTGATGTTCTGTGAAATAGGCGTCCAGTTCCGGCAGGATCTGAAGCTGCTCTTTCGGTCCCCGGGAGGAGAGAAAGGTAGCCAGCTGCCGCTGGATATCCCTGCCTTTTTCATACCCTGCCCGGGTATAAAGGTTCGTGTCCTCCAGAAAGGAAATGTAAGATAAAAGAGTCAGGCAGCCTGCCTGGTTTAAGGAAAAATCCTGTTTCAGGCAAGAGACAAACAGAGGAAATCCCTTTTCAAAAACAGAAGGAAATCCTGCGGCAGCTTCCCTGCGGATGCCGCCTATGCCATGACTTAGATAAAGGGCTTCCCCGTGGGTACAGGAGGCTTTTGAGTCAGGAGCTGCCGCAGCCGGCAGAGGGTTTGCCCACTGGTCTGCCAGCAGGCTTTTGACCATGGCGGGAAGGCGGGAAAAGTCCTCCAGAGTGCCTTTGGAAGTCAGCAGATTTTCCCGGGAGAGCAGGCAGCCCAGGGCGCAGCAGAGGATGCCTCCGGAAAAGATCACGCCTTTGTGGGTGTTGACTCCTCCGGTGGCAGAGAACATTTCTGCTTCTGCCTGGATTCCCCGCCGCCGAAGGGCAGCAAACAGTCCGGGCAGATCATCGGGATTTCCCTTCCAGGTCAGACCCAGACGGGCGCTGTCTGTGAAGTAAGGGGTCAGGGCATAGGCGCTTTTTACAAAGGTGGCAGCGCACATATCCTGGTGGGCGCCGTTGTGTACATGGTCCACCAGCCCGGGCTTTAAGAAGGTGTTGACCTCATAGAGCAGGGCTTTCTGCATCAGCAGTCCCAGATGGACAGACATCCGTTCTGTGAAAAAGCGTTCCATCAGGAAAAGCTCCCTCTCCAGAAGTTCCCGGGCAGAGTGCCTGCGGGAGCGCCCGCAGAGGAAGGCAGGTGAGCCGCATAAAAGGCAGGTCCGCTGGGGATAACCCAGTTCCTGCCTGGAGACTTTGGTGCCGTCCGGGCGCAGCACATCGAAGTCAAACAGCCTGCCCACAGGGTGGGTCTCCTCTAAATGAGTCAGGGCAGCTTTGACAGCCTGAGGATCCAGGTCCAGGGAGGCAAAACATTCATATCCGGTATTTTCCTTTACTTCCCGGAACTCTTGCATGCAGCCGGGCAGTTTTTGGTCTGCTGCATGTTTACAAGAAGGGGAGAGCAGCTCTGCGGTTTCCAGCAGTTTTCCTTTTCCCACTTCGTAGAGCCAGCGGACAAAGGGAAAGGTTTTCACAGGTCCCGGAATGTTCAGGGTAAGGCAGACCAGACAGCCGGGATTTCTTTTCAGCATTTCTTTTTGTATGGCGGCGCGGGATTCCCTTGCGTCCAGGATTTCTCCCATGGAGACAGGGGATCCGCCGCTCCAGTAATTCAGGTTCATGACCGTGTGTCCTTTTCTTCCAGCAGTTGTTTTTTCAATGCCTGTCCTTCCGAAGAGGTGAGGAAAGCATAAGTGGTCTTCGGCACAAAAGGCTTTAGTTCTTCCGTGCGCCCGGATAGAAACAGCCTGCGCACCTGAGTGGCGCTTATGACAGTGCCGTCCGGCGCCGTGCATCTGGGGATCTCTGTGACTTCTATGCCGTATTGGGGCAGGATTTCTTTCATCTGCTCATTGTATATCCGGGTGATCCGGGAGAAAGGCTCCTCTCCCACAAACCGCCTGGTCAGATGAAAAGCATCTTTAAAGTATTCCCCGAAAATCTTCAGATCAAGAAGAACGGCTTTGTCCGTGGCGTCTGCTTTATCTTTCAGAAAATAATCCGGAAAGGTGGCATGGGAGATCAGGTAATCAGAGCTTCCGTGAATGAATACATTTTCCAGATCAGCACAGCCTTTTCTTACCAGCTCCAGCCGGATGCCGGCAGGGAATTCGGAAGCATCCTCCGAGAGCACGAAAATATGGAGAAGATCGCACTGGGCGGCGGCTGTTTCTGCCAGATACCGGTGTCCGTTAGTAAAGGGATTCGCGTTCATGACAATGGCGCCAGCAGTCTTTTTCTCCTCAGGAAGAAGAGTGGCAGCCTCCCGGGCAAGGTATTCCCGGATGCCGTTCTTTCTGTTTTCCATCAGCAGCATATCCTCCGTGGAGGTGATTGGATAGAAGCCCATATCGGAAAACATCACCAGATTTGCGGGCTTGGTAAAAAGAAATAAATGAGAGATGCCCTGTTGGTAAGCGTTTTTGGACAGGGCAGTCATAAGGATAGAAAGATATCCTTCTCCCTGAAAGCGCTCATCAACGGCAATGCATTTTAACGTATTTTCATGGCGGGAGCCGCAGCCGGCAATGGCGCCCTCCCTGGTTTTCAGCAGCACGGAATACTGGACCAAGGGATCGTAAGTCAGACCGCTTTTTTCTAAAAAATGCTTAAGCTGCTCCAGCTTTCTTCCGCGGAAGGGAAAGCCTTCCTCTAAGTAAAAATCTTCTGCATTCATGATAAAAATCTCCTGGTTTCATAGATTTACCGCTATTTTAACAAATCCTGCCAAAAGGCACAAGGAAGAAAGATACCTGGAAAAGCTCTTTTTGTCAAGTTTCTGGATTTTCAACGTTTTTTAAACGGCGGACCTGTATACTTTTGATAATCACTGTTGGCAAAGAAACAAGAGAGGGTGTGAGATATGCTTTTATCATGTACAGTGAACGGAGAAAGGATAGAAAAAGAGACTGATCCGGGAAAAAGACTGCTGGATTTCCTGCGGGACGACCTGGGACTTACCGGGGTTAAGGAGGGCTGCAGTGAAGGAGAGTGCGGAGCCTGTACGGTAATCCTGGATGGTCAGGCTGTCACCAGCTGCACCATCTACGCAGGACAGGTGATGGACCGTGAGATCCTTACCATAGAGGGACTGGAAAAGAACGGAGAACTTGATATCCTTCAGAAAGCTTTTATCCAGAACGGGGCGATCCAGTGCGGGTTCTGTACACCGGGGATGATCCTTTCCTGCAGGGCGCTTCTTTTAGAAAATCCAAACCCTGACAGGGAACAGATCAAGAGAGCCATCGAAGGAAATTTATGCCGCTGTACGGGATATGAAAAAATTATCCAAGCAGTGGAATGTGCAGTAAAGGGGGAGGTACAGTGAATTTTTTTATGCCCAGAAATCTGGAGGAGCTGGCAGACGCATTAAAGGAAAAGGATGAGAATACTTATCTGTGCGCAGGCGGTACAGATCTGGTGATCCATTTAAGAGCCAGGAAGAAATTCCATTATTCCCTTATTGACCTGACCCATCTGGAAGAGTTAAAAAAGATTGAAGAAACCCAGAATGAGATCCTGATCGGAGCGGCAGTGACCATGACCCAGCTGGAGAAAAGCCCGGTGATCAGGAAGTATATCCCTGCTCTGGCAAAGGCGGCGTCCATGGTGGGATCCACCCAGATCCGCAACCGTGCCACAGTAGGAGGAAACGTGGCAAATGCATCCCAGAGCTCGGACACTACCCCGGTGCTGCTGGCTTACGGCGCCGAGGCAGTTGTATACAATGAAAAAGGATCGAAAAGGATCGCGCCGGTGGACGATCTCATTGAAGGTCTGGAAAAGAATCTGCTGAAGGACAGGGAAATGCTGCTGCAGTTTGTGGTAAAAAAGGGAACTGCCCGGTCCGGTTTCGCAAAAGTAGGTTCCAGGAAGGCAGTGACCATTTCCAAGATCAATGGATGCGTCAAAACAGAGCTTATAGATGGGAAAATGCAGCAGGCAACCGTGTACCTGGGAGCCGTAGGCGCCAAGGCATCGAGAGCGCCGCTGATCGAGGAAGCTCTGGAAGGGGAATCTCCTGCAGACATCTGCATGGAGAAACTGAAAGAAGCGGTCTATGGACAGATCGAAGCCAATATTCCCACCAGGGCATCCAAGCACTATAAAAAATCAGCGGCATTGGGACTGATGGACGATATTCTGGAAGACCTGAGAGCAGACGCCGGGGAGGTGGAGAGATGAAAGAACTGAACTATGTGGGAAAACGCCTGATCCGGGAAGACGTCTATGATAAAGCACGGGGAAAGACCCAGTATACCTGCGACCGCAAGCTGGAAGGAATGCTGTATGCAAAGCTGGTGCTCAGCGAAAAGGCGCTGGCAGAAATTTCCGTCAGCACAGAAAAAGCAGAGCAGGTTCCCGGGATCCATGCAGTCTATACCCATAAAGACGTGCCCAAGAAAAAATACAATCCCCACAACTGGACCGCCGGGATCGGCGCTTTGGAGGATATGTATATTTTAAGTGAAAAAGCCAGGTATGTGGGCGATCATCTGGCGCTGGTGGTAGGAGAGACGAAGGAAGCCGTGGAGGAAGCCGCCTCCCTGGTAGAGATCACCTACCGGGAGGAAGAGCCGGTCATTGGAATCGAGGCTGCCAGAAAAAGCAGAGAAAATCTGGCATTTGAAAAGGAAAGCAAATGCGGGGATTTTGACAGCCTTCCTCTGGACCAGCTGATCGTGGAGGAAACTGCGGGAAGTACCCAGGCGATCCACCATGCGCCCATTGAGCCCCACATATCCCTTTCTGCCATTGATGAGACGGGGAATCTGGTCATCTGGACGCCCTGCCAGACGGTATTTATGATCCGCAATCATGTGTGCAGTCTTTTGGATCTTCCCTATACGAAGGTCCGGGTCATCAAAGCTGTTATGGGAGGGTCTTTCGGAGGAAAAGGGCTTACGGTGGTGGAAAGCGCCTGTGCTTTTGCCGCATGGACCCTGAAAAGACCGGTAATGCTGTATATGGACCGCCCGGCAGACATCATGGCGACCAGAAGGAGAAATCCCGGCGATATGACAGTAAAGACCGCTGTCACAAAAGACGGGAAGATCGTGGGACGGTACATAGACTGTGATTTTGACGGGGGCGCTTATTACACCAATGCCTCAGCCATTGCCATGGCGTTCAGCAAGAAGCTGTTCCGCCTTTACCGAGTGGAAAACCAGACTGTAAGGGCAAGGACTTATTATACCAATACCACGCCGGGAGGCTCCTGCCGGGGGTATGGTTCTCCCCAGGCACATGCGGTGACTGAGGTGAACCTGGATCAGATCGCAGACCGGCTGGGCATGGATCCCTGCCAGCTGCGCCTGAAAAATGTGGTGCAGCCGGGGGATGACGACCCTACAGGAGGAACCAATCTGGGAGATGCCCGTATCCGGGAATGCATCCTAAAAGGCATGGAAGAATTCGGCTGGGAAGAAAGAAGAGCTCATGTCCGGGAAAAGAATACCCGCCGGTATGCATACGGAGTAGGCATGGCATGCGCCACACACGGAAATGGTTATAAGGGCGGCTATCCGGATTTTACCAATGTCCATGCGCAGCTTCATCCGGACGGAACCGCGGAATTCCGCATCGCCGTCCATGACCAGGGCTGCGGAACGGTGATGACTATGCAGCAGATCGGGGCAGAAGCCCTGCATATGGATGTGTACCGCATCCGGGTCTATGAGGCGGACACCTTCCAAAGTCCCTACGATTCGGCAGGGACCCAGGCAAGCCGTGTGACCTTTGTGTGCGGAAGGGCAGTCCAGGAGGCAGGAGAAGCTCTGCTGGAGAAAATAAAAAAAGCCTGTGTATCCTTATACGGTTGGGAGAAAGACAGGATCCGGGCAGAGGACGGAACCATGAGATATCCGGGAGCAGACGGAGAAGAAGTCCATACTTACGGAGAAATCTCAAAGCAATATGAGAAAAAGTTTTCCAGGTACCTCCACGCAGAGGTGGAGTATGAACCTGACAGCAATCCGGGCGTATACTGCGCCGCTTTTGCAGAGGTGAAAGTAGATCTTTATACCGGTCAGACCCAGGTGCTGGATCTGGTGTGCGTCCATGATGTAGGACAGTGCATGAATTATACGCTTTCTGAAGGACAGGTGGAGGGCGGAGCTCAGATGAGCCTTGGACAGGCATTGTTCGAGGAAATCGCCTATAACGGAAAAGGAGATGTGAGATCCAGAAACTTTTCCAAATATCACATGATTAATGCGCCGGATATGCCGAAAGTCCGGTCTGTGTTCATTGAAAACCATCATTCAGACGGACCCTATGGGGCAAAAAGCCTGGGTGAGGTGGTGGCAGTGGCGCCGGCGCCGGCAGTGGCAAACGCCATTAACTTTGCCATCGGAAGCCGGTTCGCCCACTATCCCATCACGCCAGAAAAGGTGGTTGCCTGGCTGGAAAACAAGGAACATACAAGGGGAAGGTAAGGAGGTGCCGAAATGGCGGAGAAAACAATCGTTCTTACAGGCAAGAACCTGACCATTGCGCAGGTCAGAGAGATTGCTTATGAAAATGTAAAAGTGGAGATTGCCCCCGAAGCAATGGAGCGGCTGCAGGCTGCAAGAGACCTGATCTTTGAACTGGATAAGCGGGGTGTGGCAGTCTACGGACTCAATACAGGCGTAGGCTGGAATAAGGATAAGGTAGTATACGCGGACCGCTACGATGCCTACAATAAAAATCTTCTGCGCAGCCACATGATCGGTGTGGGACCGGAGTGCACCATTCCGGAGGTGCGGGCTACCATGGCGATCCGCTTGAACGGATTCCTGTGCGGAAATACAGGAGTGGCAAAAGAGATCGCCCAGTATTATGCGGAATTTTTAAACAGGGGTATCACCCCGGTGATGAAGTCCCGAGGTTCCGTAGGGGAGGCGGACATTGCCACTTTGACGGCTATCGGGCTGACTGCCATCGGAGAGGGAGAAGCCTGGTACGGCGAGGAGCGCATGGACAGTCTGTCGGCGCTTTCTAAGGCAGGGCTGGAACCTCTGCGCATGGGACCGAAAGACGGACTGGGCATCGCTTCTTCCAATGCCCAGGGAGCCGCCTTTGCCGCGGTAGGCATCATCGAGGTAGAAGAATTCATAGAGCGTTACCGGAGGGTCTTCTGCCTGGCTCTGGAGGGGTTGAACGGCGTGCTGGATCCTATGGATGAAAGCGTCAATGCAGTCAGAGGCTATGCGGGTCAGGCAGAATCTGCCAGAGAGTGCAGAAGGCTTTTAAAAGGCAGCTATCTGGAACGCCCCTGGGAAGGCAGAGCGCTTCAGGATCCCTTAAGTTTCCGGTGCCAGAGCGCCATTACGGGAGCTGTGATGGATGCACTGGAATACCTGAAAAAGCAGCTGACCATCGAGCTCAATGCCACAGATGACAATCCCTGTCTGCTCCCCCAGGAGGACCGTATGTGCGGAAGCCCCAACTTTGAACCTCTGTCCTGGGTGCTGGCAGTGGAGATGACTGCCATCGGCTTAGGACATATGTCCAAGATGATCGCACAGCAGATTTTAAGGATCGGCGATCCGGGATTCTCCAAACTGAACAGGTTCCTGACACCTCAGGAAGGGTCTGTGATCGCCTACGGCACCATACAGAAAACCGTATCGGTGCTGGATGCGGAGAACCGTATGTACGCCAATCCCTGTTCCATGGATTTCCTCAGCATGGCAGGGCATATCGAAGATACAGCAAGCAATTCTGCCATGGCTGCCATGAATATGAGGAAGATCGTGGATAATCTGTACTATATGGCAGCTATTGAGCTGATGCACGCCGCGCAGGCAGTGGATCTGAGAGACCATCCTGTGCTGGGCGAGGGGACCAGAGACTTTTTTGACGCTTACAGAAATGTGGTTCCCTATCTGGACAATGACAGAAATATGTCAGAAGATATCCAGAAAACCTATGACTTCCTGAAAAGCCTGGAAGTCTGACTGTGATCTTGAATGCCGGAAAGGCATTTCAGATAAAAAAGGACCCATCAGGGGATCCACAGCATACAAAGGAGGGTTTACGAATGAGTGGAGAAAACAAAAAACCAAAAGGAATCCGGTGGGGCGTATTTATCCCGGCGTTTATCATCATCGGCGGCGGCGCGCTTCTGGGAATCCTGAGAAATGAGTGGCTGACAGCCAGCTGCTCCGCAATCTTCAGCTGGTCCTTAAAGAGCTTTGGATGGCTTTACCAGCTGGTAGCAGTCTTTTGTCTGGTGATCGTTGCGATCCTGACGTTTTCCAAGCTGGGCAACGTCCGCTTCGGAGGCAGAAATGCCAAATCGAAGCATTCCTTTGGTTCCTGGTTTGCTATGACGCTGACCGGCGGCATCGCTACCGGCTGTATCGTATACGGAGCCAATGAAGTTATGATCTATTACGGCAATATTTACGGAGAGCTGGAGCAGACCGGGATCGCTGCCATGACGGCAGAGGCAGCGCAGTTCGGCATGGGACGTGTCTTCTATAACTGGACATTCGTGCCGTATGCCATGTATTCTATCGTAGGATGCGCCATGGCGTACATCTATTTCAACAAGAAAGAAGAATTATCTGTAGCAGCTTCCCTGACCCCGCTTTTCGGACAGGGAGTGAAGCACGGAGTGTGGAGGAGTATCATTGACGTGATCTCCATCGTAGCGCTGGCACTGGGACTTTCCAGCAACCTGGGCATGGGACTTGCCTTGGTGGGAACCGGTCTGGAGGCAGCTTACGGGATCAAGCAGGGACCTGTGGTATGGATCATCTTATTCCTGATCATCACGGCAACCTTTATTCTTGCGTCTGTGGCTGGTCTGGACAAGGGGATCAAATGGCTGGCAAACGGAACTTCCAAGATCTTTTATATCCTGCTGATCTTCCTGCTGATCGCGGGACCGACGGTTTATATCCTGAACATGATGAATGTAGGGCTTGGCTACTGGTTCGATCATTTCTGGAGCTGGGGACTGGATCCATACATTGTGGGAGGCGAAGCGCTGGTAACCTGGTGGACCATGTTTGACTGGGCGTGCTGGATTGCTTACGCGCCTCTGATGGCGATCTTCTTTGCTATGATCTCCTATGGACGCACCATCCGCCAGTTTATGATCGTAAACTGGATCATGCCATCTGTATTCGGTGTGGTATGGTTTGCTGTATGGAGCGGAACCGCGCTGAACTGGCAGGACATCGGCAAATCAGATATCGTAGGCGCCATTACCAACGGCATTGCAGTATCCGGACTTTGGGAGCTGCTGAAGCAGGTGCCCATCAGCTTCGTGATCATTCCGCTGGTTATGATCACCATGATGGCGGCGTTCTCCACCACGGCAGATACCATGGCGACCACCATTTCCCAGATCTGTACAGAAGGCTCCAGCTATGATGAAGAGCCAGCCAACTGGCAGAAGGTAGTATGGGGACTTGCCATCGGCATCATCGCTGTTGTCATGGTCATCTTCGGAGGCGGACAGCAGGGCGTGGAAGGCGTAAAATATCTTTCAGGCGTAGGCGGCTTCTGCGTGCTTCCGATCTTTATCCTGCAGCTGGCTTCCACCTTTAAAGTGTTCTTCTTAGACAAGATCATTGAAGATGTGGACGATGTAATGGATGTGGAACCAGAAGTGTTAGAGGAAGCAAAGGCTTAAAAAAAGAAAAAACGGATCGCTGTACAAGCGCAAGTATGGAGAAAGGGGACAGAGCTTTTGGGGTTCTGTCCTCTTTTTCGTCTGAAAACTGGAGAACAGGTCAGCTGTACAGGCATCTGTCTGCGTAAAATGTCTGCGCAGGTCAAATGTATGTTTGACCCTGGTCCAGATGTGTAGTATGATGAAAAAAATACGGTTTGATAAGGAGGAAAAGCATGAAAAAAGAACCGGAAAGACTGGAAATGGATCTTCAGAAGATCTTTCTTACACCGCCCAATACCATGAAGGAGAAGGTTACGCTGATCCTGATGATGGTGGTGGTGTTTGTTATGTTTTTCGGACCGGTAGTGTTTACAGAAATCTCTCCGGTAAAGGGAGTTTTGCTGTCTGCTCTTCCGGCACTGTCGATTTCCTGGGGATATATGGTCCTGCTCAGGAGCCTGTTCAGGAAGCGTGAATTCTCAAAGGACCCGGAGCCGGGAAAGAAGAAAGGGGAAAAAAGAAATGAGTGTCAGTATCATTGTAAGAAACGCAAATGATTTCAAAACCTCCCAGTGGTCCGGAGGGAGCACAACAGAATTATACATCTATCCGGAAGACGCGCAGTACAGGGAAGGCAATTTTCAATGCCGCATCAGCAGCGCTACCGTGGAAACAGACCGTTCTGACTTCACGCCTCTGCCGGGGGTGAAGCGTTATCTGAGCATTTTCGGGGGAAGCCTGGAGATGGTTCACGGACAGGAAACTCGGGTGCAGCTGAAACCTTATGAAGTAGACTGCTTTGACGGCGGTGTGCCTACGGTCAGCTTTGGAAAAGTGGTGGATTTTAACCTGATGTTAAAAAACGGGGCAGACGGGAAAATGGAGACTGCCCGTATCCGGCAGGGAGAGACCCTGAGACTGACGCCCGGGCAGGGAGAAAACCTGCTGGCAGTCTATGTAAAGGAAGGCAGGATCTGTCTGTCGGGAACCGAGGCAGCCAGGGAAGAGCTTGCGCTGGCAAAGGACTGGAAAGAAGAGATCACCATCACAGGCTGCAGCGAAGAGGAGGCAGGGATCGGCATTTGCCGGATCTGCCTGTAGCAGACAGAAAGGAAGGAACGCGTGGCACGAATCGAAGTCTGCGTACTGCAGATGCCAAAAACATATCTGGATGGCAGTCTGGTAATTTTTCCTTACAGGAAGGCGGAAGCCCTCCTGTATTATATGGCGGTGGAGAAGCACGCCACCAGGGACAGGATCGCCGCCCTTTTATGGGATACCTGCGATGAATCCACGGCGAAGAAAAACCTGCGCCATGCCCTGTACACCATAAGGAAATTATTCCATGAGGACTGCATCATTTCGCCGGACAGGCAGAATCTGATCCTGAATCCCCAGCTGGAACTTACCACAGACTATGAGCGGTTTCTGGAAGAAAAGGATACCGCACTTTATGAAGCGGAATTTCTCAGCGGTTTTTACCTGAAAAACGCGGAACCCTATGAAGACTGGGTCACCTGGAAAAGAAGGGAAGTCCGGGACGTGTATCTCAGGCTTCTGGAAGAAAAGCTCTGCGGCAGCCGGGAGCTTTCCGTAAGCCAGGCGGAACAGCTTTTTGAGCAGTACATCCGGGAAGAACCTCTGGATGAACAGGTCTATGAGGAAATGATGAGGTTTTACGGGGAGAGGAAGCTGTACTATAAAGGGATTCGTCTGTACCAGCAGCTGGCAGCTCTTCTGGATGCGGAGCTGAAGGTGGCGCCCCAAAAAGAAATCCGGCAGTTGCACCAGAGATTTCTCCGGGAGTGGAGCATGGAGTCTGAAAATGCGCAGGAGGAGACAGGACATGAGAGAGAAGGACAGGTGCTGGACGAGGCATACAGGCAGTTCCTGACAGGAAAAGCCAAAAGCATACTGCTGACAGGCGAAAGCGGCGTAGGAAAAACCTATCTGACCAGGCGGCTGACAGACAGAGTGCCCCGGGAACGGACCATGGTCTTTCAGGTGCTTTGCATGGAGACAGAGGAGCAGATGAGCCTGCAGCCCTGGAGCGTGGTGATGCTGCAGATCGCCGAGGCGGTAAAGCATGGAAAGCTCCAGATCGGGGAACCGTATCTGCAGGCAGCAGACTGGTTGTTTCCGTTTTTCAGAAGCGGAGGACAGGAGGCGGTTTCGGCAGATTACACCATTTCTTACAGCTACCGGGCTACCAGAAATCTCCTGCTCCGCTTTTTTGCCCAGGCGAGCCGGCAAAAGCCTATGATACTGGTCTTTGACAATATTCAGTACATGGATCCCATAAGTCTGGAGTTCCTGTCCGGTCTGATCCGGGCGCAGAACAGAAACCTGATGATCCTCATGACCTGTCCGGACAGCTGGAATGACAGGCTGAAACGGTCCTTGACTCCGCTGGTAAAGGAAAAGTTTGTGGAGCGTATTTTTGTATCGCCCTTCAGCAAAGACCAGGTCAGAAGGATTACAGAGAAAAGTCTGGGAAACAAGGCGGCAGATCCGGCTTTTATTGACCGGATTTATGAGGAGAGCAGAGGAAATGCTTATTTCCTGGAAATGCTGCTGAAAGAGTATGCAAATGGAGAACTGAGAGAGGAGGAGCCTTCCCGGTTTGAGGAGCTTTTACAGGAACAGCTGGATGGCCTTGCCAGGCTGCCCCGTCAGGTGCTGGAACTGATTTCCGCCTGTCAGGCATGGGCAGACCTGGATGCCCTTGAACAGATCTTAAATAAGGACAGCCTGGAGCTGGTGGAGGCAGTGGAAGAGCTGAAGGAAAAAGGATTTCTCTGCGAAAAACAGGTCAAAGGAGAGGTGAGGCTTTTTTTCTGCCATGGAAGTATGCAGAAATTTGTCCATGAGCAGATGGCGCCCTCCAAGCACAGTGTCTTTCACAGGAAGCTTGCCCAGTACATTGAAAGTCTGCCCTCGTATGAATACGGCAGGCAGGAACGGCTGATCTATCATTACACCCTCTGCGGAAACCGGAAAAAAGCGCTGGAATACAGGATCCTTTCCGCGGAGGAATATGTCAGAAAGTTTTATGAACTGTATCCCGTCTTTTCCAGTTCCTGTACCAGAGAAGCCTTTCAGGACAGCTTCCTTCTGCAGCAGTGCAGGGAAATGGAGGAAGAGCTGCTGGAGCTGGAGCAGAGAGAAGGGGACGGACAGGAGTTTTCCTGTATGTATATCCGGCTGCTGCAGACCAAAGCCCAGTACTGCATTCCTCAGGGATATTATGAAGAGGGGATCAGCTGTGTGAAAAAAGCGCTGCTGACCAATGAAAAAGCCGGGCAGGATCCCTTGGTCAAGATCCGCTGCTTAAGGCTTCTGATCCATCATCAGATGAATGTATGGGACCTGGACCGGATGCAGGAGTATCTGGAAGAATCCCTGGAAACAGCGCAAAAGGAACCGTATCAGGAGGAGTATGCAGTCACCTGCCGGTTATACGGGCTTTATTATTCCATGACAGGGGACTTTGCAAAGAGCATGGAGTATCTGCGAAAGTCCCTTGCCTACTTTGAGGGAGCGCCGCTGAAATCCAGGATCTATGCGTTGAATATCTCCGCCTGCTACAACTATATGGGCGAGGCAATGCGCAAGCAGAAGCGCTTTGAGGAAGCGCTGGATTTATACAGGCAGGCAGTAGAGGTCTGTGAAAATAATCACTGTCCCTGCAATGCGGTGGTTTATTCCAATATTGCCAGAACCTGGCTGGCGCTGGGGGAGCCTGAGAAAAGCCGGCAGGAATTTTACCGGGCAGAGGAGATCTATGACGAGTCCTTTACTTTGATGGGCAGATCTATGAATAAAGGCTATGTAAGCATCCTGGAAGCAGAAGCAGGAAACCGGACAAAGGCGAGGGAACTTTTGTGGGAAGCCCGGGAAAGCGCCGGACAGCTGGCATCTCCTTATACGCTGGGACTCCTGTATCTGAACCAGGCAGAATTAAAGGAGCGTTTCCCCGGGATGTTCTGCGATATGCTCAAAGAGAGTCCCCGCCAATACCGGGAAAAAGCCGCTGCCTGCCTGGAAAAAATACCGGGCGCATACGAAATAGAAGAAGTGCATACGAAGTAGAAGAAGAATGAAAAACATCGGAGAGAAGGCATGAAAAAGACATTAAGAGAAAAGCTGATCGGAGACAGAAACTTTTACAAAATGGTGCTGATGATCGCAGTACCGATCATGATCCAGAACGGGATCACCAACTTTGTCAGCCTGCTGGACAATATCATGGTGGGGCAGGTGGGCACAGAACAGATGACTGGCGTGGCAATCGTCAACCAGCTGATCTTTGTATATAACCTTTGTATTTTCGGAGGAGTATCCGGCGCCGGGATTTTTACTGCCCAGTATTTTGGGCAGAAGGATGAGGAAGGCGTGGCGAATACCTTCCGTTTCAAACTGTGGCTGGCAGTGATCCTGACCGGCATCACGGTGGTGATCTTCCTCCTTTTTGGAGAACCCCTGATCCAGATGTACCTGAACGGGAGCCAGGACGGAGGAGATACGGCGGCAGTCTTAAGGTATGGGAAAGACTACCTGGCAGTGATGCTGGTGGGACTGGCACCCTTTATGCTGGTGCAGGTCTATGCCAGCACGCTGCGGGAGTGCGGCAGGACAGTGGTCCCCATGAAAGCGGGGATCGCGGCTGTCTTTGTCAATCTGATCTTTAATTACCTGCTGATCTATGGAAAATTCGGTTTTCCTGAAATGGGCGTCACCGGAGCTGCCGCTGCAACGGTTCTGTCCCGGTATGTGGAGGCAGTCATTGTTATTAGCTGGACCCACAGGCATAAGGAGATCAACACGTATATCCGGGGGCTGTACCGGACTATGAAGATCCCCCTCTCCCTTACCAAAAGGATTCTCATTAAGGGAACGCCCCTTTTACTCAATGAGACCTTCTGGGCTGCCGGAACGGCGATGCTTCTCCAGTGCTATTCAGTCCGGGGGATGAATGTGGTGGCAGGCATGAATATCTCCAACACCATTTCTAATCTGTTTAATGTGGTCTTTATTGCCCTGGGCGATTCGGTCGCCATTGTGGTAGGGCAGCTGCTGGGCGCGGGAAAGATGGAGGAGGCAAAGGATACGGACCGGAAGATGATCGCTTTTTCCGTGGCGTGCTGTACCCTGATCGCTGTGCTGATGCTGTTTATCGCTCCGCTGTTCCCAAGGCTTTACAACACCAATGCCCAGTCCAGGGAGTTTGCCACCTATTTCATCCTGGTGGTGGCAGTGTTCATGCCCCAGAACGCCTTTCTCCACGCGGCATATTTTACCCTGCGCTCGGGAGGCAGGACGGTGATCACCTTTTTCTTTGACAGTGTGTTCATCTGCTGCGTCAGTGTGCCCATCGCGTATCTTCTGGGACACTTTACTTCCCTGTACGTGGTGTATATTTTCATTGCCGTGCAGCTGGCAGATATGATCAAATGCGTGATCGGGTTTATCCTGGTGAAAAAAGGCGTGTGGCTGCAGAACATTGTGGATTAGAGCTGCTCTGACAGTCCGTTTCGTGTAAAATCAAGTAGTTATAGAAGAAAAAAAAGTGGTGATGGAGTTGATAGAAACTTTAGTAAAAAAGAACCGGTCTTACCGAAGATTTTACGAAGACAGGGAAATCAGCAGGGAGACCCTTGTGGAACTGATCGACATTGGGAGAAATACACCGTCCGCAGCCAACCTGCAGCCGGTCCGGTATAAGCTGGTCTGTGACCCCGAAACCAGGGAAAAGGTGTTTGGCTGCATCGGCTGGGCGGGCTATCTCAAGGATTGGGAGGGTCCCCAACAGGGAGAAAGACCTGCCGCTTATATCTTCCTGACAACACCTGAGAAAACCAATGCCCAGTGCGACGAGGGAATCATCGGGCAGACCATACTGCTGGCAGCCTGTGAGATGGGAATGGGCGGCTGCTTTCTGGGAAATCTGAAAAGAGAACGGCTCTCTGAGATCCTATCTCTTCCCGGAGACAGGAAGATTGATTACTGCATTGCTTTAGGCTATCCCAAAGAGACCGTGGTGCTGGAAGAGATACCTGCGGGCGGTGCTATTGAATATTACAGAGACAGCCGGCAGGTGCATCATGTCCCCAAGATCCGGACAGAGGATCTGATCCTGGAATGAAGGATGCGGAAATCTGCGAGAGGAAAGCGGAAGCGCCGGAGTGTGCGCGGAAATAAAATATGGAAAAAGAGACCGTCTGACGGAGAGCCAGGGCTTTGAAAAGCCTTGATTTCCACAGGAGGGTCTCTTTTTTTATTCTTTTTTGGCGTTTGGCAAAGGTTTTGACTTTATTTTGTCTATTTTCACTTTGATACGCCGAAATTAAGGAGGATAAATAAGCAATAATCACGAAGAAAATGATTTTTTTCATAGACATCCGAGTAAAATAGACGTTTTTTAGACTTACCATATGGTAAAATCGTAAAAAAAGCAAAGGAGACGATGAGAAATGAACAATGCAGAAATCGGAAAAGCAATGGTGATTAAGTTAGATCCTGTATTACCAGAGTATCCAACCTTCAAAGAGGGTGTCAGAAGAGCGCCGAAAAGAGAGCTGACACTGAACAAGAGAGAGATCAAGCTTGCTGTGGCAAACGCTTTGAGATATGTACCGGAAGAACTTCACGAGCAGCTGGCACCGGAATTTTTGGACGAGCTTCTTACAAGAGGACGTATTTACGGATACCGCTTCATGCCAAAGGAAAGAATCTACGGAAAACCCATTGACGAGTACAAGGGAGAATGCATCGAAGGAAAAGCCTTCCAGGTTATGATCGACAACAATCTGGATCATGAAGTTGCTCTTTATCCTTATGAACTGGTAACCTACGGAGAAACAGGACAGGTATGCCAGAACTGGATGCAGTACCAGCTGATCAAAAAATATCTGGAAAAACTCACCCATCATCACACACTGGTCATGATGAGCGGACATCCAATGGGTCTGTTCAAATCTCATGAATCCAGCCCAAGAGTCATCGTAACAAACGGACTGATGGTAGGTATGTTCGACAATCCGGAAGACTGGGCAAAAGCAACTGCTATGGGCGTATCTTCCTACGGACAGATGACAGCCGGCGGCTGGATGTACATCGGACCTCAGGGTATCGTACATGGTACCTTCAATACCATCTTAAATGCAGGACGTAAATTCTTAGGCGTTCCTCAGGACGGCGATCTGGCTGGACACTTATTCGTAACCAGCGGTCTGGGCGGCATGAGCGGCGCACAGCCGAAAGCTATTGAGATCGCAGGCGGCGTAGGAATCGTAGCAGAAGTAGACGCTTCCAGGATTGAGACACGCCACAGCCAGGGCTGGGTAAGCCTGGTGATCGAAGACGCGGCAGAAGCTTTCCGTGTGGCACAGGAATACATGGATAAGAAAGAAACCATCTCCATTGCTTACCACGGCAACATTGTAGACCTTCTGGAGTACGCAGTGGACAACAACATCAAGATCGAACTTCTGTCTGACCAGACTTCCTGCCACGTACCTTATGACGGCGGCTACTGCCCGCAGGGACTGACCTTTGAAGAAAGAACCGAGATGCTGGCAAATGATAAGGATAAATTCTGTGAACTGGTTGACCAGACTCTGGTAAAACATTATCACCTGATCAAGACCCTGGTAGAAAGAGGCGCTTACTTCTTCGATTACGGCAACGCATTTATGAAAGCTGTCTTTGACGCAGGCGCAAAAGACATTGCGAAAAACGGCGTTGACACCAGTGAAGGATTTATTTTCCCGTCTTATGTAGAAGACATTTTAGGACCGGAACTGTTTGACTACGGATACGGACCATTCAGATGGTGCTGCTTAAGCGGTAAACCGGAAGACTTAAGAAAGACAGACCATGCGGCTATGGAGATCATCGATCCCAACAGAAGGAGCCAGGACAGAGATAACTACATCTGGATCCGCGACGCAGAGAAGAACAAACTGGTAGTTGGCACACAGTGCCGTATCCTGTACCAGGATGCTCTGGGAAGAAGAGACATTGCCCTGAAATTCAACGAAATGGTAAGAAACGGGGAAATCGGACCGGTTATGCTGGGACGTGACCACCACGATACAGGCGGAACCGATTCTCCATACAGAGAAACCTCCAATATCTATGACGGTTCCAATATCACAGCCGATATGGCAGTTCACTGCTATGCCGGAAACGCAGCAAGAGGCATGAGCCTGGTTGCCCTTCACAACGGCGGCGGCGTAGGTATCAGCAAATCCATCAACGGCGGCTTCGGTATGGTTCTTGACGGAAGCGAAAGAGTGGATGAGATCTTAATGGCAGCGATTCCGTGGGATACTATGATCGGTGTATCCAGAAGAAGCTGGGGCAGATGCGAGCATTCCATCGAAACCGTGGCAGAATACAACCAGATCAGAAATGGAGAGGATTACATCACCATGCCTTACCTGGCAAGTGATGAACTGATCGACAGAGTGTGCAAGGATGTAGTTCCTGAAGAGCATCATCACACCCATCACTAAGAACTTTATTTTCAGGGAGCAGAATATGAAAAAAAGATATATACGTCATGCGTCCGAATTAGTTACCTGTAAAGGAAAAGCGCCGAAGCACGGAAAAGAGATGGCAGACATCGGGCTGATCAAAGACGGTGCAGTGATCATCCACGACGACAAGATCGTGGCAGTGGGAACGACAGAGGAATTGGACAAACAGGTCAATGCAGAGGAATACGAAGTTCTGGATGCTTCCGGAAAGACCGTACTCCCGGGATTTGTGGATTCCCATACCCATTTTGTATTCGGCGGCTACCGGGCAGACGAATTTTCCTGGAGATTAAACGGGGACAGCTATATGTCCATCATGGAGAGAGGCGGCGGCATCAATGCCACCGTCAATCCCACCCGCAGCGCCACAGAGGAGGAGCTGGTTGAGGCAGGACGGGAGCGTCTGAACCGTATGCTGGAGTTCGGCGTTACCACAGTGGAAGGAAAAAGCGGATACGGCATGGACTGTGAGACGGAGCTGAAGCAGCTTCGCGCCATGAAAAAGTTAGATGAGATCCATCCGGTAGATGTAGTCCGGACCTTCCTGGGACCCCACAGCGTACTTCCCCAGTGGAAGGGAAAAGAACGGGAGTTTATCGAAAAGCAGCTGACAGAGGTTATGCCCAAGGTAAGGGAAGAAGATCTCGCTGAGTTCGCGGACATCTTCACAGAGAAAAATGTATTCAGTGTGGAGGATTCCGAATACTACCTGACCGAGGCAAAGAAGATGGGATTCAAACTGAAGATCCATGCAGATGAAATCTATCAGCTGGGCGGCGCGGAGCTTTCTGCCCGGGTGGGCGCAGTATCTGCGGACCATCTGTTAAAGGCATCTGATGAGGGCATCCGCCAGATGAAAGAAGCGGGCGTCATCAGCACCCTTCTTCCGGCAACTGCCTTCTGCTTAAAAGAGGAATACGCGCCGGGACGGAAAATGATCGATGAGGGATGTGCCGTAGCGCTGGCTTCCGACTTAAATCCGGGAAGCTGCTTTACCAATTCCATCCCCCTTCTGGTAGCTCTGGGATGCATTTATATGAATATGTCCATCGAGGAAGTGATCACAGCTCTCACCATCAACGGAGCGGCGGCAGTGGACAGAGCGGACAGGGTGGGAAGCCTGGAGCCGGGAAAACAGGCGGACATTGTGTTCCTGAAATTCCCCTCCATTCATTACCTGCCTTACCACACAGGCATCAACCTGGTGGAGACCGTGATCAAGAATGGGGAAACCGTATACCACAAAGAATGGGTATAGTCAAAAACGCGGAAATCAATTTTTATACATACAAGATAAAGGAGAATGATAGCCATGGAAAAAATTATTGAGTGCGTGCCTAATTTCAGCGAAGGCAGAGACAAAGAAAAAGTAGAGAAAATCGTTGATTGTTTCCGGGGCATCGAAGGTGTGAAGCTGCTGGACTACACCTCTGACGAAGACCACAACAGAAGCGTTGTTACTGTGATCGGTGAGCCGGAACCATTAAAAGGCGCTATGGTTGCAGCCATCGGAAAAGCAGTCGAGCTGATCGATATGACAAAACATCAGGGACAGCATCCCCGCATGGGCTGTGTGGACGTAGTTCCTTTCATTCCGATCCGCAACGCCACAGTAGAAGAGGCAGACGCTCTGGCAAAAGAAGTTGCGAAAGAAGCTTCTGAAAAATTCGGACAGCCTTTCTTCTTATATGAGAAATCCGCAACTGCTCCTCACAGAGAAAACCTTGCAAAGGTTCGCCAGGGACAGTTTGAAGGAATGGCAGAAAAGATGAAAGACCCAATGTGGAAACCGGACTTTGGTCCTGACACTATCCATCCTACAGGCGGTGTGACAGCCATCGGAGCCAGAATGCCTCTGATCGCATACAACATCAACCTGGATACTTCCAATGTAGAGATCGCGCAGAAGATCGCTGACCGGATCCGTCACATCAAAGGCGGCTTCCGTTACTGCAAAGCTATGGGCGTTATGCTGGAGGACAGAAACATCGCTCAGGTATCCATGAACCTGACCGACTACACCAAGACATCCGTATACACTGTATTTGAAACCGTCCGCATGGAAGCAAGACGCTGGGGTGTCAATGTCCTTGGAAGTGAAGTCGTAGGTCTGATCCCGCTGCAGGCGATCGTTGACTGCGCAGAATATTATCTGGGATTTGAAGGATTTGATTCCAAACAGGTTCTGGAGACCAGACTGTAAAAATAATAATTTCAAAGAGGTAACGGCAATGAAAAATATGACAATCGAACAATTCGCCATGCAGACAGCCTCTAATGAACCAGTACCAGGGGGCGGAAGTATTTCCGCCCTCGCTGGCGCTCTGGCGGCTGCTCTTACAGAGATGGTAGCAGGACTTACCATCGGCAAAAAGAAATATGCGGAAGTGGAAGAAGAGATGAAAGCGGCAGTGGAGCCTATGGACAAGATCTGCCGTCAGCTTCTGGATGATATCAAACGGGACAGCGAATCCTTTGACCTGTATATGCAGGCGCTGACACTGCCCAAGGACACAGAGGAAGAAAAGGCAGCCCGCACAGAGGCGATGCAGAATGGCTTAAAGGCAGCCGTGGCAGTTCCCCTTTCTGTGGCAAAGGCAGCTTATGAAGTGCTTCCCTATGCAGAGGCTATGGTCACAAAAGGAAACAAGACAGCTGTGACAGACGCTCTGGTAGCTACTATGATGGCACGTACCGCAGTCCTTGGAGCACTCTTTAATGTAAAGATCAATCTGGAATCCATCAAGGATGAAGGATTTGTAAAAGAGATCGCAGAAGAAGCTGCGGTTCTGGAGAAGAAAGCCATTGCCTACGAACAGAAGATCCTGGCGCAGGCAAATGTGTCAAAGAGCGTTACCGAATAAATACAGGGCAGGAGGGCAGACCGTGTGAAAACGCGGCTGCTGATGCAGATAAAGGAGAAGGAACATGAAGATCATAAGAAACGCGGTGGCTGGAACACTGGAATCCAGCGACCTGTTCATCCAGGTGGAACCGGATGAGAAAGAACTTCACCTGGAGATTGATTCTGTAGTGGCAAACCAGTATATGAATGCCATCCGCGCTGCTGTCATGAAGACCCTGGACGAATTTCATGTGACGACAGGGAAAATATTTATCAAAGACAAAGGTGCCCTGGACTGCGTGATCTGTGCGCGTATGGAAACGGCACTGAAAAGAGGGGGAGTGGAAGAGTCATGAGACGTACCATGTTGTTTTTGCCGGGAAACACTCCGAATATGCTGATCAACGGAGATACGCTGGGCGCGGATACGGTGATCTTTGACCTGGAAGACGCAGTCTCTCCCGATGAGAAAGACGCGGCACGGATCCTGGTGCGCAATACTCTGAAATACCAGACCTTTCCCAACTGTGAGATCGTTGTCCGGATCAATCCCACTGATACGGCATTCTGGAAAGAGGATTTAAAGGCAGTCATTCCGCTGAAGCCGGATGTGATCATGCCCACCAAAGTCAGCGGAGGAGAGATGATCCGTCAGGTATCCGCCTATATGGCAGAGGTGGAGAGATCCTGCGGCATGGAGGAAGGCACGGTCAAGATCCTTCCGCTGATCGAAACTGCCCTTGGGGTGGAGATGGCATTTGATATCGCCTCCGCGGATAAACGAGTGATCGGGCTGTTTCTGGGCGGGGAAGATTTTACAGCGGACCTGCACTGCAAACGGACCAAAGAAGGACAGGAAATCTTCTATGCAAGGACCCGACTGGTCTGCGCGGCGAGAGCCTGCGGCATCGAAGCTTATGACACGCCCTTTACCGATGTGGAAGATATGGAGGGACTGGAGAAGGATACTGAATTTGCCAAAAGCCTGGGCTTTGCAGGAAAAGCGGTCATTTCTCCCAGACATGTGGATACGGTCAACGCCGTGTTCTCCCCTACGGAAAGTGAGATTGAATACGCCCATGATGTAATGGACGCCATTGAAGAAGGAAAACGCCAGGGCAAGGGCGTCATTTCTCTCAGAGGAAAGATGATCGATGCTCCCATCGTAAAACGCGCCCAGCAGGTCCTGGAAATGGAGAAAGCGATTTACGGAGGTGGGTGCAGATGAGTAAATTAGTTGCTTCTGTCAGAGAAGCCATTGAGAGAACAGGATTAAAGGACGGCATGACCATCTCGTTCCACCATCATATGAGAAACGGAGATTATGTGCTGAACATGGTCCTGGCAGAGGCGGCAGCCATGGGGATCAAAGATCTGACCGTCAATGCCAGCTCCATATTCGATATCCATGAGCCGCTGATTGAGCATATCAGGAACAAAGTGGTCACAGGGATTGAGTGCAACTATATGGGAGGCAGAGTGGGAAAAGCCATTTCCGAGGGCATCCTGGAAAAACCGGTGATCTTTCGGACCCACGGAGGACGGGCAGGAGATATGGAAAACGGTTCCTCCAAGATTGATATTGCTTTCCTGGCAGCGCCCTGCGCAGATCCGATGGGAAACTGCAGCGGCAAGTACGGACCCTCTGCCTGCGGTTCTTTAGGATATGCCTTTTCGGATGCCATGCATGCCGCCAAGACTGTGGTGATCACAGATAACCTGGTGCCGTATCCTTTAAAGGATACTTCCATTGATGAAGGATATGTGGATTATGTGGTGCAGGTTCCCCAGATCGGCGATCCGGCAAAGATCGTATCTGGAACTACCAAGATCACCAGAGATCCGGTGGGACTGCGAATCGCATCCTTAGCAGCCCAGGTAGTGAAGCATTCCGGATATTTAAAGGAGGGATTTTCCTTCCAGACCGGCGCCGGGGGCGCGTCCCTGGCAGTTGCCAAATATGTGGAAGAGATGATGAAGAAAGACGGCATCAAAGGCAGCTTCTGTATGGGAGGCATCACCGGATATATGGTGGATATGGCAGACAAAGGTTTCTTTGAGACCATTCTGGATGTGCAGTGCTTTGATTTAAAAGCCATTGAGTCTATCCGGGAAAATCCCAAGCATCAGGAAATATCTGCCATGCGCTATGCTTCTCCGGCGGCAAAAAGCGCCGCGGTAGACAGTCTGGATGTGGTGATCCTGGGGGCGACCCAGGTAGATGTAGATTTTAATGTAAATGTGCATACGGATTCCAACGGCTATATCATGGGCGGCTCCGGCGGGCACAGCGACACGGCAGCTGGTTCTAAACTGGCGATCATCGTGGCTCCGCTGATACGGGCAAGGCTTCCCCTGATCGTGGATCAGGTGCTCTGCAAATCTACACCGGGAGAGACGGTGGACGTGGTAGTGACCCAGAGAGGCATCGCGGTAAATCCCCGTCAGAAAGAATTAAAGGAAAAACTGGTAAAAGCCGGGCTTCCGGTACTGGAAATCCAGGAATTAAAACAGATCGCAGAAGAGATCTCCGGAGTTCCCAGATCTGTGGAAATGGGAGACAAAGTTGTGGCAAAGGTATTATACAGAGACGGAACTCTTCTGGATGAAATAAAAAATGTAAAGACCGTCTGAGCAGAACCAGGTCAGACAAAGAAGGGAGAGGTTTTACAGTGGACAAGAAGAAGTTGATCATCGGTGTTATCGGCGCCGATGTGCATGCGGTGGGGATCAGCATTCTCCAGCATGCCTTTGAAGATGCCGGGTTCGATGTGACGAACCTGGGGGTTATGGTTTCACAGGAAGAATATATTTCCGCAGCCATTGAGACCGGCGCGGACGCAATCTTAGTTTCTTCACTCTACGGTCACGGAGAGCTGGACTGCAGAGGCTTAAGGGATAAATGCAATGAGGCAGGATTAAAAGACATCCTCTTATATGTAGGCGGCAACATCGTTGTAGGAAAGCAGCCGTTCGATGAAGTGGAGAGACGTTTTAAAGCCATGGGATTCAACAGGGTGTTCGGACCGGGTACAGCGCCGGAAACCACCATTGCAGCTCTGTACGAAGATTTTGGCATCCAGGCTCCTGAAAAGGAATAGCAGCGAGGCGGTGAGAATATGAAACCGGTTTTATTAGTGGATTTTGGAAGCACCAACACAAAGGTGACTGCCGTGGATGTGGAAAACTGCTGCATCCTGGGCACAGCGGCAGCCTATACCACAGTTGAGACCGATATTAACGAAGGGCTTCACAACGCGCTGAAGATTCTTGAGAAAACCACGGGACGCCTGGAATTTGAGGAGCGTTATGCCTGCTCCAGCGCTGCCGGGGGACTGAAAATGATTTCCATAGGACTGGTGCCGGAGCTGACAGCACAGGCTTCCAGGGAGGCATCTCTGGGCGCGGGGGCAAAGGTGTGGAAAACCTATTCCTTTAACCTGACCAAGGGGGATATGAAGGAGATCGAAGCGTATCATCCGGACATTATCCTTCTGACAGGGGGAACCGACGGCGGCAATGCAGAATGCATTTTGTACAATGCCCGGATGCTTTCGGAATTAAGCTATGACTGCCCCATTGTCCTGGCAGGAAACCGCTGCGCGGCAGATGAATGTGCCGAGATCCTTGGGGACCGGAGTGTTTTTATCTGCGAAAATGTGATGCCCAGACTGGGAGAGCTGAATATTGAGCCGACCCAGAAACAGATCCGGGAAATCTTTTTAAAGAGGATCGTGCAGGGAAAAGGGCTTTCAGAGGCTTCTGACCTGGTGTCAGGGATCATCATGCCTACACCGTCCGCCATGCTGACCGCCATGGAGCTTTTGTCAGACGGCTGGGAAGACAGCCAGGGTATTGGGGAACTGGTAGGTGTAGATCTGGGAGGCGCTACCACCGACGTCTATTCCATTGCAGAAGGAAATCCTGCCAATATGGCGACGGTCATGAAGGGAATTCAGGAACCCTACGCCAAGAGAAGTGTGGAAGGCGATATCGGCATGCGCTACAGTGTGGAAGGAATCCTGGAAGCAGCCGGAGACCGGAAGCTTGCCAAGCTGTCCGGGCTGAACCGCCAGAAGATCCCGGAACTGGTGCAGTTTCTGGCAGAGCATACAGATTACATACCTGACTGTGAAGAAATGGAAAAGCTGGATTTTGCCCTTGCCTGCGCTGCTGTGGAAACTGCGGTGGCACGTCATGCGGGAACTCTGGAGCAGGTCTATACCCCCTGCGGGCTGACCTTTCTGCAAAGCGGCAAGGACCTGCGCCGGGTGAAAAATGTAGTAGTGACCGGAGGCGCCCTGATCCATGCCAAACATACGGAGGAAATTGCCGCTCATGCGCTTTTTGATGAGAGCACGCCAGGTTCCCTGCGACCGGAAAATGCACGGATCCTGATAGACAGAAAATATATTCTGGCAGCCATGGGACTGCTTTCCCAGCATTATCCCCAGGCTGCGCTGGAAATTATGAAGAAGGAGATTGCTTATTATGGACATAAGGAATAAAAAATTATCGGACGATGAGTTTTATGGTATCCGAAAAGAGATTCTGGGACAGTGGTCAACAGGAAAAGACGTTGATTTCGACGAAGCTGTTGCATACCACAAAAATATGCCGGAGAGCAAGAGTTTCTCCAGAAAGCTGTCCGCAGCAAAGAAAGAGAGAAGAACTCTGATCCAGCCCAGAGCCGGTGTAGCTTTAATTGACGAACACATTAAGCTGCTTCAGTATCTGCAGGACAAAGGTGAAGCGGACCTGCTTCCTACCACCATTGACTCCTATACCCGTCAGAACCGCTACGAAGAAGCAGAAGTAGGAATCAAAGAATCCATCCATACACAGAAATCCATGCTGAATGGTTTCCCGGCTGTTAACCACGGCGTTTATGGCTGCCGTCAGATCATTGAAAATCTGGATACGCCGGTGCAGGTGCGCCACGGCACACCGGATGCCAGACTGCTGACAGAAATCTGTTATGCAGGCGGCTTTACCAGCTATGAGGGAGGCGGTATTTCCTACAACATTCCCTATGCCAAGGATGTTCCTCTGGAAAGGACCATCTATGACTGGCAGTATGTAGACCGTCTGACCGGTATCTATGAGGAGGCAGGGGTTTCGATCAACCGCGAGCCATACGGACCTCTGACCGGTACTCTGGTGCCTCCGTCCATGTCCAACGCGGTTGCCATCATCGAGGCGCTGCTGGCAGCAGAACAGGGTGTGAAAAATGTGACCGTAGGCTATGGACAGTGCGGAAACCTGGTACAGGACGTAGCAGCTCTGCGTGTCTTAGAAGAGCTGACAGAAGAGTATCTGAGGATGTACGGATACGATGACGTGACAGTAACCACAGTCCTTCACCAGTGGATGGGCGGATTCCCGCAGGATGAAGCAAAAGCATTTGCCGTTATTTCCTGGGGAAGCTCTGTAGCAGCACTGGCAAAGGCTACCAAAGTCATTGTAAAGACCCCTCATGAAGCCATCGGTGTTCCTACCATGGAAGCCAATGCCCAGGGTCTGCGCTGTACCAAACAGGCGATCTCCCTGCTGGCAGACCAGGAATTAAAGAGTTCCGCGCTGGAACTGGAGAAAGCCATCATTATCGGTGAGACCAGAGCCATTGTGGACAAGACCTTTGAACTGGGAACAGGCGACCTGGCGATCGGCGTGATTCGGGCAGTGAAAGCAGGCGTTATCGATATCCCGTTTGCACCCAGCCGTTATAATTACGGAAAGATGCTTCCAGCACGTGACTTTGAAGGCGCTGTCCGTTATCTGAATCCAGCCCATGTGCCGCTTCCGAGGGAAATCATTGATTACAACCTGGGCAAGATCGAGCACAGAGCAAAGATGGAGAAGAGAAAAGCCTCCTTCCAGATGGTCATCGACGATGTCTATGCCATCAGCAAAGGAAGACTGGTAGGAAAACCCAAGTGATAAACAGGCGGTGAGACTGCCGGGATTTATGCACGGAAGAAAATAAAATACACAGACCCTCCGGCATCCAGCAGGGACAAAAGCCTGCCGGGCTGCCGGAGGATCCGGAAATGGAAATAGGAGAAGAGTGTTATGAAGATTGTAGATGTGGTTTGTTCTAAGGCTAGGACAGGATTTTTCTTTGATGATCAAAGAGCGATCAAGAAAGGAGCTGTAGCTGACGGAGCAGCTTATTTTGGGGAAACCGTTACACCAGGTTTTAAATCCGTAAGACAGGCAGGAGAAGCCATCTCCGTTATGCTGATCCTGGAAGACGGGCAGATCGCATGGGGCGACTGCGCGGCTGTCCAGTATTCCGGAGCAGGCGGAAGAGATCCGCTGTTTTTAGCTGAAGATTTTATTCCGATCATCGAGAAATACATCAAACCGGAGCTGGTGGGAAAAGAAGCAGACAGCTTCAAGGGTCTGTGCGAAATGATCGAGAATCTGCAGGTGGACGGCAAAAGGCTGCATACTGCCATCCGCTACGGCGTCAGCCAGGCAATCCTGGACGCAGTGGCAAAATCCAGCAAGAGACTGATGTGCGAAGTCGTTGCAGACGAGTACGGCACCACAGTTTCGGAAGAACCGATTCCTGTCTTTACCCAGTCCGGAGACAGCCGCTATGACAATGCGGACAAGATGATCTTAAAAGGCGCTGCCGTAATGCCCCACGCATTGATCAACAATGTAAAGACCAAGCTGGGAGAGCACGGAGAAATCTTAAAAGAGTATGTAGGCTGGTTAAGAGACCGTGTGCTGAAGCTGCGCCATGACGAAGACTATATGCCGGTATTCCACATTGACGTATACGGCACTATCGGTGCCATCTTCGGCGTGGATAATTATCCGGCAATGGCAGATTACCTGGCTGAGCTTGAGGAGGCTGCAAAGCCCTTCCACTTAAGGATCGAAGGTCCGATGGACGCAGAGGAGAGAGAAAAACAGATGCTCTGCTTAAAGGGACTGAGAGAAGAAGTGGACAGAAGAGGCATTGATGTAGAGCTGGTAGCAGATGAATGGTGCAATACTCTGGAAGACGTGAAATATTTCGCGGACAACAAAGCCGGACATATGGCACAGATCAAGACACCGGACTTAGGCGGCATCAACAACATCGTTGAGGCAGTGCTCTACTGCAAGGAAAAAGGCTTCGGCGCTTACCAGGGCGGCACCTGCAATGAGACGGACCGTTCCGCACAGGTATGCGTCAACTGCGCAATGGCGACCAAGCCGGACCAGATCCTGGCAAAACCAGGTATGGGTGTTGACGAAGGCTATATGATTGTTTACAATGAAATGGAAAGGATCCTGGCTTTAAGAAAGGCAAGAAAGAACTGATTCTTTTCTAAATTGGATACTGGAAAACGGAAGGGCAGACGCCCTTCCATAGGAAACGGGCTGGGCTGTGACAAACAGCCCGGCTGTTCTGGTATATTGAGCTGTCTGCATCGGTATCCGGCAGACGGAGGCAGTGTACCGGCAGAGGGAAAAATATGGCATATTCAAAACAAATGCAGGACAGCAACCTGTACAGCTTTTACTTTGCACCCAGAGGAAACCGCCGCATGGCAGACCTGGGGATGCAGTTAAGTCAGATGTATTTAAGCCCCTTTGATCACATCGTAGGGATCATCGGGGACGCGGGGGCAGGCAAGAGCCTTCTGATCAAGGGAATGTTTCCGGGGATGGACCTGACCAATGACGATGAGGGTGTCAATATACGTCCCCTTCCCCTTTTGCAGGAGGATCTGTCAGATCCGTTTTCTCCTCATACCTATCATCTGGATATCCGCTTTGAATCGGCGTTTACCCAGATGCACGTGCTGGCAGAAGCCATTCTGGAGGCTGCCAAATACGGCAAGATGGTGATCGTGGAGCATTTCGAGCTGATCTATCCTTTCCTGAACAGAAATGCGGATCTGCTGGTGGGCATCGGGGAGGAGATCATTATTACCAGACCCAATATGTTCGGACCTCTTCCTGAAAATATTGCCAGGATCGTGCACAAATCGGTCAAGTACAGAAAGATGGCGCATACTCTGGAAGACCTGTGCGTGTATTTTATGGGATCGGGCTATGCCCAGGACGGTCCCCGTTCGGATGTGCGCCACGGCTTTGTGCTGGAGTTTGAGGAAAAGCCGGATGTGGACCTCTATGAGCTGGAGAAAAAGGTGAAAGAAGCGGTGCAGCAGGACCTGCCGGTGTCCTATTATGATGAGACACACGTGCAGATCGGGGATTATATCCTGGAATGCTTAGGACCCCGGATGCATATCTCCAGCACGGGAAAGATCGAGGATTTCACACTGGTCAAGGATTATCCGCAGGATCCCAGGAACGGCTACTATATGCTGGTGGGAATCCTGGGAAAACAGGGAACTTACGATCTGAACGAATTTAACCGGATCGACCTGAGCAAGGGACTCAGCAGAAAGCTGTAAAAAGCCCGAAAACCCCGCAGGAACGGTTCAGAAGAAAGAGCAGAAATTGGAGGAATAAACCATGGTTCGCAGCGTAAAGGTAGAACTTCTTACAGAGAACATCAAGGAAATGTGCATTCAGGCAAATCATTTTCTTGCCCCGGATATGGATAAGGCAATGAGAGACGCCCATGAAAAGGAGACCAGACCCCTGGCAAAACAGATCCTGGGGCAGCTTCTGGAGAATCTGGAGATCGCAGGGGAGGATATGATCCCCATCTGCCAGGATACCGGAATGGCAGTGGTCTTCCTGAAAGTGGGACAGGATGTGCATTTTGAAGGAGGCAGCGTGGAAGACGCAGTCAACGAAGGGGTGCGCAGAGGTTATGAAGAAGGGTATTTGAGAAAATCTGTAGTGGGCGATCCGCTGCTCAGAGTCAATACCAAGGATAATACGCCGGCGATCATCCATTATGAGATCGTGCCGGGCGACCAGGTGGAGATCCTGGTGGCGCCCAAGGGCTTCGGCAGTGAGAATATGAGCAAGATCTATATGCTCAAGCCTGCCGACGGCGTGGAAGGCGTGAAGGAAGCCATCATCAATACGGTCAGAGAAGCAGGACCAAACGCCTGTCCTCCTGTAGTGGTAGGCGTGGGCATCGGCGGCACCTTTGAAAAAGCAGCTATTCTGGCAAAGAAAGCCCTGACCAGAGAGATCGGAACGCATTCCGAGCTTCCTCATATCAAAGAACTGGAAGAAGAACTTCTGGCAAAGATCAATGAGATCGGTCTGGGACCAGCAGGACTGGGAGGCGACACCACAGCTCTGGCTGTGAACATCAATACCTATGCCACCCACATTGCCGGGCTTCCTGTGGCAGTCAATATCTGCTGCCATGTGAACCGCCACATTGCCAGGACCATATAGGATACAGGAGGAAGAGAGATGGACAGATATATGAAAGCGCCTCTGGACAAAGAAGAGGTGAAAACACTTCGCGCCGGAGACTATGTTTATATTACAGGAACCATTTACACTGCCAGAGATGCGGCGCATCTGCGGATGTCCCAGGCGCTGGAGAGGGGAGAAGAGCTTCCCATTGAGCTGGATCAGAATGTGATCTATTACATGGGACCCACCCCTGCAAGAGAGGGACGCCCCATCGGCTCCGCAGGTCCTACGACTGCCAGCCGTATGGACAAATATGCCCCCAGGCTGCTGGATCTGGGACTGACCGGCATGATCGGGAAAGGGAAGAGAAAGCAGGAAGTGACCGAAGCCATTGTAAGGAACGGCGCTGTCTTTTTCGCGGCAGTAGGAGGCGCGGGAGCGCTGCTCTCCAAATGTATCAAGAAGGCAGAAGTGATCGCCTATGAAGATCTGGGCACAGAAGCCATCCGTAAATTGGAGGTGGAGAACTTCCCGGTGATCGTAGTCATTGATTCCCAGGGAAGGAATCTGTACGAAGAAGTGTGCGGGTAACCGTTAGAAAAAATTTATAAGAGAAACTGCGCTGCGGGCAGGCAGTCTGCCTGTGCAGCGCAAAAGACGGAGGATTCCGCCAAAGCCAGGGCTATCATACCCGGCTGCGGCGGGATCCTTTTTTGTACTTTTTCTCTTTAACACAATGTTGTTATAAAGATTCCTTATACCCTTACACAAAACTGAGAGTACATGAAAAAATAGGCAGTGTTTATAATAAAGAAAAACGCAGGACTGCAGAAAGGAGAAGAGCTTGAAAGAAACAGTTATTTTAGACGGAAAATCCCTGACCAGACAGGAGCTTGAGGCAGTGGTATATGCCGGCGCCCGGGTGGAAATCCAGGAGGAGGCTCTCATACGGGCGCAGGAAGCTAGGAAAACAGTCCTGTTCCTGACAGACAGCCAAAAGCAGATCTATGGTATGAACACAGGGCTGGGAGCCAATAAAGATCGGAGGATCACACAGGAGGAGTTCGAGAAATTCAATCGACAGATCCTGTACTCCCATTCAGTGGCAATCCTGCCGCTGGCAGACCAGGCATGGGTCCGGGCGGCAATGCTGTGCAGGCTCAACAGCTTCCTTATAGGAACCGCAGGCGTCCAGACGGAGATGATCCTTTTGCTGAAGGAATTTCTCAATCAAGAGATTACCCCGCTGGTTCCGGCAAGAGGCTCGGTAGGGTTGGCAGATCTGGGGAACATGGCGTTTCTGGGACTGGCGATGATCGGAGAAGGGGAGGTGGAATATCAGGGACAGAAGCTGAAAGCCCAGGAGGCGCTTAAGAAAGCCGGGCTGAAAAAGCTGACGCTGGGACCAAAAGACGGGCTTCCCATGGTCAGCAGCAACATGTTCTCCGTAGGAAAGGCAGCTCTGCTGTGCGGGAAGATCAGGGATCTGATCGAAATGTCAGAGACCGTCTATGCCATGGGACTGGAAGCCCAGAGTTACAATCCGGTGTTTATAGACCAGAGGACTCTGAAGATCACCAGTCACAGAGGGCACAGAGAAAGTCTTGCCTTTGTCAATCAGTGTCTGGAAGGCAGCAGCATCTATCACAATGGAAATGAAACCCTTTACGGAGCGCTGAGCTTTAAAAGTACCTGCGGCGTCATGGGAAGTATCCGGGACGGGCTCCATTATCTGGAAAGTGTGGTAGATGGCTATCTGAATGCTTCGGAGGACTGTCCCGCAGTCCTTGCAGAGGAACGGGAAATTGTCTCCACTGATTTCTTCATTGTCACAGGTCTGGCGGCGGCGCTGGAAATGATGGATATCCTGCTGTGCCATATGGCAGGTCTGACGGCGAACCGGATCATGAGAATGTGCAAAGAAGAATTCAGCGGTCTGCCCAGATTCTTAAGACCGGAACCGTCGGTGATCGGATACGGAACTATGCAGAAGACAGTGGCGGCAGTTTATAATGAGATCCGGCATCTGGCAAACCCGGCATCCATGGATTATTTCCCAACGGCAAATGAGTCAGAAGATTACGGATGTATGACACCGTATCTTCTGCTGAAGACAGAGAAAATGCTGGAGAATCTGTATACGCTTACGGCAATGGAAGCCATGTATGCGGCACAGGCTTCGGAATGTCAGGAGGGGCTGGTTCGGGGAAAAGGAACCCTGTATGCTTACCAAAAGATCCGGGAAGCAACCAAGAGGATCCAGCAGGACGATCAGATCCTCGGCTTTGAGATCGAAAAGGTCAGCAGCCTGATCCGGGAGAAAAAGATCATAGCAGATGAGGGAGAGCATGATAAAAAAGGAAGCATTTGAATTAAAGGATAAAATTATTTTTTGGCGAAGGCAGCTTCATCAGATTCCGGAAACAGGTCTGAAGCTTCCCCAAACCCAGGCATATCTTTGCCGGCAGCTAAAGGAAATGGGAGCCGGATTCCGGGTATACGAAGGGCTGTCTGCCATTGAGACTATTATCGAAGGGAAACAGGCAGGAAAAACCATTGCCCTTCGCACGGATATGGACGCCCTTCCCATACAGGAAATGACCGGTCTGGAATTTGCATCCGAAAACGGCTGTATGCACGCCTGCGGGCATGATGCCCATATGGCAATGATGCTGGGAACGGTGCAGCTTTTAATGAGACATCAAAGCGAAATCAAAGGAAGGGTGAAATGCCTTTTCCAGCCCGGGGAAGAAGGATACGGGGGCGCCCGGAAAATGATAGAGGAAGGCGCTCTGGATAATCCTTATGTGGAGGCTGTCCTGGGGCTTCATGTGACCAATAGCATACCGGAGCTGAGAGAAGGACAGATCGGTCTGAAGCCGGGGAAGCTTATGGCAGGCAGCGACAGCTTTGCCATTCAGATCCGGGGGAAAGGAGGTCACATATCCGATACGGTCCGTGTGGTAAACCCCATTTATACAGCAGCGGAGACTGCCCTGAAGATCCGGGAGATCAGTGAGAGGTATCAGAAATACAGCACAGTGGTTTCTCCCGGGGTATTCAAAAGCGGAACAAAGGAAAATGCAGTGTCCGATACCGCCTCGCTGCAGGGATCGGTAAGGACTTTCAGTAAAAAAATCAGAGAAGAAGTATTGGGGGAATTGGAACGGTTCTGCCGGGAACAGGAGAAGCGGTACGGGATTTCTATGGAGCTTTCCGTGTCGGACAGCAATGCATGTGTCGTGAATGATTCCCAGATGACGGATGAGATGAGAGACACGGCAAAGAGTCTGTTTCCGGAGGGATATACGGAGCTTGAGAGCAGCATTATGGCAAGCGAGGATATCTGTTATTTTTTTCAGGAGCGAAAAGGAGTTTATTTTCATTTGGGGTGCGGGCATACAGGCATGGAAAAGGAACCGCCTCTGCACAGCGCATATTTTCAGCCAAATGAAGAGATACTCTGGAGAGGAACTGCCGTCATGGCGCAGGGAGCGCTTGACTGGCTGAACAGACACAGCAGGGAGGATTGATGGATGGGTATTTTAGATATTTTGGGGATTGCAGCAGTTTTTGCGATTGTTTTATATATTGGCTGGAGCGCTACGAAAAAGACCCAGAGCGCAGATGATTTTCTGATGGCGAACCGGTCTCTGGGAAAGATCCAGGCAGGCTTCAGTATGGCAGCCACGGATATGGGAGGAAACGCTGTGGTAGGCGCTGTGGCGTACGCTTATGCAGTGGGAATAGGAGGCGCATGGTATAATTGGGGCGCCGTGATCCCCATGTTCCTCTTAGGCGTAGTGCTGGCGAAAAAATTAAGGACACTGCCGATTTCGTCTATACCGGAGCTTCTGGGAAAACGGTATCATACCTCAGCAAGACTGATCTCGGTCATTGCCCAGCTTCTGGCGATCGGAGCGACTCTGGGGATCCAGTTTACCATATCAGCTTCTGTTATCTCCACCATATCGGGAATCAATTATGAGCTGGCGCTGATCGCATCCGTGGTTGTGGTGGTCTTATATACGGTAGGCGGAGGGCTTTTAGCAGTGGTAAATACAGATGTATTCCAGTTTATCGTCATTGTACTCTCCGTGGTTCTGGTGATCCCCTTTGCTCTTCATGCGGCAGGAGGATATACAGAACTGATGGGACAGATTCCCGAGGGGTATATGGATCTTGGATCCCAGGGATTTCTGGCGCCGCTGTCTCTGGGGCTTTTATACATGTTTGACTATGCCACCAATCAGCATATCCTTCAGAGGATCTTTGCGGCAAAGGATTCCTCCACAGCCAAGTTTGCCTATAAATTTTCCGGTGTCACATATTTAGTCTTCGGACTTTTGGTGGCGTTTATCGGGGTTTTAGCTTATGGGATTTTCCCGGATCTGGACAATGCGGATATGGCGTATGCCGCGCTGATCAAAGACGTGCTTCCCGGCGGGATCGCGGGGATCGCTCTGGGCGGGATCTTTGCAGCCACCATGTCCACCGCAGATTCTAAGATCATGGCGTCCTCCCAGCTGTTTGTCAACGACATCATAGAACCGTATGTGCTCAAGGGAAAGAAACTGGAGGACCAGCAGGTGCTGAAGATTTCCAGGATCGTTACCATAGCGATCTGCGTCTTTGGCATCGGCATCTCTCTGATCTCGGACAGCATTGTACAGCTGATGTATGTAGGCGGTCTTTTTTACGGAACCGCGGTCTTCGTGCCCATGATCTTTGCTTTGTTCTGGAAAAGGGGAACGGCAGCAGGAGCGCTTTGCGCCATACTGGCATCCATTGGAGTGGGGCTGTTTTCAGAATATTATTTATCTTCTCATGCTCAGGGGATTTTGGCAATGCCGTCCAATCTCATGGCAGCCCTGACAGGCTTGATCGTCTTTGTGGCAGTAAGCCTTTTGACGCCGCCTCCGGCAAAAGAAAAATTAGAGGTATTAAAAGAAAACGCCCGGGAATCCTAGAATCCCGGGTGTACAGGGACAGGGTTCACTCACAGTGGACGCTGTCCAATTCTTTTTTCAGGAGATGTACAAAGGCTTTGCCCTCTTTGGTAAGCCCGGAGGAACGGCTGTAGATCACCAGCATGTGCAGCCGGTACCTGGAGAGAGGGACATTTACCAGATCGTAATAGTTCTGTACCCGGGGATGCAGCCCGCAGCCGATGGAAAAGGCGTCTGTAGTGGCTATGATGCGGCAGCGGGTATCTCTTTCATCTACAAAAATTGTTTTCACAGGTGCAGGGATGTCATTATCCTGAAAAAAGGTATTGGAGGATAAGGTTTTGGTCTTATAGTCGATAAAGGGATAATTCTGCAGGTCTTTGAAGCTGAAATCACCTTCCTTCAGCAGGGGGTGATTTTTTCTGCACTGGATGTAAAGCTTCAGATCCGCAACGGTTTCATAGGCAAGGTTTCTGTTCTTCAGGAAATCCAGAATCGTCTCCCGGCGCTCCGGAGAGACCAGGATGACTCCCATGTCATTTTTATTCTGATACACACTTTCTAAAATGTCGGAAAAACTCATATTGTGAAGGGAAAAGTGAATGGAATCACAGTCCGAATAGACGGAGCAAAACTGGGCAAATGCTTCTTCGATCACAGAATGATAGCCGGCAGCCACAGACAGATGGCTGTGGGTGGTCTGGGACGGAATGCTGCAGATCAGGTCGTAGTTTTCTGTGATTTTTCTGGCATATACCAGGAATTTCTGTCCCTGGGGCGTGATGCGGATGCCGTGGTTGGAACGGGAAAAAATTTCAAAGCCCAGTTCCGCTTCCAGGGATTTTAAGGCATTGCTCAGATTGGGCTGAGAAAGGAAAAACTTTTCCGCAGCCTTGTTGATGGACCCGCATTCCGAGATGCAGATGGCATATTTCAGATGTTCGATTTTCACTGTGTGATCCCCTCCTGCCTGTATTTTTCTCATCATAGCATACTTCTGAAAAAGAAGATATCTTTTTTTCATTTCTGGAGATAATCAGCAATAGGAAGCCAGAAAAAGCGGTACGCAAGTTCTATAGAGTTTTCTGTATCGGGCAGCAATGCAGGCGGCTGTTATCTGCATTTTCTATTGTGAAGAAGTCTGCCGTATGTTATTCTGAGTAAAGAAAACAGAGCATAAGAGAGCGAGGAGAAATTCCTATGAAAAAAAGAAACGCAGCGGTTTACCTGGGTGTTCTCGCGATCACCGGAGTCCTTCTGGTGGGTGTGTCCGCGGCTCGGAATTACTTTTTCGGAGACAGCCAGGAGCAGCAAAATAAGGAAGTGCGGGGAGAATATGCCCTGAAGGCAGTCTACCT
>DWVZ01000105.1 GCA_019119975.1 Candidatus Blautia merdavium | reverse complement strand
CCGCGGCCTCGACCTTGGCAAGGTCGCGCTCCACCAACTGAGCCACTCGCGCATAAGCGGGTGATGGGAATCGAACCCACATATCCAGCTTGGAAGGCTGGTGTTCTACCACTGAACTACACCCGCAGGTTATGAAGTTGTTTGTCTCTCTCAAGGACGATATTTATAATACAATAAGTTTTCTTAATTGTCAACACTTTTTTGAAAATTTTTTTCGGGACATTTTCAGCGCATTTTCAGCAGATCTCTCCCGGCACCTCGGCATTCTTCCGGAAGCCCTGGACAGATGGGAAAAACAGCAGCCGGGTCAGGGCTGCTGTTTTACAAAGCGATGATAAATCGCCTGGTTGGCTTCTTTTTCCTGTGTATCATCCAGAGCCTCAAGCGCAGAGACTCCGTATTTTCTCTCCAGGGCGTGGGAGAGGAGGTAATCACAGATGTGAGGATTCTTCGGAAGGAGAGGACCGTGCAGGTAAGTGCCCACCACATTTTTGTAAAGCACGCCCTCTGTGCCGTCTTCTCCGTTGTTTCCTTTTCCGTACAGAACCTTTCCGAAAGGACGGTTGCTGCCGATGTACGTCCTTCCTCCGTGATTTTCAAAGCCTACGATGGGGAGGGAGAACTGGTCGTTTTCCAGGACAATGTTGTCAATGAGCCTGGGGCTGCCCTGTTCGGTGTAGAGATCCACCAGGGAAAGACCTTCTATGGTGCCTTCTTCTGTTTTATAGTAATGTCCCAAAAGCTGGTAGCCGCCGCAGACTGCCAGGACAGTGCCGCCGTCTTCCACATAAGCGTGAAAGCTTTCCTGTATTTTTTTCAGTTCGCTGCAGACCAGCATCTGTTCCCGGTCAGAGCCTCCGCCAAGAAGGACGATGTCCAGGCCGGAGAAATCAATGGCGTCTCCTAAGCGGAATTCCACCGTGGAGGCGTCGATGCCCCGCCACTGGCAGCGCTTCATCATGCACTGGATGTTTCCCCGGTCGCCGTACAGATTCAGAAGATCGGGATATAAGTGTCCGATGGTGATTTTCATGATTTCTTTCCCTCCATTTTCTTCAGAATGTTGTGAGTGGAATACAGCCCGGTGTAGTTTACCAGCACATACAGGTTTTTGGTACCGTTCTGGATTTTGGCAGTGATGGCTTTCTCAATATCCGGTTCCAGGTCTGAGGGGATGTCCACGTATTTCAGACGCAGGCGCATATCCTGGCAGCGCAGGCCGCACACAGTAATCGAAGCAGCGTCAGCGTCTTTTAAGCGGTCAAAATCCACATCCCAGAGCCAGGACACATCGGTGCCGTCCTGGCTGTTGTCATTGATCAGGATGATGATGTCCTTGGGGGAGGTATCGGTCATGACTGCGGCAATGTTCTGATTAAAGCCGGCAGGATTCTTGGCAAGGTTCAGCATGACTTTTGTGCCGGAGATTTCAAAGAGTTCGTTTCTTCCGAACTGAGGCTTGTAATTGCCCAGGATCTCATTGAAACGGTCCAGGGAAACCCCTGCCAGGGAGGCGGCTCCGTATACTGCCAGGATGTTGTATACATTATAGAAGCCCCGGTAATTGGCTTTGACATGGAAGCCATTGACATCAAAGGCAATGCCGTCGCTTAGGTTTACATTGGTTCCGTCAAAGTCCAGGACAGGACGCTTGAAACCGCAGCGGGGGCAGTAGTAATCGCCCAGCTGGCTGTAGTGGTAGAAATGGTACTCCATCTTTTCTCCGCAGCGCTTGCAGAATCTGCCTTCCCGGATCTCCGCAGTGTTTTCCTCCTGCATGACCTGGGTGCTGATGCCGTAGGATGCCCAGGGATTTTCATTGTCCATGGCAAGGTAGGTGGACAGGGAGTCGTCGCCGTTGACCAGGACTTTCATGCGGGGCGCCATTTTCATGGCGCGGGAGAGGAGATCCATAGTGATGTCGATCTCGCCGTAGCGGTCCAGCTGGTCCCGGAACAGATTGGTCAGGACCATATAGTCCGGCTGAAAGTGGGGGAAAACCCGCACGGTGGAAGCCTCATCGATCTCGATGCAGGCATAGTCGGCGTTTAAATGTCCATTCAGCCCGGCGCCAAGGACAAAGGCGGAGACCACGCCGTTTAGCATATTGGAGCCGGTGCGGTTGCAGATTACTTTGTTCCCGTCTGCCGAAAGCAGGTCTGCCAGTAAGTTATTGGTGGTGGTCTTTCCGTTGGTTCCGCACACCACGAAAATGTCTTTCTTTACTTCTTTTGCCAGTTCCTTAAGAATGGGGGGATAGATGGAGAGGGCAGCCTTTCCCGCCAGGGTGACGCCCTGTCTGCCTGTGAGCCGGCAGGCGGTCTTTATGAGACGGGCGCTCCATACTGCCATAAGTCTTCTTATATTCATGGTATTTTCATTCCTTTAGATTCTTTCCGAAAAAGCTTTCGGAGTAGTATTGTTTTTTCAACTCTTTATTATACATAAACTGGTAAAATAGCACAACCGGAAAAAAATTTTAGTGGCAATTTCACGGAAGGTATGATACCATAAATAAAGTAAAATCTGCCGCGGCAGTGTGCGGAAAAGGCGCTGCGGCAAGGAACAGCAGGAGGCGGGTATGAAGCTACTCACATATAAGATTCCCGGAGAAGAAAGAGAGAGACTGGGAGTTACTTATGCCAGCGCGTTTCAGCGCTTTTTTGCATTAGAGGATCTGGGACTTTTCTTTGAAGATATGAATGATCTGATCGAGCATATCACACCGGAACAATTTGAGATTCTGAAAAAATCCAAGGATGCAAAGGACCTCAGGGTGATGGAATATGACAAAGTCATCCACTGCGCACCCATTCCCCATCCCCGTCAGGATATTATCTGTCTGGGGCTGAATTTCCGTGAGCATGCCAAGGAGTCTACCAGGTATAAGAGGGAGACCTTCGAGACGGCTCCGGATTATCCGGTGTATTTTTCTAAAAGGGTCAACCGTGCCACTGGAGACGGGGATGTCATTCCTTCCTATCCGGGTCTGGTGGACAGTCTGGACTATGAGGCGGAGCTGGGAGTGATCATAGGAAAAGAGGCTTTTCAGGTCCGGAAAGAAGACGCCTATGACTATGTATTCGGTTATACGGTGATCAATGATGTCAGCGCCCGGAATATACAGACCCGGCACAAACAGTGGTATTTCGGAAAGAGCCTGGACGGCTTTACCCCCATGGGTCCTTTTATTGTCACAGAGGATGTGATGCAGCGGCCGCCGATGCTTTCCATTAAGAGCAGGGTCAATGAAGTACTGCGTCAGAACGGGAGCACGGATCAGTTTATCTTTGACATTGCTTATGTGATTGCAGAGCTTTCTCAGGGCATGACGCTGAAGCCGGGAACCATTATTTCCATGGGAACGCCCTCCGGTGTGGGCATGGGCATGATCCCGCCCAGATTTCTGATGCCCGGAGATGTAGTGGAATGCGGAATTGAAGGAATTGGTCTGATTAAAAATACAGTTGTGTAAAAAACGATTTTCAAAATAATAAAAAAAGTATTGAAATGCAAAACAAAATATGGTAAGATTGCTGTGTTGCGTAAGACAGCAGTCTTGCCGTACAGACGCCCAGATAGCTCAGTTGGTAGAGCAGAGGACTGAAAATCCTCGTGTCGCTGGTTCGATTCCGGCTCTGGGCATTTTTTTATAATTAAAATGTCTTTATAGGACAAACAAATATCTTTAACAGAAAGAATGACAGGAAAGGTTAGGTAAAAATTATGTATGCATTTGACGAAATCAAAAAGGCAGACCCGGAAATCGCAGACTGTATAACCCGGGAGGTAGAGCGCCAGAATTCCCACATTGAACTGATCGCATCCGAGAACTGGGTCAGCAAGGCAGTGATGGCTGCCATGGGCAGTCCCCTTACCAATAAATATGCGGAAGGATACCCGGGCAAAAGATACTATGGCGGCTGCGAATGCGTGGACGACGTGGAGCGGCTGGCTGTGGAGCGGGCAAAAGAACTGTTCGGCTGTGAATATGTCAATGTGCAGCCTCATTCCGGCGCCCAGGCGAATATGGCAGTCTTTTTCGCTATGCTGAAACCGGGCGATACGGTCATGGGCATGAACCTCGCCCACGGCGGACACCTTTCTCACGGAAGCCCGGCAAACTTTTCCGGCGCTTATTTTAAGATCGTTCCCTATGGCGTCAATGACGACGGCGTGATCGATTATGAGGAAGTGAGAAGGATCGCCCTGGAGGCAAAGCCGAAACTGATCGTGGCAGGCGCCAGCGCTTACTGCAGGATCATTGACTTTAAGAAATTCAGGGAGATCGCCGATGAGGCAGGCGCTTATCTGATGGTAGATATCGCGCACATCGCAGGTCTGGTGGCAGCAGGCGTTCATCCAAGCCCCATTCCCTATGCCCATGTGACCACCACTACCACCCATAAGACCTTAAGAGGTCCCAGAGGAGGCATGATCATGAGCAGCGCGGAGATCGCCAAGAAATTTAATTTCAATAAGGCAGTTTTCCCGGGGATCCAGGGAGGTCCTCTGATGCATGTGATCGCTGCCAAGGCGGTCTGCTTTAAGGAAGCCCTGCAGCCGGAATATACAGAGTATCAGAAGAAGATCGTAAAGAACGCAAAAGCTCTCTGCGACGGACTGATCAAAAGAGGCATCCAGATTGTTTCCGGCACTACGGAGAACCATCTGATGCTGGTAGATTTAAGAGGAACCGGCGTGACAGGAAAAGAGATGGAGAATCTCCTGGATGAAGTGAACATCACCTGCAATAAGAACGCTATCCCCAATGACCCGGAATCTCCCTTTGTTACCAGCGGCGTGCGTCTGGGAACAGCGGCAGTGACCACCAGAGGAATGAACGAAGAGGATATGGATCAGATCGCGGAAGCCATCGCCATCATGGTATTAGACAGAGACCGCAAGGAAGAGGCGCGCCAGATCGTGAAAGGGCTGACGGACCGCTATCCGCTGAATGCGTAAGCAGATAAGAAATACACATACTAAGAAAAAGGAAAGAGAAAAAAGAAAAGAAACGGGAAAGCATTGCCGATACAAGAAAAGTCCGGCAGTGCTTTCTGATTTTAAAACTTTACATTTCTAAAACTTTGTAATATAATGATGAATAGATTTTTTGGAAGAGAGAATGGAGGAGACAGCATGGGCAAAGTGAACATACCGGAAAACTATCAATCCTGTTTATCCAGCTATGAGACCCAGGAGGCGATTGGTTTTATCAAGAATCTGATGCAGAAGAAGCTGTGCATGGCATTGAAATTAAAGAGGGTGACAGCGCCGCTTTTCGTAGATCCCCTTTCAGGATTAAATGACGACTTAAATGGGGTAGAACGCCCGGTAACCTTTGATATCCCGGACGCAGATACCAGCGCCCAGGTAGTGCATTCCCTGGCAAAATGGAAACGTATGGCTCTGTACCGCTATGATTTCCGTGTAGGCAAGGGGCTTCTGACGGATATGAATGCCATCCGCAGAGATGAAGAGCTGGATAATCTCCACTCCGTCTATGTGGACCAGTGGGACTGGGAGAAGATCATCACTGAAGAAGACAGGAACCTGGAATATCTGAAGAGTACCGTCAACCGCATTGTCAGCGCCATCTGCAATGCCCTGGACGAAGTGAAATACCAGTATGAACATTTGGACACAGAGCTTTGCAGGGAGGTATCCTTCATCACTTCCCAGGAGCTGGAGGATCTGTATCCGGGCATGACGCCCAAGGAAAGGGAAAATGCCTATACAAAAGAGCATAAGACCGTATTTATCATGCAGATCGGCGATCTGCTGAAATCCGGGGAGAAACACGACGGAAGAGCTCCGGACTATGACGACTGGAAATTAAACGGCGACCTGCTGTTCTGGCATGAGCCTTTGCAGTGCGCGCTGGAGATTTCCTCCATGGGCATCCGGGTAAGCCCTCAGTCCTTAGACGAACAGCTGACCAAAGCAGGATGCGACGACAGAAGAGAGCTGATGTTCCACAAGATGCTGCTGGAGAATCAGCTGCCTCTGACCATCGGAGGAGGTATCGGACAGTCCAGGATCTGTATGCTTCTCTTAAAGAAAGCCCATATCGGAGAAGTGCAGGCGTCCATCTGGGATGAAGAGACGATAAAGGCTTGTGAAAAAGCGGGAATTGAATTATTATAAGGAAAAAAGCAGAGAAAAACGGCAGCTGCCCGGACCGGCGCTGGTAGGAGATACCAGTGCAGGGTTCGGGCAGCTGCCGTTTTTGACTTTTGTTTTTTGGCAGCCGGACCGTATCCGGCGCAGTTTACCAGGATACGAAGTCCTGCCAGATATAGGCAGTTCCTCCGTTATAGGGGATCCGAATCCATCCGTTCTGGCAGATGCCTGTGACGGTGATCTCGTCTCCGGGAGAGAGAGTTCCCAGAATTTCCCCATCGCTTTGGGCATCGGCGCGTACATTGACATAGCCGGAGATCCAGGCGGTTTCCTTGGTTTCCTCCACAGGAGTGCCGCTGGCAGGCGTATCATAGCCCGCTTCTTTTGGTGTCTCTTCCTCCTGAGGCTGGGTGATGACTCCGTCGGCAGCCGCGTTGGCAATCTCCCATACACCGGTATTGTCATCGGAGGTAATGATCCTGCGCACCCGGACATTATCCGTATTGGTTCCGTCTATGCCGCCCACATAGACCAGCTGGACCTGATTGCCGGGGGTCAGCCCGTTTTTACACTGGATCTGGGCTTTTTCGCAGCCGAAGGTGTAGGACGTTCCTTCATCGGTCTCAATGGTGATCTCAGAGCCTGTATATTTGGTCATAGTACCGTTCATGGTGGAAGAAACAGCGTCCAGTTCTGCCTCCTCCGTTTCCCGGTCTGTCTTTTCCCCGCAGGCGGCGAAGAGACAGAGACTTAATACAAACAGCAGCAGTAAAAATTTTTTCATAGGTAATCCTCCTGTATGGATCCGCCGGGCAAAGGATTTGCCGGGGATCTTTGAATGAAAGGGTTATGCGACAGCCCGCCGTTCCAGATGCTTTTGAAAGATCAGCAGAAAAGCGGCAGAGGACATCACTGCGGCGATCCCGTCTGCGATGGGCTGGGCATAAAATGCGCTCTGCGCCCCGAAGAAGGCAGGCAGCACAAGTGTAAACAGCATATAGTCGCCCTTTCGGAACATGGACAGGAAAAGAGCTGTCCGGCTTCTTCCCAGTGCGGTAAACCCGTCTACGAAAACGTACTGGAAGCTTAAGGGAATGATCATCAGGGTAAACACATGGATTCCCCACACGCACAGATCCATCAGCTCCGCCTCTGAGGTGAAAATAGAGATAAACGCCTGAGGCACGATCCTGGATACCACAAACATAATGGTGGTAAAGCACAGACACAGCAGCAGGATATCTTTTTCCGCCTGCCGGACCCGGTGTACGGCTTTGGCGCCGTAATTGTAGCTGAGGATTGCCTGGGTCCCGCTGGAGATTCCCAGCATAGGTCCGGTGATCAGCATCATATAGCTCTGTACGATGGTAGCGCAGGTGATCAGCATATCCCCCTCTTTGGCGCCGCCGTATTTCTGCAGGGTGGCGTTCAGGACAATGAGGATCACGCTGTCGGTCGCCAGGATCAGGAAAGGCGAGATGCCCAGCGCCAAAATCCTTTTTACGATCATGGGAGAAAAAATGTTTTTCCGCAGAAGCGTAATGCGTACAGGAACCTTTTTCCCGATAAGGAAGAAAAAGGCAAAGCAGCAGGAAGCAAACTGGGCGATCACAGTGGCAATGGCAGCGCCTGCCACATCCATGTGGAAACCAAAGATAAACAAAGGGTCCAGCACAATGTTGGTCAGGGCGCCGATGAGGACCGTGATCATGCCTGCTGCGGGAAACCCCTGGCAGGTGATGAAATAGTTCAGCCCTACTGCCATCAGGGCGAAAAAGGTGCCGGCTGTGTAAATGGTCAGGTAAGTGTCTGCGTAAGGAAGGGTTGCGGCGCTTGCGCCGAACCACAGAAGCAGCTGCCGTTTGGTCAGCAGAAAGAGCACGGTCAGCGCCGCTGAGAATGCTACCAGCAGGGCAAAGCTGTGGGCAAGGATGGACTCTGCCTGTTTCCTTCTCCCTGCGCCCATGCGCATTGCCATCAGGATGGAACCGCCGATGCCGATCAGCGTGCCGAAGGAGGTCAGCAAAGTGACGATAGGTCCGCATACGCCCACCCCTGCCAGAGCGGTGTCTCCGATCCCCGGAATGTTTCCGATGAACATGCGGTCAATGATGCTGTAGAGCACGGTGACGAACTGGGCGATCATGGAAGGGACTGCCAGCTTCAGTACCAGAATGGGAACCTGGTCTTTTCCTAAATCAGTATTCTGTTTCATATTTCTTTTTCAATCTCCTGTAAATGGTTACCCTTTGATTTTAATACGGATTTACAAAAAAGGAAAGAGAAAATGCTTGCTTCTGTCAAAATGCCTATGTTATACTGAATTTGTACAGAAAACAACTTGGGAGAGCACTGCATCAGGCAGTGCTTTTTCTCTGACAGAGAGGGATACAGATGTTAAAGATCAAAGAGTATGTAAAGGTAAAAGATCTGGAAGAAGCATATCAGTTAAACCAGAAAAAGAGCGCCTGCGTACTGGGAGGAATGGTATGGCTGAAAATGGGTAACCGGAACGTGAGCACAGCCATCGACCTGTCCGGGCTTTCCCTTGACACCATCGAAGAGACCGAAGAGGAATTCCGGATCGGGGCAATGACTTCCTTAAGAACGCTGGAAACCGACGAGAGGATCCACGCATGGACCAATGGAGCTGTCAAGGAGAGTCTGAAGCACATTGTAGGCGTACAGTTCCGCAACTGCGCTACTGTTGGCGGAAGCATTTTCGGCAGGTTCGGCTTTTCCGATGTGCTGACTATGTTTCTGGCTTTGGACTCCTATGCGGAGCTTTATAAAGGCGGGATCATCCCCATGGAGCAGTTTGCGGCTAAGAAGCGGGACAGAGACATTTTAGTGCGCATTATTATAAAGAAGAAACCCGTCAAAGCCGTGTATTTAAGCCAGAGAAATTCCAGCACAGATTTCCCGGTGCTGACCTGCGCGGCAGGGGTGGAAGAGCAGGGAATACGGGTAGCGATCGGCGCCCGTCCGGCAAAGGCAGTCCTGGTGAAAGACCGGGAGGGCATCTTAAATGGATTTTCCCAGATGGACGCTGCGCAGAAAGAGGCGGCAGCAGAGGCATTTGCCGCATTTGCTGCCGAAACTGTGGCGACAGGAAGCAATATGAGAGCGTCTGCCCAGTACCGGACCCTTCTGGTGAAGGCTCTGGTCAAACGGGCATTAAAGCAGGCAGGAGGTGTGGACAGTGGAAATTAAATTCTGGCTGAACGGAAAAATGATCCAGGCAGAGACCGATCCGGATACCCTGCTTCTGGATTTCTTAAGGGAGCATGGCTGCTACAGCGTAAAGAGAGGCTGCGAGACAGCCAACTGCGGACTGTGTACCGTGCTTTTGGAGGATAAGCCCGTGCTTTCCTGCAGTCTGCTGGCTGCCCGGGCGGACGGCAAAAAGGTCGTGACTCTGGAAGGCATGCAGGCAGAGGCGGAAGAGTTCGGAGAGTTTCTGGCAAATGAAGGCGCAGAGCAGTGCGGGTTCTGCAATCCGGGCTTCCTTATGAATGTGTTTGCCATGTTAAAGGAGCTTAAGGATCCCACAGAGGAGCAGATCAATGAATACCTTGCGGGCAATCTCTGCCGGTGTTCGGGATTTATGGGACAGACCAGAAGCATTCTGAAGTTCCTGGAATCCAAAAAGACAGGGAAAGAGGAGGCGAAAGGACAATGAAATACGTAAATCAGCCTATGCAGAAAAAAGACGCCAAAGCGCTGGTGACAGGACAGCCGGTCTACACCGACGACCTGGCGCCCAAGGATTGTCTGATCGTGAAAGTCTTAAGGAGTCCCCATGCCCATGCGCTGATCCAGGAGATCAAGACAGAGGCAGCCCAGAAGGTGCCGGGGATCGTCTGTATCCTTACCTATAAAGATGTGCCCCAGCAGCGCTTTACCTTTGCCGGGCAGACGTATCCGGAACTGAGCCCGTATGACCGCCTGATCCTGGATCAGAGGGTCCGCTTTGTAGGAGATGCGGTGGCGATCGTGGCAGGCGAGACAGAGAAAGCCGTGGATAATGCGATGAAGATCATCAAGGTCAAATACCAGGTGCTGGAGGCAGTCCTGGATTTCCACGAAGCAAAGGACAACCCGGTGGTGATCCATCCGGAGGACAACTGGCTGGCACAGGTGCCTGTGGGCGGAGATAACCACAGAAACCTCTGCGCTTCCCGGGTGGAGAGCAAGGGAGACGTGGATCAGGTCTTAGAATCCTGCAGGTATACAGTGGACCGGACTTACCATACCAAAGCAAACCAGCAGGCAATGATGGAGACCTTCCGCGCCTATACTTATCTGGATCACTTCGGAAGGCTGAACGTGGTGGCTTCCACCCAGGTTCCCTTCCATGTAAGAAGGATCCTGGGACGTGCCCTGGGCATCGGCGCTTCCAATGTGCGGGTGATCAAGCCCAGGATCGGCGGAGGCTTCGGCGCCAAGCAGACGTCTGTGGCAGAGGTCTATCCGGCGATCGTGACCCTGAAGACCAAGAGACCTGCCAAGATGGTCTTTTCCAGATACGAATCCCAGATCTGTTCTTCTCCCCGTCATGAGATGGAGGTGCGGGTGCGCCTGGGCGCCGATGAAGAGGGAAATTTAAAGGCGATCGACATCTATACCCTGTCCAATACAGGCGCTTTCGGAGAGCACGGTCCCACCACGGTAGGGCTGTCCGGACACAAGCCTTTGGGACTGTATCGGGACTATGAGGCTTACCGGTTCTCTTATGATGTGGTCTACACCAACCGTATGTCTGCGGGAGCCTACCGGGGATACGGCGCTACCCAGGGAATCTTCGCAGTGGAGTCTGCCATCGATGAGCTGGCAGAGCTGATGCACATGGACCCGGTGAAATTCCGGGAGAAGAACCTGACCAAAGAAGGCGGAAGGTTCATCGGTTACGACGGAAGTCCCTGGGTGACCAGCTGTACCCTGGATAAATGCCTGGAGCGGGCAAAGGAAATGATCGGCTGGGACGAGAAATATCCCCGCCGGGAGATGGGAAACGGCAAGGTGAGAGCCGTAGGCGCGGCACTGGCAATGCAGGGCTCTGCCATTGCAGGCGTTGACGTGGGCGGCGCCTCCATCAAGCTGGGAGAGGACGGTTCCTACAGCCTGGGGCTGGGAGCCACCGATATGGGAACCGGCTGCGACACCATTTTATCCCAGATGGCAGCAGATGTGCTGGAGACGGATTTTGACAACGTAGTCGCCTGGGGTGTGGATACGGACGTATCCCCGTATGATTCCGGTTCCTATGCGTCTGCCACCACCTATGTGACCGGCATGGCAGTGGCAAGGGCATGTGAAGAGCTGCGTGAGAAGATCAAAGAACTGGGCGCTTCCATGCTGGAATTGTCACCGGAAGAAGTGGATTTTGACGGAAAAGAAGTCTATCAGCTGGAGGGAGAGAAGAAGGTCTCCCTGGAAGCCATTGCGGTCAAAGGAACCTGCGGGAACAACGCTTCTCTTCAGGCGTCTGCCACCGCCTCCTCCAAGATCTCACCGCCTCCCTTCATGGCAGCGGCAGTGGAGATCGAGGTGGATCAGGAGACCGGATCCGTCAGCATCCTGGATTACGCCGCAGTGGTAGACTGCGGTACGCCCATCAATCCTAATCTGGCAAGGGTCCAGACGGAAGGCGGTCTTGCCCAGGGCATCGGCATGGCGCTCTATGAGGATATCCAGTACAATGCAAAGGGACAGATGCGGAACAATTCCTTTATGCAGTATAAGATCCCATCCAGGCAGGATGTAGGCAAGATCCGGGTGGAATTCGCCCCCAGTTATGAGAAGTCCCATCCCTTCGGCGCCAAGTCCATCGGAGAGATCGTGATCAATACCCCGTGCCCGGCAATTGCCAACGCTGTGTACAACGCTGTAGGCGTGCGGATCCGGGAAATGCCCATCACACCGGAAAAAGTCCTTATGGGAATTTTGGAAAAAAGCTGATTTTTGACTATTCATAGACGGAATAAGAGGTATAATACAAAATTATAACGGCAGGAGGCAGAGCAGTCTGCATCCTGCAAAAATAAAAAAAGGAGAAAAGAGATGAGCAACCAACAAAGCGAAAAGAAAATTTTATGGTACAGTCTTGCATTCATGGCTTTTTCTACTGTGTGGGGATTCGGCAACGTCATCAACGGATTCTCAGAGTACGGCGGCTTAAGGGCTATCGTGGCATGGGCGCTGGTATTTGCCCTTTACTTTGTACCATATGCGCTGATGGTAGGTGAGCTGGGAAGCGCGTTCAAAGATGCCGGCGGCGGCGTCAGCTCCTGGATCTTAAAGACTATCAGCCCAAGAATGGCATATCTGGCAGGCTGGACCTACTGGATCGTCCATATGCCTTATATTTCCCAGAAGCCGAATGCTTCTGTCATTGCTACCAGCTGGGTGATCTTCCGCGACGCCAGGATCAGCCAGATGAACATCCGGATCCTGGCAGTGATCTGCCTGGCTCTGTTCTTGTTTGCCGTATGGGTAGCATCCAGGGGGATCGGCGTGCTGAAGAAGCTTACCTCCCTGGCAGGTTCTACTATGTTTATCATGTCCCTGCTGTTCATCGTGATGATGATCGCGGCTCCGTCCATTACGGGAGCCAATGTGCTGGAGATCGACTGGTCTTTGAAGACCTTTATGCCGACCTTTGACAGCAAGTTCTTCCTGAACCTGTCCATCCTGATCTTTGCGGTAGGCGGCTGTGAGAAGATCTCACCGTATGTAAATAAGATGAAGGATCCTTCCAGAGATTTTTCAAAGGGTATGATCTCCCTTGCCATTATGGTCACCATCTGTGCCGTACTGGGAACCATTGCCCTGGGCATGATGTTTGATTCCAACAACATTCCGGAAGACCTGATGACCAACGGCGCTTACTATGCGTTCCAGACACTGGGTGAATATTATCATGTAGGCGACTTCTTCGTGGTGATCTATGCACTGACCAATCTGATCGGACAGTTCGCAGTTATGATCCTGTCCATCGACGCGCCGCTGCGCATGCTGCTGGACAATGCAGACGAGACCTACATTCCAAAATCTCTGTTCAAACAGAACAAATACGGAACCTACACCAACGGACACAAACTGGTCCTGGTGATCGTTTCCATTCTGATCATTGTTCCTGCTATCGGTATCGAGAGCGTGGACGTGCTGGTAAAATGGCTGGTAAAAGTAAACTCTGTATGTATGCCTCTGCGTTATCTGTGGGTATTTGCAGCTTACATCGCCCTGAAGAAGGCAGGAGAGAAATTCCATGCAGAATACCGGTTTGTAAAGAACAAAACTCTCGGCATCGTATTCGGAGGCTGGTGCTTCCTGGTGACAGCCGCAGCCTGCATCATGGGTATCTATTCTGAGGATACCTTCCAGCTGGTGCTGAACATCGTGACGCCTTTCGTACTGATCGGACTTGGCTTTATCATGCCGGTGATCGCAAAACGTTCCAAAGCATAAGAAGATGAGGTGACAGAACATGTACAGAGAAACAGCAGAAGAATTATTGGCATTTATCCAAAAAAGCCCTACCTGCTTTCACGCAGTGGCTGCCATGAAGGAGATCCTGGAGGCAGAAGGCTATGGAGAGCTTCGGGAAGAAGACCGGTGGAATCTGGAAAAAGGCGGGAAATATTATGTGACCAGAAATGATTCCGCGCTCATTGCCTTTGCCATTCCCAAAGAAGAGGCAAAAGGCTACCGGATCATGGCAAGCCACAGCGATTCCCCCACCTTTAAGATCAAAGAAAATCCGGAGATGGAGGCAGAAGGCAGGTATGTGAAGCTGAATGTGGAGCGCTACGGCGGTATGATCTGCGCGCCTTGGTTCGACCGTCCGCTGTCCGTTGCCGGAAGAGTGGTGGTAAAGGAAGGGGAAGAGATCGTTTCTAAACTGGTGGATGTGGACCGGGATCTGCTGATGATCCCCAACCTTGCCATCCATATGAACCGGGAAGTCAATGACGGATACAAATTCAATGCCCAGAAGGATATGCTTCCCCTCTATGGCATGAGCTCTGCCAAAGGCACCTTTCTGAAAACCGTGGCAGAGGCGGCAGGCGTGAAGGAAGAGGAAATCCTGGGACATGATCTGTTCTTATGCAACCGGCAGGAGGGTACCGTCTGGGGCGCTGAAGAAGCCTTTGTATCTTCCGCAAGGCTGGATGATCTGCAGTGTGCTTTTTCCTCCCTGAAAGGATTCCTGGCAGGAAAGAAGGAGAAATACATTGCCGTACACTGTGTGCTGGACAATGAAGAAGTAGGAAGCGGCACCAAGCAGGGCGCTGCCTCGACCTTCCTTAGAGACGTACTGGTAAGGATCAACAGCGGTCTGGGACAGGATCAGGAGGATTATCTGCGCAGACTGGCAGGAAGCTTCATGGTTTCCGCAGACAATGCCCATGCGGTCCATCCCAATTATGGGGAAAAGGCAGATCCGGTAAACCGCCCCTGTATGAACGAAGGGATCGTGATCAAACACAGCGCCAATCAGAAGTACTGCACGGACGGAGTGTCTGCGGCAGTCTTCAAGGATCTGTGTAAGAGAGCCGGAGTGCCCTTCCAGACCTTTACCAACCGTTCCGATATCCTGGGAGGCTCCACCCTGGGAAATATTTCTACCACACAGGTGGCTGTAAATGCTGTGGATATCGGGCTTGCCCAGCTGGCAATGCATTCCCCTTATGAGACAGCTGGCGTAAAGGATACTGCATATCTGATCAAAGCGGCAGAAATGCTGTTTGAATAAGGAAAAAAGAATGACATGGAAGACTGCCCGCACTGTCTGGGAAACAGACAGCGCGGGCAGTTTTACGTATATTACCGCGTAAAGCGCAAAATGTAACAAAAATTTAAAAACCAGTGATTGGTACTTGCAATGGCAGGGAGAGTATGATAAGATATACAAGAAATGTTTCAGAAATATTACAAAAGATATAAAATCTTAAAACATAATACCACAAATAGAAAGGTACATAAACAACCATGAAAAAACGATTCCTATGTCTTTCACTGATCCTTGCTATGACGGCTGCGCAGGCAATGCCGGTATCCGCAGCAAGAAAGGATGAAATCCAGGCAGAAAAATCAGCGACAGAGAGCAAGCTTTCCCAGGCAGAGGCAAACGCGGCAGCCCTTGAGGAAAAGAAAAGCGCTCTGATGGGCGAGATCGACACCACACAGCAGGAGCTGGTAAGTGTCATCGCACAGATTGATATGCTGACCGATGAAATCACAGAGAAAGAAAAAGATATTGAAAAGACAAAAGAAGATCTGGCAAAAGCCGAAGCAGAGCGGGATGAGCAGTACGCTGCAATGTGCAAGCGAATCCAGTATATGTATGAAAACGGCGGCGGAGAGACCTGGGCACAGATCCTTCTGGAGTCTGACAGCATTGCAGCTATGCTGGCCAAAGCTGAGAACACACAGAAAGTGTATGATTACGACAGAGAAGAACTGAAGAAAATGAAAGAGACTGTTCAGAAGGTTACTGATCTGGAGACCAAGCTGGAAGGGGAAAAAGGAGAGCTGGAAAGCGCCAAAGACGAACAGGAAGGCATGCAGCAGTCTCTGGAGAGCAAGGTAGAAAACCTGAAAGCTACTGCTTCCGATTATGAAACACAGATCGCCAACGCAGAAGCGCAGGCAGCAGAATACAGACAGCTGATCGAACAGCAGAACGCAGAGCTGCAGAGAATCCAGCAGGAAGAAGAAGCGGCAGCGAGAGCCGCAGCAGAAGCAGCCAGAAGAGCACAGGAAGAAGCCGCAGCAGCGGCAGCAGCCCAGGCGGCAGCTGCGCAGGCAGCCAGCAGCTCCTCATCTTCAGGAAGTTCCTCCTCAGCAAGTACACAGAGTTCTTCCTCTGAAAGTACTTATACTGAGACCGTATCTTCCGAATCCTATGCGTCCTCCTCATCTTCCTCCAGTGCGACTGGATCACAGATCGTGGCGTATGCAGAGCAGTTCATCGGAAATCCGTATGTATACGGCGGAAACAGCCTGACAAACGGAATCGACTGTTCCGGATTTACCCAGCAGGTATTCGCACACTTCGGCTACAGCCTGCCCCGTACCAGTGACGCGCAGGCAGGAAGCGGAAGAGCAGTTTCCTGGTCTGAGCACCAGGCAGGAGATATCATCGTATATCCCGGACATGTAGCGATCCTGACAGGAGACGGCGGAATCGTACATGCTTCCAACAGCGCTCCGTATCCCCAGGGCGGCATCAAGTATACATCCAATGCCCTGTACCGCAGCTATATCGCCATCAGACGTATTGTATAAGAAAAGGAAATCCATACATAGAGAAAAGAATCCGGCAGTAACAGCCGGGTTCTTTTTTTACGCCGGAATAGTAACAAAAATGTAACTCCCAGCGTACAACCAGGGGTGATTATGTACACAGAGGGTCTAACTCGTAATGGATTCTTAAAGAATTTTAAGGAATAACCTTGCATTTCTTCCAAATATGTGTTAGTATGGACAAGAAATGTAGGAAAATATTTCAGAAATATTACAAAACAAAGAACCAAGCAGAGAGACCATTAAGAGAGGAATAAGCAGAATGAAGAAACGATTTTTATGTCTTTCATTAGTTTTTGCTATGGCTGCCATGCAGGCAATGCCGGTATCCGCAGCAAGAAAAGATGAAATTGCAGCAGAAAAATCAGCAACTGAAAATAAACTTTCACAGGCACAGGCAGCTGTCGCATCTCTGGAATCCCAGAAGAACGCTCTGATGGGGCAGATCAGCTCTGCACAGCAGCAGTTAGTCAATGTGATCACACAGATTGACATGCTGGACGACCAGATCCAGGTAAAGGAAGCAGACATTGCACAGACACAGGAAGAGCTGAAGCAGGCTGAGGCTGACCGGGATGAGCAGTACGAAGCAATGAAGAAGCGTATCCAGTACATGTATGAAAATTCTACAAACGGTTCCTGGGCACAGCAGCTGTTAGAATCCGACAGTATCGCTTCCATGCTTACTACAGCAGAGAATACAGAGAAGATGTATTCCTACGATAGAGAAGAGTTAAATAAGTTAAAAGAAACTGTACAGCAGGTAGCAGATCTGGAGACACAGCTGGAAGGCGAAAAAGCAGATCTGGAGAGCACCAAGCAGGAGCAGGAAGGAATGCAGCAGTCCCTTCAGTCTCAGGTGAACAGCCTGCAGGCGACCGCCAGTGATTATGAAGCACAGATCGCATCTGCACAGCAGCAGGCACAGCAGTATAAGAGCCTGATCCAGCAGCAGAACGCACAGCTTCAGCAGATCCAGCAGCAGGAAGAAGCCGCAAGGAAAGCGGCAGCAGCTCAGAAGCAGTCAGAAAGCAAAACAGCAGAAAAATCTGAGACCGGCAAGACAGCTGAGACAGCAGAAGCTGAGGAGAAAGAAACCACTCAGACAACAGAAAATACACCAGCTGAAGACAACAGCACCAAGGAAGCTCCAGCAGCAGACAGCAATGATGCAGAAGAAACTGTACAGCCTGAAACAACTGTGAAAGAAGAAGCAGACGAAGAGGAGACTCCGGCAGTAGAGGAAACTCCGGTAGCAGAAGAAACTCCAGCAGTTGAGGAGACTCCAGAAGCAGAAGAGACTCCAGCAGTAGAGGAAACTCCGGTAGTGGAAGAAACTCCCGCAGTTGAGGAGACTCCAGTAGTAGAAGAAACTCCAGTAGTTGAGGAGACTCCAGTGGTAGAAGAAACTCCAGCAGTTGAGGAGACTCCAGTGGTAGAAGAAACTCCAGTAGTGGAAGAAACTCCCGCAGAAGAAGAAACAACTGTATCTTCCGGCAACAGCGCTCTTGGATCTCAGATCGTGGCATATGCAGAGCAGTTCATCGGCAATCCGTATGTATACGGAGGAAACAGCCTGACAAACGGAATCGACTGTTCCGGATTTGTTCAGCAGATTTACGCACACTTTGGCTACAGCCTGCCTCGTACCAGCGATGCGCAGGGAACAGTAGGAACCTCAGTATCCTGGGAGAACAGCCAGGCAGGAGATATCATTGTATATCCCGGACATGTGGCAATCCTGACAGGAGACGGCGGAATCGTACATGCTTCCAACAGCGCTCCGTATCCGCAGGGCGGTATCAAATATACGTCCAACGCACTGTACACCAGCTACATTACCATCAGACGTATTGTATAATTACATAAAAAGATTTCTTATAGGCGGCTCGCTTTTGGCAGAGCCGCCTATTTCTATATCCGGATCTCCGTTACCGGGAATAAAAATATACGAAAAATCGCTTTGTAATATGGCAAAATGATGATACAATGGACTGAAAGAGTAAATGCCGCAGAAGGACAGCCCTGCGGCGCAGCAATAAGCAGCAGGAGCGGAAGACATGAGAAAACGCATATGGGAAAATTTTCAGAAACTGCCGATGGCAAAGCAGATGCTTGCACTCTTTTTGCTCATATCCATAGGACCGATTCTATGTATTCTGCTGATCAACTATCAGCTGAGCGCCAGAGTGATGCGGGACCAGACCGGAGAGCTTATCCAGGCAAATTTAGAACAGAATGCCGTAAACCTTCAAAATTTCTGCAGAGATTATGAGAAGATCGTGCAGGGAATCTATACAGACGAATTTTACACAGAGCAATTAAAGCCCATCAACCGCTGGGACCACCGGGAGCGGTATGAGGCAGAATATGCCATTGAAGAACGTCTGGAGGATCTGTGCTACAATAATTCCGGTATTCTGGGCATTGCCATTATCGGGGAGCATTACGATGCCTGCTTCTATGATACAGTGACGCAGTCCGGGCAGAGCAGTTTTTGTTTTGATTTTGACCAGATCCGCAGGAAAGGTCTTATGACGCAGGTCAAGAAGAATAAGGGAATGATCTATACGCCCTCGGTCAAAATATATCAGGAGGAATACGGCAGCTGCAACGCCATGTACCTTGTCCATCAGCTGACGGATTTTTCCGAATACCAGAAAGGACCTGTGGGATGTATCATCCTGTGCTTTGACGAGGCTGAGATGAAGGAAATTTACAGCCCCGGCGACATCGGGTCTAATCTGACCCTTGTCGCAGACCGAGAGGGAAATCTGATCTCCTTTCCCCAGGAGGGCTGGACACCGGAGAAGCTGGAGATATCCTCCGGGGAAGAAGACCCGGATCAGCAGCAGATCAACGACGCGGCGCTGAACTACGCAAAGAACAGCGGACTTTTGGAGGGCGGCACCCTGGAGGTGAGGAGCACCAGCATTTTGGACGGGCAGTTTTATGTGATCAATATCCAGGATTTTGATTACGCGATCCAGGATTTCACCTACATTACCAGCATCATTCTCCTGGTAGGACTGCTGACGGCAGTGCTCTGCGTAATCTGCGCGCTGAACGGCGCAGAACGGATAGACCGGTCCCTGAAGCCGATCTTAACCACTATGGACAGGGCAAATGCGGGAGATCATGAGGCGCGTATCGAGGAACAGCAGATCCAGGGATATGAATTTGTCCGGATTTCCAGGCATTTTAATGAGATGATCCGCAGTATCTGGGAATCCAGAAGACTGGAGAGAGAAGCGCTGATCCGGGAAAAGAATGCAGAAATCAAAGCCCTGGAGGCACAGATCAATCCTCACTTCCTTTACAATACACTGGACGCCATTAACTGGCTGGCAGTAGACCGGGAAGAATACACCATCAGCAAGATGCTTACCAGCCTTGCGGCGCTTCTGCGCTACAGCATTCATAAAAGCAATGAGATCGTGCCGCTGGAAAGCGAGCTGGTATATCTGAGGCAGTACGTCCATCTCCAGCAGCAGAGAATGAACTATTCCTTTGTATGCAGTATCCGGGCAGAAGAGAGCCTGAATTCCATGAAGATCCATAAGATGCTGATCCAGCCCCTGCTGGAGAATACGCTGGTGCACGGTTTTCCCGGCAAATCCGGCATCGATGAGATCCAGATCGTCATTTGCCGTGCAGAGCCGGACCGGATCCAGATCGTGGTAGAAGATAACGGTGTGGGAATGCCCCCGGAAACTGTGGAAATGTTTAACCATTATGACTATGCCAGAGACAG
>DWVZ01000104.1 GCA_019119975.1 Candidatus Blautia merdavium | reverse complement strand
AAAACAGCAAAGTCAATCCTGATTTCCTGCGGAGCCAGATTAGCACCCTTTGATATTGCGGAAGTCCGGGAGATCACCATGTATGACGAACTGGAGCTGGATTTGGTCGGGGACCGGAAAACAGCCCTGTTCTTTATCATTTCCGATACGGACGCCACATTCAACTTCCTGGTGAGCATGGCCTATACGCAGCTTTTCAACCTGCTTTGCGAAAGAGCGGATGATAAGTATGGAGGCCGGCTGCCGGTGCATGTGCGCTGCCTGATCGACGAGGCAGCGAACATTGGGCAGATTCCGAACCTCGAAAAACTCATGGCAACGATCAGGTCAAGAGAGATTTCGGCCTGCCTGGTGCTGCAGGCGCAGAGCCAGTTGAAAGCACTGTATAAGGATAACATGGACACCATCATCGGCAACTGTGATTCCAGCTTATTCCTGGGAGGAAAGGAAGAAACCACCCTAAAAAGCTGGAGCACCCTGCTGGGGAAAGAAACCATTGATATGTATAATACCAGCGTCACGAAGGGCACGCAGGAATCCCACGGCCAGAACTTCCAAAAGCTGGGCAAGGATCTGATGTCCATGGACGAGCTGGCTGTGATGGATGGCGGGAAGTGTCTGCTGCAGGTGCGCGGCGTCCGGCCCTTCCTGTCCAGAAAGTACGATATTACAAAACATCCCAATTATAAGTACCTTTCAGATTTCAACCCGAAGAACACTTTCGATATAGAGAAATACCTGTCTACCCGCTTGCGGGTGAGGCCGGACGATTTGTTCCTCAACTATGAGATCAGCCCGTCCGAACTGGCGGAAGAATCCGCAGACGATACCGAATAGGCCCGCCGATTTACAAGTTTCCCATTCTTTTCGGCGGGCCTTGTTTTTTTATGCCCATTTTAAGGAGGTGCCTATTGGTAAGGAGCCGTGATTCTCCTGAATTTACTCACAGTCCGCAGGATATACGACTGCGTTCGCCGCCCGCTGTTTGTTCTCTTTTCAAGCAGCGGGCGGCTTTTTTTGCGTTTCAGGCCAAAAACGGCCACAACAGTATCATTTTTCATTTGATAAGGAGGTAATTACCCTATATGAGTTTTTTCACTTCTGCTATTGATACCCTGCAGATTTTGGTTGTTGCGCTGGGCGCCGGTTTGGGCGCGTGGGGCGTCATCAATCTTTTGGAAGGATATGGAAATGACAATCCCGGCGCCAATGCTCATGTGCCATAAAGTAACACATAAGTTTGACAGACAGCAATCCTTGCTATTCCGTATGGCAGAGGGAACACCAATAGAAAATTTCATATCCGAATGATATAATAAGTCTTAATGAAGTGGCCAACCATAGCAAAAATTGGGATTTAGCTGTAAATAACATGTATGCAACCCAAAGTTGACAATGTGCATTTCAAAAAAGATAGAAAGTTACAATACGATTTGATAAGATTAAACCACAAAATTAAGGAGGCAGAACATATGACTTTTGGAGAAAAGCTATTTAAGTTAAGAAAGGAAAAAGGACTCTCACAGGAAGCACTTGCTGAACAAGTGGGAACAACCAGACAAGCAATTAGCAAGTGGGAAAACAATCAAGGATTTCCTGAAACAGAGAAATTGTTGCAACTATCTAATATTTTTGAAATATCTACAGATTATCTTTTGAAAGATGAAAAATCTTCCAGCAATGCAGATGAGCGAGGATATTATGTAAGCAAGGAAATGGCAACAGGATATATTGCAAATCAGAAAAAAGTAAGCAGATATATTGGTGTGGGATTTATGTCTTGGGCATTCGCAGGAATACCTTTTATTATGTTTATATCTAATTCAACATGGCGTTTTCTTGGAGTGGCAATTTTTGTTATTATAGGTATCGTTTCTTTTGTTTTAGGTGCATTTTCAGAACAAGAACAATACAAAGTCTTGAAAGAAGAACCGTTGATATTCGATTATGGGTATTTGAAAGAATTATCTAATGAATATCGCGCAAAAAAGAAAATTTATGCGGTAATTTACATTCCGAGCATTATTTTGTTTATAGTTGGAATTATAGCTGTTTCTTTAACAATAAAGGGGCAATTCGCTTGGTCTGAATATCACTCATTTGTATTTTTCGGATTTGCGATAGGACTTATGGGATTTTGCTATTGTGCCGGAGTAATCGACGCTTATGAACTGTTAATTAAAAATGAACAGTATTCTGCACGCTTACTATTTAAGATAAAACGAAAAATAAAAGATAAAATTGATAAGTTGTAATTACTGATTTTGATTTCAATTAAATAGCAAAGCCAGCCGAGCCAGTCAACGGTAAGATGAACGGACTGCGCCCGCCGTTGACAGCCCCGACTGTCCTTGCTGGTGGGCAATCAAGGGGGCGACAGCAAGGAGTGCTGCCGCCCCGCACTATTATTCAGAGAGGGGGAATTTCCATGACCGAAGATGAAGCCTACACCACTATGGCATAAACGTCTGCGTGTGTAAAATCTGCGGTGGAAAACTTGG
>DWVZ01000103.1 GCA_019119975.1 Candidatus Blautia merdavium | reverse complement strand
ATGTATGTACACATAGATATATAATATATTCTTTTTTTAAATTTATCAACCGGTAAATTGAATTTTTTTCATAAATTTTTCTTAAACTCTGTCCCAAAATCCCTATTCTTCCGATGCATCGGAGCCGTCTGTATATTCCAGCCCGGATCCGTCTCCATAGCCGCTGTAGCTGCCGTCTTCACCGTAACTGTCTGTTCCGCCATAGCTTCCATCCTCACTGTAGCTGTCCGTTCCGTCGTAGCTGCCGTCCTCGCTGTAGCTGTCCGTTCCGTCATAACTTCCGTCCTCACTGTAGCTGTCCGTTCCGTCATAACTTCCGTCCTCGCTGTAGCTGTCCGTTCCGTCATAGCTTCCGTCTTCGCTGTAGCCGTCTGTTTCATCATAGCTTCCGTTTTCGCTGTAGCTGTCCTCCTGCCCGGAGTTCTGGCTTTCCCCGGATCCCTGCTGGTAATAATCATTGATATCTGTCCCGTCCGGGCTTCCTGTCCCGGAATTTTCTCCGGAAGAACCATCGCCGGATCCGTCGTCTTCTGTTCCCTCAGAAGTCTCTGCATCCTCTGAGGAATCCGCCGCCTCGCCGGTATCCTGGTCAAAAACCACATTCCTGCTGTTTTCGCTGACATTCTCCATATGGAGGATTCCCTTCATACCGGAAAGCTCCGGCAGGATTCCTTCCAGGCGGTTCATCTTCTCCTCCATATTTTCATCGTCTCCCATGCGGACTTCAATATCCCCATAATAGAGCACCAGCTGGTTTAGTGTACCGAATTCCAGCCGGTCCGGCTTCTGTGCTGTTTTTTCCAGCATCTTGCCTACACTGAGGATGGTATTCAGCTTGCTGCTATTAACGCCGTTTAATTTTTCCTGTTCCTGGACATCTGTGATCTCCAGCCCGTCCACTCTGGGAACGTCCTCCACCGGCGCGTCTGTAATGATCTGCACAATGCCCTGGCGGTCGAAATTCACATACCGTCCCTGATACTCCACATAGCCGATCAGCTGCTTTTCCTTCACCTTCAGCACCAGCGTATTTCTGCCCTGACGGCTTACGGAAACGGTGTCGATCATATTGGCTTCTTTTGTTTTTTCTTCTGTTCTGATAAAGCCTGCCAGAATAGAATTACCTGCCAAAAAAGTATCGTCGTCCAGGATCATGGACCGAATCTCATCCTCTGTATAAAATTTATTTCCTGTAACCTTCACGGCAGTCACCCGGAATCCCAGCACAAATACCAGGACCGCCAGGACGAAAACGCCCAGGGCGGATACTGCAAGGACTGCCCGTTTCTTCCTTCTGCTCATCTGCTTCCCCTTTAATCTTTTCTGATGCATGCTCCCAGCAGGGACAGATCTCTGCAGATATCTTCATATCCCCGCTCGATAAAATGCCGGTTCTCCACACAGGTCTCTCCCTCTGCCGCAAGCCCTGCCACCACCAGCGCCGCGCCTCCGCGCAGTTCTCTGGCACAGACCCTGGCTCCGCTTAAGTCTCTTCCCCGGATATGGGCAGTACTGCGGCACACCGTAATGTCCGCTCCCATCCTGACAAGCTCCGGCACTGCCTTGAACCGGTCTTCAAAAATCGTCTCCTCCACGCAGCTTTCCCCTTTTACCGTGGCAAGCACTGCCACAAGGACGGACTGCAGATCCGTAGGAAACCCGGGATATACCTGGGTGCGCAGCCCTCTCACCGGGTTCTTTACCCCACAGCTGCATAAAGACAGTTTACCACTGTTAAAGGCATATTGTCCACCCATTTTCTCATAGACATGAAGGAGGGCTCCCATTTCTCCAACCGGCGCGTTTCTCAGTATGCCTCTGCCTCTGGTAACAGCGCTGGCGCACACATAGGTGCCTGCCGCGATCCGGTCGGCAGGAATCTGCATTCCTGTATCATGAAGGGACGGCACGCCCTGGATCTTCAGACAGTCGGTGCCGATGCCCCGGATCCTGCCTCCTGCCAGATTCAGAAAGCGGCACAGCCATGTGACCTCCGGTTCCCTGGAGCAGCCCCGGATCACCGTCCTTCCGGGCGCGCACACAGCTCCCAGCACTGCGTTCTGCGTGGCGCCTACGCTGGGTTTGGCAAAGCAGATCTCTCCCCCTGCCAGCCGCTGTGCCTTTGCATGGAGCATGCCGTCCTCCTCATAAAACCTGGCGCCCAGTTTTTCCAGAGCCGCCAGATGCAGATCTACCGGTCTCTGCCCGATGACACATCCGCCCGGATAGGGCAGCACCGCTTCCCCGAACCTGCCCAGCAGGCTTCCCAGAAGCACAATGGAGGAGCGCATCTTTTCTCCCAGTTCTCTCTTTACCTTCACCTGGTCCATGGGTCCGGTGTCCAGGATCAGCGCATCCTGCTCCCACCTGGTCCTGGCTCCCAGACTTCTCAGCACTTCCTCCATGGAAAACACATCGGAAATTCTGGGACAGCCGAAAAGCACGGTGACCCCTTTATTTAAAACAGCGGCTGCCATCAAAGGTAGCGCCGCGTTTTTAGAACCCTGTACTGCTATTTCTCCGTCCAAAGGAACTCCGCCTGTAATCCTGATTGCGTCCACGCTCTACACTCCTCTTGTTTTCAGATAAAAAAGCCACACTACTATCCTATTCAGCGCCCTCCTTTTCGTGATATCCTCTGCTCACGGACAAAGCGATCCCCATCTCTCCCAGAAGAAACAGCACCGACGTGCCCCCATAGCTGACAAAGGGAAGGGTGATCCCTGTATTAGGAATGGTGTTAGTCACCACCGCAATGTTCAAAATGACCTGCATTGCCATATGCCCCATGATGCCTGCCCCGATCAGGGCTCCGCACAGATCCCGGGCATGGGTGGCGATGACCATCAGCCGCCAGATCAGCAGCCCGAACAAAAGAATGAGAAGGCAGGCTCCCACCAGCCCGGTCTCCTCACAGATAATAGAAAAGATCATATCATTCTGCGCCTCGGGCACAAAGCCCAGCTTCTGAAGGCTGCTTCCCAATCCCCTGCCGAAGATCCCGCCGCTGCCTATGGCGTACAGCCCCTGGATGGTCTGAAAGCCCTTCTCATAGGCTTCCGGATTTCTCCAGATGGCAAGCCGCTCCAGACGGTAGCTTGCCATGCCCAGAAAGACGCCGATAAACACAATGCCGCAGGCGCCGATCCCCAGAAAGGGAAGATACCTGGGATTGGAGACAAAGATCAGCACCACGCCGATTCCCAGGATAATAATGGCAGTACTCAGGTTATTGGTCCCCACCAGTCCTACAATGGGAAGCAGCAGCGCCATGGTCCCTGCCATGTGCCAGATGCTCTCCCGCTTCTCCTTTCTCCTGGTGATCACCCAGGCAAGTAGCAGGACCACTGCCACCTTGGCAAACTCCGAAGGCTGGAAAGACAGAGGACCGATGGAAAGCCATCGTTTGGATCCGTTGTATTCATCTCCGAATAAAAGGACTGCAAGAGAAAGCCCCAGGGAACAAACATAAAAAAGCGGGGCGAACCTGACCAGGAGATGATAATCCATACAGGACACCACATACATTCCCATCAGCCCCAGAGAAGTGGCAAAAAGCTGTTTCTTAAAATAATAGGCAGGGTCATGAAACTTCACCCTGCCATTATATGCACTGGTACTATACAGAAATACCAGTCCGCAAACCAAAAGGAGCATCACCAGGACAAATAAGACTCCGTCTGCCTTTCTTTGACTTTCCTGCCAGCCGCTGCTTTTCACAGGCATTCCGTCCTTTTCCCTATGATTCCTTTTAATATATGAAATTTTCCCTTTTCTTAGAACAGCTTTCTGACATATTCTTTAAACCGGTCTCCCCGCTGTTCGTAATTGTCGAACTGTCCCCAGCTGGCGCACGCCGGAGATAACAGCACGGCTTCTCCGGGCTTTGCCTCCTTAGCGCAGATCTCCACAGCCTCCTCTAAGCTGTCCGCCAGGACCGTATCCGTAAATCCGCAGGCATGAGCCGCATCCCGGATCTTTTCCCTGGTCTGACCGATGAGCACCAGTTTCCTGACCTTGCCGTCAAAGGCACGGATCCATTCTTCATAGGAAGAACCCTTGTCATATCCGCCGCCGATGAGATACGTGGGGCGGTTCATTGCCTGGATCCCCTTGATCGCCGCATCCGGATTGGTTCCCTTAGAATCGTTGTACCAGGCGACGCCCCGGATCTCTTCTACAAACTCAATCCTGTGTGCAACCGCGCGGAATTCCCCCAGGACTTTCCGGATAGTTTCCACAGGCACGCCTGCGCAGTATGCCATGGCAGCCGCAGCCATAGCATTCTCATGATTGTGCTGTCCCAGGATCTTCAGTTCTCCTGTCTTTACCACAGGGATCTCTTCACCGTCTTTTCGCAGGACGATGGTGTCCCCGTCCAGATAAATGCCCTGCTCCAGCTTTCTTACGCTGGAAAAATAGATCACAGACGCCGGACAGGTCTCCCCGAATGCCCGCAGGACCGGATCCTCATAATTCAGGATACAATAATCGTCCTTCGTCTGGTTTGCCGCGATCAGCTCTTTTACCCGGATGTATTCCTCCATGGTATGATGGCGGTTCAGATGATCCTCGGTAATATTCAGAATCGCAGACACTTTAGGAGCAAAAGTCTTTGCGGTTTCCAGCTGGAAACTGCTGATCTCCGCCACGGTAAAGCTGTCCTCGGTCATGGAAAGAGCTGCCCCTGTATAGGCATTTCCGATATTTCCCACAACAAACACCGAATCCGCATAGGCTTTCATGATCTCTCCCAGAAGGGCAGTTGTAGTGGTCTTTCCATTGGTCCCGGTAATGGCAAGGACCGTTCCCTTCCCTACCTGCCAGGCAAGCTCCACCTCGCCCCAGATGGGGACTCCTGCCTGGGCGATCCTCTGGACCGGTTCAATGTCCAGCGGTACTCCCGGGCTCATAACTGCCAGATCCAGGCTGCCGATCACTTCCTGGGAAAGCTCTCCCAGAAGAATCCTGCACCGGGACCCCTCCTGCAGTCTGCCCCGGATCTCCTCTTCCTTTAATGCTTCATTTCCGTCATAAAGGATCGTCTGGGCACCCACAGCGTCCAGAAGCCGCGCCGCGCCGATGCCGCTGATGCCGCTTCCGAATACCAGCACCTGTTTTCCTTTCAGTTCCTGTTTCTGTAAACTCATACTTTTCTCCTCCAAACCTTATACTCCCATCAGGGCAATCAGGCATAAAATCGCGGTGATCACGGAAAACACCGCAACAATCCTTGTCTCAGACCAGCCGCACAGCTCAAAGTGATGATGAATGGGCGCCATCTTGAAAAAACGCTTTCCATGGGTGGCTTTAAAGTAAGTCACCTGGATCATCACAGAAAGGACCTCTACCACATACACAAGACCAATGATAATTAAGAACAGCGGCATCTGCAGCATATAAGCCGTACCTGCCACGAATCCGCCCAGAGCCAGAGAGCCGGTGTCTCCCATAAAGATCTTTGCAGGATAGACATTAAACAGCAGGAAGCCCATCAGAGCACCTACCACCGCACAGGTGATGGGTTCAATGCCGCTCCTTGTCCCAATAGCAACCACAGAAAAAAAGGTAGCTACCATAATGGTCACAGAGGAAGCCAGACCGTCCAGACCATCGGTAAAATTCACACCATTTACTGCACCGATCACAGCTACAAATAAAATCGGGATGGAAAGAATTCCAAAATCCAGCTCATGTCCCGGCATGAAAGGAATCTTCATGGTCAGCGGAACATCGGTAAACTTCACAAGGTAAAAAGCAAAGATCGCTGTCACCACGATCTGGCATGCCATCTTCTGTCCCGGCATCAGACCGTCAGACCGCTTCAGCACAACCTTTAAATAATCATCCAGAAAACCAATGATGCCAAATCCCAGAGTCAGAAACAGCACCGGGATGATCTTCGGATAATCCTTCACATAAATCAGAGAAGTCACGACTGTAGACAGCAGGAAAATGATACCGCCCATGGTAGGCGTTCCCGCTTTTTTCAGGTGGGACTGTACGCCCTCCACCCGCTCTGTCTGTCCCATTTTCAGTTTTCTCAGATAGGGGATCACGATGGGTCCTAAGATCACACTGATCACAAACGCAATTAATACTGGTACAACCATTTTAAAATCTGCCATAGTACACCTCATTTAATATGTATTTTTCTTTACTGGCAGGGCTTTTGCGCCCTGCCCGGCACTTTCTATAGTATAATGCTTTTTCCCTGAATTATCAACCTTCAATCCCCATATAAGGAAGAACATTCTCAAAGATATCCCGGATCACCGGAGCCGCTATGGTCCCTCCGTAATAAACGCCCTGGGGATCCCAGATCACGCAGATGCCCAGTACCTGAGGATCCTCTGCCGGCGTAAATCCCAGAAACGACGATATATAGCGGTTGGCGCTTCTGGGCAGGGTCTGGGAGGTGGCTGTCTTGCCTCCGATGGTCCTTCCCTCTATGGCAGCGTTTTTCCCGGATCCTTCGGACACTACCTTTTCCAGGATATAGCGCACCTGTTTGGAGACTTCCTCTGATACGATCCCTGTCTCCTGGGGATATTCCAGGGTTTCCACCAGACTGCCCTCCTGATCTGTGACCTTCACGCCGAAATGGGGCGTCACCCTGGTTCCCCCATTGATGATAGAGCTGACGGTGGCTGCCAGCTGGATAGGCGTGATCTGGAAGGACTGCCCGAAGGATATGGTGGCAAGCTCCACTTCTCCGATGTTTTCTTTGTCATGCATGATGGTCCCTGCCTCTCCGGGCACATCGATTCCTGTCTTTTTCAGTAATCCAAACTCTTTAAAATACTGATAATAGTTATCCACACCCAGCCGCAGCCCCACCTCAATAAATACGGGATTGCAGGAATTCATAGCGCCCTGGACGAAATTCTCTGCCCCGTGACCAATCCTCTTATGGCAGTGGATCCTCCTGTCCTCCACGATCTTATAACCCGGGCAGTAAAAAGAATCCTCCAGATCCACCACACCTTCGGAAAGCCCGGCAGTCATGGTAATGATCTTAAAGGTGGAGCCCGGCTCATAGGTATCGTTGACCGTACGGTTCCTCCACATCTGGTTGCAGGCATCCTGGAATTCCTGATCTGTCATAGCAGAGGTGTCTGCATCTGTATTTAAAGTAAACGGATCATTCAGGTGGAATTCCGGCACATTGGCATTGGCATAGATCTCCCCATTCTGGGGATTCATCAGCAGAATGGATACCGCCTCTGCCCCTTTCTCTTCCATGACCTTTTCTGCTGCCTGCTGGGCGTACATCTGGATATTCTTATCCAGACTGATGTGAAGGTCATATCCGGGCACAGGCTCCACCCTGCTCTCTCCCAGTTCCGAGATTTCCACGCCCCGGGCGTCTGTGGTGGTAAGGATCTTGCCGTCAATGCCCCGCAGCACATCTTCATACATGACTTCCAGTCCCACGATTCCCTGATTGTCCCCGCCGGTGAAGCCCAGCACCTTGGACGCCAGATCATCGTAAGGGTAATCTCTTTTAAAATCTTCATCGACTTTTACCCCGTCCAGATGGTAGCTCCGTATTTTATCCCCCACAGACTTTTCCACATTGGTCTTTACCCGCTCAATGGAGGAAACGGTTTCCACCCGCTTCTTCGCCGTCTCTTCTGAGATTCCCAGTTCCTTTACCAGCATGGCAGCCACCTTTTCCGGTTCCTTGATCTGGCTGTGGATCACAGAGATGGTGCAAACTGCCTTATTATCCGCCAGCACCTCTCCTTTCGCGTCCAGGATCCGTCCCCGGGCTGCCTTGATGTCCCGCTCTCTCTCGTGGAGTTCCTCTGCCTTCTGGGCATAATAATCGGACCGGATGACCATCAGATACACCATGCGTCCCATGAGCCCTGCCAGCATACAGACACATACGGCAAATACCAGGACTGTTTTCTTTTTGTGGTAGGTCCTGTTCTTTCTCATTTTTCACGCCCCTGCTGCCTATCCCTATAGTCTATGCAGTCTGGGGCTTTTTTAGAAGGAAAAGCCCCGGATACAAGAGCAGCGGTATCTGCCTTTTCCGTGCACATACCGCTGCTCTTATAGAATTCTATATTTTCTTTTTCCTTCTCTTGTCCTCTTATTGTGTGTCGGAGTCTTCTTCCGATCCGTCATCCTGGGTACCGACCGTATCCCGGGTATTCCGGCTGCCTCCGGTGTCCTGTTCCTCTGAGGTTTCATCGTAGGAGCTGTCCTCTCCGGAATCGCCCAGATAACTTCCGTCCTCTCCGTACAGGTCCTCACCATAGTCTGAAGTCTCCTGTGAATCCTCCCCGTAACCTGCATCCTCATTGGAGATGCCGTCGCTGTACTGGTCATTGAGCTGATCTTCCTCTGTAATCTGCTCCTCCTCGTCTTCCAGTGTCCTTCCTCTGGGGTTGGAAACTCCGTCTGTCTCAATATCCGTGAACTTGGGCACGCCGGTAAATCCTTCCCACAGCTGGGTTTCCCCTGCGCCTTCCTCATCCGGATAAATATTCATATAAGGAAGCACTTCCGACAGGATCGCCTGGGCAATATACTGGGCATACTGGCTGGAAGCCTGGTTCTCTGCGTTCGGGGTATCCACCACCACATAGATGACCACCTGAGGATCATCCAGAGGGGCAAAGCCCACATAGGAAACCAGATAATTTTTTACATTATTTCCCTCTTCCTTGTTGTCCGCGGTCTGTTTCAGTTTCTCCGCAGTACCGGTCTTCCCTCCCATGGAATATCCCTGTACCTTAGAGCTTTGGCTGGTCCCGCTTTCCACACTCATGCCCATATATTTTCTGACTTCTGCGGATACATCCGGGGAAATCACTTCCTTGAGCACCGTCGGTGTGATACTCTCCGCCACCTTGCCGTCAGAATCTGTGATTTCTTTTACCAGGTGGGGCTGATAATAGGTACCTCCGTTAATGACTGCGGAGATTGCTGCCACCTCCTGGATCATGGTGGCTGTAAATCCCTGTCCGAAACCGGACGTCTGCAGCTCGATCGCCTTCATATCGTCACCGAACAAAAGCCCGGCTGCCTCTCCCGGAAGGTCAATGCCGGTCTGGGAGCCGAAATTGAATTTCTTCTGGTACGTAAGGAATTCCTCCGCGCCCATCGCTCTCGCCACTGCCATAGTACCGTCATTGCAGGAGTTCTGGATCACTTCTCCCAGGGTCTCTGTGCCATGGGCGTCCGGCCAGACGGCGCACTTGACATAGTCTGTGCCGATCTGCTCTCCTCCGTCGCAGAGATACGTATCCTCTGTAGTCACCGCCCCGGATTCCAGGGCAGACGCCACCGTCACTGGTTTAAATACCGACCCCAGCTCAAAGTTATCAGAGATACAGAAATTTCCCCACAGATTAAAGTAGGCTTCCGTCATATCTGCATCGTTCAGACTTTTGATCAATTTATCAGAAAAGATTCCGGTGAGATCTCTGGGCTCATTCAGATCATAAGGATCCGAACTTGCCATGGCAAGGACTTCTCCGTTGTTAGGATCTGCCACGATAACACCGATATTTTCCGCGCCCTTCTCCTCCATAACCAGAGTTTTCTCTTCCTTCTCCCCCTCGTGCAGCACTTCACTGTACTTCAGAGGTCCTCCCTTCAGGGCTTCGTTGAAAGCTTCAATATACTTCTCTGTAATCTCCTGGATGGTGGTATCCAGCGTCGTGGTCAGATTCTTGCCGTCTACAGGGTCTATGATATTCTGATCCAGGGAAGAGTCCTCGTTAAAATAGCCGTATTTCCTTCCCTTGGCACCGCTTAAAGTGCTGTTGTAATAGCCCTCCAGCCCCCAGGATGCCACATCGTCGTCATCTGCAAAACCGATCACGTCACACGCCAGACTGTTCAGAGGATAAATCCTCTTATAATTTTCCTCGAAATAAACTCCCTGGATACTCCTGCGTCTGGCTACCTCATCTTTCCCCAGTTCCTTCTGTTCTTCTTCTGTCTCGGGAACCTCAATGCTCTCCTCAAACGCTCTCTTTTCTTCCAGAGAAATCTCATACTTCAGCGGCTGGTACATACTGCTGCTGGTCTCAGGATCATCCAGCAGCGCCTCCATCTTCTCCCGGCTGACACCGAAAAATGATTCCACCGCGTCTATGGTATTATCCCGGTAAGGCTGCTCATTTTTTTCATCCGTGTAATTCATGGCATTACAGTCCATGACCAATGTATAAATTTTCTCACTGTAAGCCAGGATATTGCCGTTCCTGTCTGTGATGCTGCCCCTCTGGAAACGGACCTCGGTATTGCTGTACTGCTCCTGGGACTGGGAGAGCACGATCTTGGTATACCGGTCTCCCTCCTTGGCGTTGATCACTGTAATTCCAATGATTAAACACAGTAAAGCCAGCAGAACCACAAAAAAGATCCCCGCCAGCTTTATCCTCATTTTCTTTGTAAATTTTCTTCTTTGAAATACGTTTTTTTTCAATCTTCCACCCGCTTAACTCTCTGGTACATCCTGATACTGTCTCACATAGCTGTTGTTTCCCGGTGTATAATATCGGATCTGATCCTCTGTAACGAACTGCATGCCCAGCTCATTGATGGCACGTCTCTTGATCTCCTCCAGATCCACACTGGCAGTTACCTTGCTGTAATAAGCGTCATTATAGGATTTCAGGTCATTTAATTCCAGCTTTTTGGAAGTGACCGCGCTCCTCTGCGCTGTAACCTCCGCATTTAACTGAAGGTAATGCACACAGGCTGCCGTGGCAAGAGAACACATCACTGCCAGGAAAAAGATATAACCTCTTCCCAGGCTGGTGCTTTTTGCTCGGTTTTTCTGTGCCTCTCTGCTTAATTTTTTTCTGGGCGTTTCCTTTCGCTCCTCTATCTTCCGCGCAGCATTGCCATCTACGTAAGCTGCTGTATATCTCTGCGCTCTTCTGTTCTGGTCTCTGTTCTGATTTCTTACACCGGCCATGAAACTACTCCTTCTCAGGTCCGCTGATCAACGATTGCCTGCTTCTTTCAAACACACGCAGCTTTGCACTTTTGGAACGGCTGTTGTACTGCAGCTCCTCTTCGCCGGGGAGAATCGGTTTTCTGGTGATCACTCTTCCCTTTGATCTCTTCCCGCATACACATACGGGAAATTCCGGGGGACAGGTGCATGGATTTTCATTGTTTCTGAAAATATTCTTTACGATTCTGTCCTCCAGAGAATGGAAAGTGATGATACAGATTCTTCCCTGGTCATTTAGTATGTCAATAAATCAATGAGAGAAATAAGTAAGGAGAAAACTATGGAATTTGA
>DWVZ01000102.1 GCA_019119975.1 Candidatus Blautia merdavium | reverse complement strand
GTTCAAAAATTCCTGTACGGTAAAATTTGCATAGAACTGAGGGTACTGGGGCATATAGCCAATCCGGTCGAAGTAGCGCCCGCCCATCTGGACGGTGTTTTCACCGTCCAGATGGATCACGCCGCCGCTGGCAGGCAGTATTCCAATCAAAATGTTGATCAGTGTCGTTTTTCCAGCCCCATTTGGCCCCAGCAGACCGTAAACGCCTTCTGTCAGAGTAGCGGAAACATTTTGGAGCGCGGGATATTTTCCATAGTATTTTGTGATTTGCTCAAGTTCCAGTTTCATCATGTATTCCTCACGGAAGCTCCACTGCCTGCGAGAGAGCATAGCCGTCATCCGTTCCCAGGGCTGCATAGGCGGAATGGCCGATGACCCAAATCTCATAGGGCTTGCAGTTTGTATCCATCGTATAGGTTTCGTCCGCAACTTTTGTGCCATCGCTGACCTGATAGGCCCGCAGAGTGCCGCTTGGGCTGTCTCCACCCGCGCAGGTTACAATATACTGGCCGTCTGCGGATACAGCGGCAATCCCGCTTTCATCTCCGCTCTCCACGCTGATTGCTTTTCCCTGCTGCTGGGCCAAGTCCAAAAAGAGGACAGAACCGGTCTGCTTTGCGCCTCCCATGCTGGCGGGCAGAATTGTATCGGAAATAGCGGCGTACTCTCCATTTACAGAAAGCATGGAACCAGAAAAGCCTTTGGCAGTAAAAACAGCGGCGGTGCTACTGCTCAGATCAATCGAGCCATAGGCCGTGGTATTTTCCTGCCCATCCAGACTTCCGAAAAAGGCCAGATAATTTCCGCTGTCACTATATCCGACTGCTTCAAAATAGACAGTTTCACTCATTGCCGGAGTGATTTCCGCCAGTTCCTGCGTGTCAAAGGTATATTGATAGAGGCTGGGACCTTCCGCATATACAAGAGATTTCCCATCCGGCGCAGCGGCAAAGACAGAGCTCCAAAGCCCGTTTACCAACGTTTCATTCGTTAATTCATATTCATTCACTAAATTAAGGTGCTGATCGAACAGCCAGTAATACAGTGTCTCCGCAGAGCTATCGCCGGAGATCACCGTGACCCCGCCGGTGTCCTGCACATCCGCCGCTGTCTGGCTGGACAGCATGACGATTGCTCCCCCGCTGGTCTTGTCTGTCAACAGAGGTGTTTGGGCGGCGTCAAAAGCGTAGGCAGCCGTCACTTCGCCGGTAGATAAATCGGTCAGTTTCAACTCATTGGTAGAATAATCATACTCCGGTGAGAGAAAATTGACCCCACTGCCGGCTGCCTGTTCCGCCGATTCGTCAGGAACCTGTTGGGCGTTCGCTGAGGGATCGCTGGACGGATTTCCGGTGTTTGCCGCCGGTTCGTTGCCTCCGCAGGCGGAAAGCAGAGAAAGACTGAGTGCAAGTGCAAGCAAAATACTGATTCTTTTCATGTTCGTTAAACCTCCCCGTTGACCAAAAGTACAGATGCTGTCTTAACTGGATTATTGATCTCAAGCTCCCCATCTTCCGGGGTAACGGCAATGGCATAGACCGTGTTCAGCGTGCCAAGTGCAGAGGTATCAATCTGGAATGTGGCTTCCACCATCTGGTTTTTTACAGTCCGCACAGAGAGATAGTCCGCTCCATTGAGTTGGACAGGCTGGTGGTTGACAAACAGAGTGATATTGAAATCCGCCTCCGGTCCACCGTAGAGCTGAACGGTGATTGTCGCTGTTTTTCCATCTGCCTGAATGTAATTCCCATCTTCAACACCCAGGGACAAGGTTGCCGTCGTGTCCAGGCTATCGGTGGCCCCCCATGCAGCCAGGGTATCTAATATGTCCTGCGGCAGATCCACCACATTGTAGTCCGTAGCGGCTGCGGCCAGTGTCTGGGTGGGGGCGTCTGTTGCAAAAGAAATCTGCCGGGATGTGGTTGCAGATTCCTGGTGGTGAAAGCCATAGCGCGGATTATCCGGCCCCTCTGCTACAAAACTGGGCTCCAGAATTGTGACAGCCATAACAGGGACGGTTTCTCCCGCTTTGCCTGTCACGGGCTGGAATACCATGTCGAAATTCTCTTGCTGTTCATAGTCCAGGTTAAAGATCTGCATATAGCTTTCCTCAAGCTCTGTACCATCCTCATAGACTGCGGAATAGGGCTGGGCCACCCCATCCACAAATAGGAGGACGCCGATCTCCGTGGTCTTTCCAGAAGAAGCGCCAGTTATGGAGAACGGAATTTCCAAGGACTCACCATCGTAGGTATAAACCGTGTCCATCGGATCTTGCAGGCCAAATTCCGCAGAGCCCATCTCATTGTCTGCCGGCTCCTCCTCGAAATAGGCGTCCAAGTCGTTTGATTCGTCCGGGGCCGGGTCGCTGGCCTGCGGTGCGCTGCACCCAGCCAGCAAACATACAAGCGCCAAAGAGAAAAAAAGAAATCTGTGCATAAAAAATACTCTCCTTATCGGTAGGATAAGGAGAGCATAATGGGAAAAGGTCTACGATTGGTCAATCGGCATCCATTTTTTCTGCTAGTATCTGCATTTCCACGCAGGCCCCTCTGCGATTGCTCAGAGAGAGTGTTCCACCCTGTTTCTGGCAAAGGGTGTTACAGATAGAGAGGCCCAGCCCGAAGTGGTCATTTTCCGTATTCTCTTTGTAAAATGGCCTTGTGGCTGAGCGGAGGGATTCTTCCGAAAAGCCTGCCCCATCATCATATACCTGGATGGTAAGCACTCCTTCTTGCCACCCGGCCTTCAAAGCAATTTCATGGCGGGCGAAACGCAGGGCATTAGAAATCACATTGTCAATCATGCGATGTACCAAGGTCCCATCCAGCATGACCTGAAAATCCGGAACCCCACTAATATCCATAGAGAATTGAAGCTGGTGCCGCTGCGCCAAAACGGTGTATTCGTCCTCCTGTTCCTCAAAAAAAACCCGCAAAGGACAGGCTTCCAGTTTCACTGGTATGGCATCCATCGCCTGTATCTCGCGCACCTGGTTTGCATACTGTTCCAGTCGATCTGTTGCCAAAGAAAGATTATGAATCGTGTCCATTAGTTTGTCCTCGCTGATGCGTCCAAGCGGGACATTATGCGAGAGATATTCTGTGTAGCCCTTCATCACGGTGATGGGGGTACGGAGATCATGGGCGATGGAGGCGCTGAGCTTGCGCCGCTCCTCCATCATAGCCCAGGTCTCTTGATTATTTTTTAGAAGGGCGGCCCGCATGGTGTCCATCGCCCGACAGAGCTCGCCCATTTCATCCGAAGCGGGATAGTCCAAACAGAAATCCAGGTCGCTTTGAGATATGCGGTCGGCGCTCTGTAAGAGTAACGATAGCGGCTGTTTCAGTTTGATGGAATAGAACATCCAGGCGCAGAAAATCGTCCCAAGCACGAAAAGCAAGGTCGGCACCAGGACTACGGCTGCTTTTGCCGCATAGTAGGCCACCCGCTGTGTATCGCTCAGATTGGCGATTTGGTATTCGGTGGATAAAATTACAAGCTGTCCATTTTCCCCTGGGACAATCTGTTCATCATCCGCAATCACCAGGTTATATTCATCCTCAGTTTCCTGGGGTGGCAGCACCTGATAGTCCGTTACACTTTCCAAGATGTGATTTTGCACATTGACACAGGTAAAAA
>DWVZ01000101.1 GCA_019119975.1 Candidatus Blautia merdavium | reverse complement strand
ACCTGGAGCGCGCGGAAACCGGACTGCAGGTCTTCCAGGTTTTTATGGGAAAGTTTTCCGTATTCATGGAAATTCTTCACACGGAAGTAAACGGTTCCATTGACCTCGTAGGCAAATCCTTTGTCGATCAGGGTCTGGATCATCTCGATCATACCATCGATCTCCTGGGTTGCCAGCGGATGGGTGGTGGCAGGCATCACATTCATATCTGCCATATCTTTCTGGCATTCTTTGATGTAACGGGAGGAGATTTCCTCTGCGCTTACGCCTTCTTCTACGGCTTTGGCAATGATCTTATCATCCACATCAGTGAAATTGGATACATAGTTGACTTCATAGCCTTTGTACTCCAGATAGCGGCGGACCGTGTCAAAGACGATCATGGGTCTGGCGTTGCCGATGTGGATAAAGTTGTATACGGTAGGTCCGCACACATACATTTTTACTTTTCCCTCTTCTAAGGGAATAAACGCTTCTTTTCTCCTGGTCAGTGTATTATAAATTTTCATAAAGGTTCTCCTTTTCTTTTTACTCTGCTTTCTGCTGCTCTTTTCTGGCGGCAAGCGCCTGTTTCTCTGCCAGCTCCCTGGCGCGGCGGCAGCTTTCCTCTCTTTCTCTCATGTCCTGAAGCTCATAACTCATCTTCTGGATCTCAGAACGCAGCCGGTGATTTTCTTCCTGGAGATAATGGATATCGTCCATGGTCGGGTCGGGAAGATGTACCTGGTCCATATCGCTTCTCGGCACTTTCTTGTTCTCTTTTTTCACCACACGTCCCGGCACTCCCACCACTGTACAGTTGGGCGGCACTTCCTCCAGCACCACGCTTCCGGCGCCGATCTTGGAGTTTTCCCCGATGGTAAAGGAGCCCAGGATCTTGGCCCCGGCGCTTACCATCACATTGTCCTTTAAGGTAGGATGGCGCTTGCCGGTTTCTTTGCCTGTACCTCCCAGGGTCACGCCCTGATAGAGGGTCACATTGTCGCCGATGATGGTGGTCTCTCCTATGATGACCCCTGAGCCGTGGTCAATGAACAATCCTTTGCCGATCTTTGCTCCGGGATGGATCTCGATGCCCGTCTTTCTGGCTGCCCTCTGGGAAATCCAACGCGCCAGGAAATAATGCCCTTTTTTATATAATTTATGGGCTCTGCGGTATTGGATCATCACCCGGAAGCTGGGGTACAGCAAAACCTCCAGGGGCGTCTTGATCGCCGGGTCCCTTTCCCGTATCACCTGAAACTCTTCTTTCATATGGCTGATAAATCCCATATCCTTCATCCTTTCCTGCAAAATAAAAATCTCTATACTGCCGTACACAGTATAGAGACGAAAATACTCCGTGGTTCCACTCTATTTGAAGAGAATTCCTCTTCCACTCACAGCCTGTAACGCCGGCACGCGTATCCGGCTGTACCGGGAAACCTGTTCCCTGCAGTCACCGGATCAGCTCCCGAATGCACGTTCTCTGACCTCTTCTTAAGACAGCTTTCAGCCGGCGGCTGTCTCTCTCTGCAAGGAGGAACCAGATACTCTTTTCGTTCTCTGCTTTTCCCGTATCTTCTTATAGTTTATTCATAAACGTCCTTTTTGTCAACAGCAGATGCGGATTTTTCTCTCCTGCCTCCGCATTTGGACGGAAAAAACCGGACTGCCAGGATCTTCCCTGAAACAGTCCGGCCTTTTCAAGAGGCTTGTTTCTATGTTAATTTACTCTGGAGGCTTTTTTATTAGCAAATACCCTGTGCCAGCATTGCATCTGCAACTTTTTCAAATCCGGCTGCGTTGGCGCCTACTACATAATTGCCTTCATAGCCGTATTTCTTAGCTGCGTCTGCCATGTTGTGGCAGATATTTACCATGATTGTTTTTAATTTCTCATCCACTTCTTCAAAGGACCAGCTTAAACGCTCGCTGTTCTGGGACATTTCCAGAGCGGAGGTAGCAACACCGCCTGCGTTGGCAGCTTTGCCCGGTGCGAAGAGAACGCCGTTTTCCTGTAAGTATTTAGTAGCTTCCAGTGTAGTAGGCATGTTAGCGCCTTCTGCCACTGCGAAGCAGCCGTTTGCTACTAACTGTTTTGCGTCTTCGATGTCTAATTCATTCTGTGTAGCACAGGGAAGAGCCACGTCACATTTTACGCTCCATACGCCTTTGCCTTCGTGATATTCTGCGTTTGGTCTGTAGTTTTTGTATTCAGTCAGACGTGCGCGTTTTACTTCTTTGATCTCTTTTAATGCATCCAGGTCGATGCCTTCCGGATCGTATACCCAGCCTGTGGAATCAGAGCAGGTCACTGGTTTTGCGCCTAACTGGTATGCTTTTTCCATTGCATAGATGGCAACATTTCCTGCGCCGGATACTGCTACGGTCTTGCCGCTTAAGTCTTTGCCGTTAATCTTTAACATTTCTTCAGTCAGATACAGCAGACCATAACCGGTAGCCTGTGTTCTTACTAAAGAACCGCCAAAGGTCAGTCCTTTTCCTGTCAGGACGCCTTCATAGGAGTCACGGATTCTCTTGTACTGTCCGAACAGATAGCCGATCTCTCTTCCGCCTACGCCGATGTCGCCGGCAGGTACGTCGGTATCCTGACCGATGTGACGCTGTAATTCTGTCATAAAGCTCTGGCAGAATGCCATGACTTCTCTGTCTGATTTTCCCTTAGGATCGAAATCGGAACCGCCTTTGCCGCCGCCGATAGGAAGTCCTGTCAGTGAGTTTTTGAAGATCTGTTCAAATCCAAGGAATTTGATGATTCCCAGGTATACGGACGGATGGAATCTTAAACCGCCCTTGTAGGGTCCGATGGCACTGTTGAACTGTACGCGGTATCCTTTGTTTACCTGTACGTTGCCCTTATCATCTACCCAGGGAACACGGAACATAATCACTCTTTCCGGCTCAACCAGACGTTCCAGCAGCGCTTCTTTGCGGTATTTTTCCTCGTTTGCCTCTACTACCGGTCTTAAGGAATCCAGAACTTCTTTTACTGCCTGATGGAATTCCGGTTCTCCCGGGTTTTTCTTAACAACTAATTCGATTACCTCATCTACGTATGACATGACGTTCCTCCTGTTGAATCTACTGAATAAATTTTTTATGTCTTGTATTATAATGCCGCAGCGGCTATTTTGCAAGTTTATTTTTCAATTCCTGCATATTTTTTAATTATATCTGCTATTCCGCAGTTTTATAGAACTGAATCTGAAACTTTTTTTCTTTTTGCTTCATTCCCTTTCTCACAGCAGTGTACTGCTCCGGCGCCGCGGAAAATCTGCTATTTTACACCTTTGTGGTCCAGGAAGAGCAGTCCCATACATCTGTGGCGAGCCCCTGGTAAAATTCCGGCTCATGGCACACCATCAGGATGGTTCCCTTATAATCCTTCAGCGCCCGTTTCAGCTCTTCTTTGGCGTCGGCATCCAGATGGTTGGTGGGCTCATCTAGGATCAGCACGTTGGTCTGCCGATTGATGATCTTGCAGAGCCGGACCTTAGCCTGTTCTCCGCCGCTTAAGACCCGTACCAGGCTTTCAATGTGCTTGGTGGTCAGCCCGCATTTTGCCAGTGCCGCCCGGACCTCATACTGAGTGTAGGAGGGAAATTCATCCCAGATCTCCTGGATGCAGGTGTTCTTATTTCCCTGCGCCGTTTCCTGTTCAAAGTAGCCGATCTCCAGGTAATCTCCCAGCTGCACCCGTCCGGAAAGGGGCTGGATGATACCCAGGATGCTTTTTAGCAGCGTGGTCTTTCCTATGCCGTTGGCGCCTGTCAGGACGATCTTTTCCCCTCTTTCCACCCGCAGGTTCAGAGGCTTGGACAGAGGTTCCTCATAGCCTATGACCAGATCGTCAGTCTCCACCACAAAGCGGCTGGGTGTCCTGGCAGTCTGAAAGTGAAATTCCGGCTTGGGTCTTTCCTTCGCCAGCTCGATCACGTCCATCTTATCCAGCTTCTTCTGCCTGGACATTGCCATATTCCTGGTGGCAACCCTGGCTTTGTTGCGCGCCACGAAATCCTTTAACTGGCTGATCTCCTGCTGCTGGCGGTTGTAGGCTGCCTCCAGCTGGGCTTTCTTCACTGCGTAGACCTCCTGGAAGTGGTCATAATCTCCCACATACCGGTTCAGCTCCTGGTTGTCCATATGATAAATGAGATTTACCACACTGTTTAAAAAGGGGATGTCATGGGAAATCAGGATAAAAGCATTTTCGTACTCCTGGAGGTACCGCTTCAGCCATTCAATGTGTTCTGCGTCCAGGTAGTTGGTGGGCTCGTCCAGCAGCAGGATATCCGGCTTTTCCAGAAGCAGCTTGCCCAAAAGGATCTTGGTCCTCTGACCGCCGCTTAAATCCGTCACATCCTTGTCAAGCCCCAGATCCAAAAGCCCCAGCGCTCTCGCCACTTCCTCCACTTTGGAATCGATCACATAAAAATCATGCATGGTCAGCAGGTCCTGGATGGTCCCCAGCTCCTCCATCATGGACTCCAGCTCCTCAGGGGAAGCCTCCCCCATCTGGTCGCAGATGCCGTTCATCTTCTCCTCCAGCTCAAAGAGCCAGGAAAAGGCGGATTTCAGCACGTCCCGGATGGTCATGCCCTTTTCCAGCACCGTATGCTGGTCCAGGTAACCCACTCTTATGTTCTTCGCCCATTCGATCCTGCCCTCATCCGGCATCAGCTTTCCTGTAATGATATTCATAAAGGTGGATTTTCCCTCTCCGTTGGCTCCCACCAGCCCAATGTGCTCGCCCTTTAACAGGCGGAAGGAAACATCCTGAAAAATCGCCCGGTCACCAAATCCGTGTGACAGGTTCTGTACATTTAAAATACTCATAACCTCTTAATTCCTTATACAATTCCAACTATTCTTCCAATGGTGTAGATCACAAAGGCTGCCAGCCAGGCGATCAGGCACTGCCCCACTGCCACGGCGCACGCCCATCTGCCTCCCAGTTCCCTGCGGATGGCTGAGACAGCCGCCACGCAGGGCGTATACAGAAGGCAGAAGATCAGCAGGGAGAAGGCGCTCCAGGGCGTCAGAAGCTCCTGCAGCATGCCGCCTGCCCCTACCAGGACAGAAAGAGTCGCCACCACGCTTTCCTTTGCCATAAAGCCAGTGATCAGCGCCACACAGATCCTCCAGTCTCCAAAGCCAAGGGGAGCGAAGAGGGGAGCTGCCACGCCTGCCGCTGCCGCCAGGATACTGTCCTTGGAATCCGACACAATGTCAAACTGCAGATTAAAGCTCTGCAGAAACCAGATCACAATGGTGGCAATAAAAATCACGGAAAACGCCCTCTGCAGAAAGTCTCTGGCTTTCTCCCACAGCAGCTGTCCCACATTTTTCAGCCCCGGCATACGGTAGTTGGGAAGCTCCATGACAAAGGGCACCGCCTCCCCCCGAAACAGGGATTTCTTCAGCAGCAGTGCAACCAGGATTCCCATCAGGATCCCGATAAAATACAACCCTACCATAACTATGGCTCCGTTTTTCGGGAAAAATGCCGCAGTAAAGAAGGCGTAAATAGGCAGCTTTGCTGAACAGCTCATAAAGGGCGTCAGCAGTATGGTCATTTTCCTGTCCCGCTCTGAGGAAAGGGTCCGGCTCGCCATAACGCCCGGCACCGTACAGCCGAAGCCAATGAGCATGGGCACGATGCTGCGTCCGGAAAGCCCGATTTTCCTCAACAGCTTATCCATCACAAAGGCAACTCTCGCCATATAGCCGCTGTCTTCCAGCATAGAGAGGAAGAAAAACAGGGTAACAATGGTAGGCAGGAAACTCAGGACACTGCCCACGCCTTCAAAGACGCCGTCAATGATCAGAGAATGCAGCACTTCATTAATGTGCATGGCAGTCAGACCTGTGTCCACCGTCTCCGTCAAAGCTGTGATCAGAAAGTCCAAAGCCCCGGAAAGCCATGCTCCGATCACATTAAAAGTCAGCCAGAACACCAGCGCCATAATGCAGGCGAAGGCTGGAATTGCCGTATACTTTCCGGTGAGGATGCGGTCGATCTTCCGGCTTCTGGCATGTTCTCTGCTTTCTTTTGGCTTGACCACGGTCTTTTCGCAGACTTTCTGGATAAAGTGAAAGCGCATATCCGCAATGGCTGCGGCACGGTCCAGCCCCCGCTCCTTTTCCATCTGAAGGATGATATGTTCCAGCATATCTTTTTCATTGTCGTCCAGCTGCAGGGCTTCCAGTATGATCCGATCCCCCTCTGCCAGCTTGGAAGCAGCAAACCGCAGGGGGATTTCTGCCTTCTTGGCATGATCTTCGATCAGGTGCATGATGCCGTGGATACACCGGTGTACAGGAGAATCCTCATCCTCCTGGCTGCAAAAATCCACTCGGGCAGGCGCTTCCTGATATTTTGCCACATGAATGGCATGACTGACCAACTCGGTGATGCCCTCGTTTTTCGCCGCGGAAATGGGAACCACGGGAACGCCCAGCATCTGCTCCATCTCATTGATGCGGACAGAACCGCCGTTTTCCCGGACTTCGTCCATCATATTCAGGGCAATGACCATGGGGATATTCAGCTCCATCAGCTGCATGGTAAGGTACATATTCCGCTCAATATTGGAAGCATCCACAATGTTGATGATCCCTTTCGGCTTTTCTCTTAAAATATATTCCCTGGTCACGATCTCCTCGCTGCTGTAGGGAGACATGGAATAAATGCCCGGCAGGTCGGTCACTAATGTATTGCTGTATCCACGGATCACGCCGTCCTTTCTGTCTACGGTGACTCCCGGGAAATTTCCTACATGCTGGTTTGCCCCGGTCAGACGGTTGAATAAGGTGGTCTTTCCGCAGTTCTGATTTCCTGCCAGCGCAAAGGTCAGCCGGATGTCTTCCGGCAGGGGATGTTCTCCTGCCTTCTCATGATACTTGCCGCCTTCCCCAAGTCCCGGGTGGTAAATCTCCCGCTCCTCTTCCCATGCTGCTGTCAGCTGGGCTTCGTGTTTGATTTCTTTGATTTCTATGTTTTTGGCATCGGCAATGCGCAGCGTCAGTTCATAGCCGTGGATTCTTAGTTCCATGGGATCTCCCATAGGAGCGAATTTCACCATGGTAACCTGGGCGCCCGGGATCAGTCCCATATCCAGGAAGTGCTGCCTTAAGGCGCCCTCCCCTCCCACGGATACGATCGACGCTGTCCTGCCGATCTGCAGTTTTTCCAGAGTCATGCTCTCTCCTCCGTCTCTTTTGTGTCTTTCTTTGTCTTTCTAAGCCTTTCTGTATCTTTCTGTACCTTTTTTTCTGTCTGCTTACTTCTGCCCGCAGCAGCCCTGGCAGGAAAAGCTTCTGTCATCCCCTGCCAGATCTCTGACACTGGTAAGCGCGCATACGGCATGGGCAGAGATTCCCTCCATGCTTCCGGTGAAGCCAAGCCCTTCTTCTGTGGTCGCCTTGATGTTCACCTGGTTTTCTTCCAGATGCAGCGCCTCTGCCACATTGCGGATCATCTCATCCATGTAAGGAAGCAGCTTGGGCTTCTGGGCAATGATGGTGGCGTCAATGTTATTCACCACATAAAGATGCTCCTCCAAAAGCTTTCCCACATGCTGCAGAAGGGTGATGCTGGAGATCCCTTTATACTGGGGATCGGTATCCGGGAAATGTCTTCCGATATCCCGCAGCGCCGCAGCGCCTAAAAGGGCGTCCATAATGGCGTGGACTACCACATCCGCGTCCGAATGCCCCAAAAGTCCTTTTTCCCAGGGAATCTTCACCCCTCCCAGGATCAGGTCTCTTCCCTTTGTCAGTTTATGCACATCGTATCCCATACCAACACGAATCATCTTTTCAATTTCTCCTTTCTTTGATGCCGGGACAGTGTTTGGCTGCTCTCTGTATCCGGGCAGCTGCAGTATTTTCCCCATCCCATACGAAATGTCACTGCTATTCTAACACCTTTCCTGCAACATGCGCAAGGGCTGTCTGCCGGACCGCCGGGAATTCTCTCCCGGCAGCCGGCGGACAGCCCCTGCTGCTGTGCCTGTATACTGCTTTCTTTACTCTACGGATACCACTTCATATCCGGCTTCTGTGACAGCCTGGGTCAGCGTCTCTTTGGCAACGGTATCTGCCGCTTCCACATAGGCTTCTTTTTTCTCCAGGTTCACCTCTGCCTTTACGCCCTCAATAGCATTTAAAGCTTTGGTCACTGCTGCCTGGCAGTGAGGGCACATCATTCCTTCGATTTTCATTGTATACATGTTTTTATCCTCCTTTTTCCCGGCAGGCTGTGATTTGGTTTCTTCCTGCCGTAAATTTTCTGTATTGTCTGTTTGTTCTCCGTTCTTGCGGTCAGCCTCTGCTTCCGGCTTTTTCAGCACATGGAAGAATCTCAGCCGCAGCGCGTTGGATACCACGAAAAAGCTGCTCAGGCTCATTGCCGCGGCTCCGAACATGGGGCTTAACTTCAGCCCGAAGACGGGATAGAGCACGCCTGCTGCCAGGGGAATGCCGCACACATTGTAGAAGAATGCCCAGAACAGGTTTTCTTTAATGTTGCGGATCACGGCTTTGCTTAAGGACACGGCAGTTACCACGTCCAGCAGGTCATTCTTCATCAGCACCACATCGGCGCTTTCGATCGCCACATCCGTTCCGGCGCCGATGGCAATGCCCACGTCTGCCCGCGCCAGAGCGGGCGCGTCATTGACACCGTCGCCTACCATGGCAACCCGCTTTCCTGCCTGCTGAAGCTTTGCTACCTCCCGCTCCTTATCCTGGGGAAGGACTTCCGCGATCACGGTATCTATGTCCAGCTGTTTCTGGATCGCCCTTGCGGTCCGTTCATTGTCTCCGGTGAGCATGATGACTTCGATGCCCATGTTCTTTAATTCCCGGATTGCCTGGGCGCTGGTGGGCTTCACCACATCCGCCGCGCCGATAACGCCAAGGATCTGTGTCTCATCGGCAAAGAGAAGGGGGGTCTTCCCTTCCTCTGCCAGACGGCGGATGCTCTGGGCTGCCTGAGTACAGTCAATGCCTCTTTCTTCCATCATTTTTTCATTTCCGGCAAAGTAGTTCCTGCCGTCGATGACTGCCTGGATCCCTCTGCCGGGTACTGCCTGAAAGTCTTTTGCCTGAGCGATAGCAATGCCTTCTGCTCTGGCTTTTGCCAGAACGGCTTCTGCCAGGGGATGCTCGCTTTTTTCTTCCATGGCTGCCGCAACGGCAAGCAGTGTGCGGGCATCGGCTCCCATAGGCTCTAAATCGGTCACTTCCGGTTTTCCCTGGGTGATGGTCCCGGTCTTATCCAGCACCACGCTCTGGATATTGTGGGTAACTTCCAGGGCTTCTCCGGATTTGATCAGGATCCCGTTCTCCGCGCCTTTTCCTGTGCCCACCATAATGGCGACCGGTGTGGCAAGTCCCAGCGCGCAGGGACAGGAGATCACCAGCACCGCGATGCCGCAGGACAGGGCGAATTCAAAGTCTGCACCGCTGATCAGCCACACAAGGACTGTGAGCAGGGCAATGGTCATGACAATGGGGACAAACACCCCGGCGATCTTGTCTGCCATCTTGGCAATGGGCGCCTTGCTGGAGCTTGCCTCTTCCACCAGACGGATGATCTGGGAAAAGGTGGTGTCGTCTCCCACTCTGGACGCCCGCATACGGATAAATCCGGCTTTGTTCATGGTGGCTGCGATGACCTTGTCTCCCGGGTTCTTCTGCACCGGGATGCTTTCTCCGGTGATCGCCGCCTCGTCAATGCTGGTGGTGCCTTCTAAGACCACTCCGTCTGCCGGAACACTGCTGCCCGGCTTTACCTGCAGGATATCGCCTGCCAGAATCTCTTCCGCGGGAATCTCCAGCACGGTCCCGTCCCGCTCCACAAAAGCCGTCTTGGGCGCCATATCCATCAGCTTGGTGATGGCTTCGCTGGTCTTTCCCTTGGAACGTGCTTCCAGATATTTACCAATGTTGATCAGCGCCAGGATCATGACCGCAGATTCAAAGTACAGGTCATGGCGGTAAGTATTCACCAGCTCCAGATCCTGCACGCCCAGCCCATAGCCCATACGGTAAATGGCGAAGATGCCGTAGACCAGGGACGCCGCAGAACCTACTGCAATGAGGGTATCCATATTGGGCGCGCCGTGAAACAGGGTGGAAAAACCTTTGGTATAATAGGCGCGGTTCATATAGATCACCGGCAGGCACAAAAGGAACTGGGTCAGGGCGAACCCCACCGCATTGTGCGCTCCGTTTAAAAATCCCGGCAGAGGCAGCCCGATCATATGTCCCATAGACACATACATCAGGGGAATCAGAAATACAAAGGACCAGATGGTCCTGCTCTTCATCTGCTGCAGATGCTCCTGCACCGGCGTCAGACCGGAAGCCTTCTCCTTCGTCTGGGTTTTCCCCGGGGACTTTTCTCTGCCCTGGACAGAGGCGCCGTAGCCTGCGTGTTCCACAGCCTCGATGATTCCCTGGACCTGGAGCCTGCTGCCGTCAAATTCTACCTGCATACTGTTGGTCAGTAGATTTACGCTGACCGTCTCCACCCCTTCCAGCTTACTGACGCATTTTTCCACTCTGGAGGAGCAGGCAGAACAGGTCATGCCTGTTACATCAAATTTCTCTTTCAATAGGATTCCCTCCTTTGTCATACTTGTCTTTCTCTATTCTGTCCACAAACGGATTCCTGATTCCTGTAGACCGGCATCACAGGATCTTCCCCAGCATTGTCACCAGTTCATCTACCTTTTCTTCCCGTTCTTCATCGGTAGACGCATTGGTGACGCAGCTTTTCAGATGCGCGGTCAGGATTTCTTTGTTTGCTTTGTTTAAAATCGCCTCGGTCGCCATGAGCTGATGGGAGATATCCATACAATAGCGGTCCTCCTCCACCATCTTCAGGATCCCGTCGATCTGACCTCTGGCTGTTTTTAAAAGGCGGTTGATCTTTGCTTTGTCTGCTTTCATTTCTCTGCCTCCAATTACTACACCCCCGTGGGGTATTATCTTGACAAAAATACTATAGCATAACCGTACCTTTCCGTCAACCTTTTTTCTTCTCCGTTTTTTCTTATCCGGATACCTGCCGCGTCCGGCTCTCACTTCCCTGCTGTCTGGCTGCATCCGGGGCGCTTTCTCAAATTCTCCCGCAAAAAAAGGAGTCCCGCCGCCGAAACTCCTCTCCTGCTTTTGCATCCATCTACTTTCTCTAGCCCAGCGCCACATCCAGCACCATCATCAATACAAATCCTGCCGCAAATCCCAGGGTTCCGATGTTGGTATGCTCCCCTTCGCTGGCTTCCGGGATCAGCTCTTCCACCACCACATAGATCATGGCTCCTGCCGCGAATGCCAGAAGGTAAGGCAGCACAGGATTAATAAAACGGAATAAAAGCACCGTGATCAAAGCCCCCAGAGGCTCTACCGCCCCGGAAAGGGTTCCGTAGGCAAATGCCCTGCCCTTACCCACGCCCTGCTCGCTGCGCAGAGGAAGGGATATGATAGCGCCCTCCGGGAAATTCTGGATGGCAATACCGATGGACAGCGCCATAGCTCCTGCAAAGCTGATCTCCACATGGTCTGCCAGCATACCGGCAAAGACCACGCCCACTGCCATGCCTTCCGGGATGTTGTGAAGAGTCACGGCAAGGACCAGCATGGTGGTTCTCTTAAGATTGCTCTTTCTTCCTTCCGGCTTGCTTTCTCCCAGGTGCAGATGGGGAATGAGTTTATCCATTGCCAGAAGAAAAAAAATCCCCATGAGAAAGCCCACTGCGGCAGGGACAAAGGCAAACTTTCCCAGTCCCTCTGACAGATCCATGGAAGGGATCAGAAGAGACCAGACAGAAGCTGCCACCATGACGCCGGAGGCAAATCCCAGAAGCGCTTTTTGTATCAGCGGACGGATTTCCTGTTTTAGGAAAAAGACCGATGCCGCACCCAATGTTGTCCCTAAAAAGGGAATCATAATTCCTGAAAAAAGTTCCATTTCTTCTCCTTTATCTCTCTATTTTGGCAGTATTTCCCACAAAATCCCAAAAACAGGACTTTGTATCCTTTATAGTTACATATCTCTGACAGTTTTCTAATTATAGCATACTTTCCCTTGGAACACACGTTTTTTCTTCTGTATTTTTCTGCTACTATATCCTATTCTTTTTCCTTGTATGTGTTACAAAGTTCTTCCTTCTTTTTTGCTTTTCTGCTATACTTTAGCTCATAAGAGGAACGGGAGTTCTATCTATCCCTGTTTCGATACGAAAAGGAGGTTTTTTCATGGACAACAGCCAAAAACAGGATTTAAAAAATACTTCCACCCTGTACCAGAAGATCCTGGATCTTCTCTCCTTCCTTTTGCTGGCGGGAATGTTTGTATTTCTTCTTGTATACTGGGACCGGATCCCTGATAAAATCCCTACGCACTATGGGTTCAGCGGCGCCGCGGATGGTTTTGGTCCCAAAGGCACACTGCTGCTTCTGCCTGTCATAGGTGTTTTGCTTTACCTGCTGCTGGTCTTTGTCTCTAAGTTTCCCTCTCTCTGGAACCTTCCGGTAAAGCTCACCCCTTTTAATAAAATCTGGGTCTATGCCAATGTAAAAAGCCTGCTCTCCACCATGAAGCTGCTGATCATGATCGTGTATGCGCAGCTGACGGTCTGCTCTGCCATGGAGAAAAATATTGGTTTCTTCCCTCTTTTTGTAATCGCTGCGGTCTTCGCCGTTCTATTTTATTTTATCCGGCGCATGAAAAAAATACCCCCGGAAAATCCGGAGGATTACGATTGCTTTTAACCGTTTCTGGAATGGAAAAAGGTTCCGGCATGGAGAAATTTTCTCTCTCCACGCCGGAACCTTTTTGTTTTTCCAGGCAGCCGCTTCCCTTTTTCTGCGCTGTTATTTCTGTCCGTAATAAGCGTTTGCCCCGTGTTTTCTGTAGTAATGCTTATCCTGAAGCTCCTGCGGCGCCGGCTGTACCTGCGGGTTGATGGTTTCACAGCGTGCCGCCATCTTGGCAACTTCCTCTAAGACCACTGCATTGTGCACTGCCTCATGACCGTCCTTGCCCCAGGTAAAAGGTCCGTGATTCTTGCACAGCACTGCCGGAACTGCCTCATAATCCTTATCCTTGAAATAATCGGCGATCAGAAGCCCGGTATTTTTCTCGTAAGCGCCCTCGATCTCTTCCTTGGTCAGACATCTGACACAGGGAATCTCCCCGTACATGTAATCTGCGTGGGTCGTTCCGTAGCAGGGGATTCCTCTTCCTGCCTGCGCCCAGCTGGTCGCCCAGGAAGAATGGGTATGTACCACCCCGCCGATCTTTGGAAATGCCTTATACAGCTCGATATGGGTGGGGGTGTCCGAAGAAGGATTGTATCTTCCCTCGATCTTGTTGCCGTTCAGGTCCATGATCACCATGTCGTCCGGTGTCAGCTTGTCATAATCCACACCGCTGGGCTTGATAGCGAAATATCCTGTCTCTCTGTCGATCTGGCTTACATTTCCCCAGGTAAAGGTTACCAGCTGGTACTTGGGCAGAAGCATATTTGCCTCATAGACTGCTTTTTTTAATTCTTCTAACATGTTTTTTCCTCCTGCTTTTCTTGTTTTCTTCTGTCTTTTACAGAATTTCTGATGATCAGCTCCGGCTGGATCAGCCTGGGGATCCTGCTTTTCTCCTCAGGCACCTCCCTGATCTTTTCAAGGAGCAGCTCCGCAGCCATCTCACCTAATTTTTCCTGCGGATGAGCTATGGTGGTAAGACCCGCGCCTCCCGCAGCCATTACAGAGTTATCATATCCGATGACGGAGATATCTTCCGGCACCTGACGGCGGCACTCCTGCACTGCCCGGATCACATCCAGGGCAACCTGGTCATTGTAGCATACGATCCCGTCCACCTGGGTCCCCTGCTCCAGCAGTGCTTTCACGGACACTCCGGGCTTGGCTTTCCGGTCCTCGGTGTGATACCAGATGACCCGGTCCGGATCGTAGTAATAGCCGGCTTCCTGCAGCGCCTTCACATAGCCTTTGTGCCGTTCCTTCCCCTGGAAATCATCTGCCTTAAAGATGCCTACCAGATTTTCATGCCCCAGATCCAGCAGATACTTGGCAGCCAAGTAGCCGCCCCGGCAGTCGTCCATGAGAATGTGGGGCTTCTCTCTCATCTGGGAATACACCCCCTGGATAAACACATAGGGGATCTGGTAATCGTCCAGCAGCTGATACAGGTTCATATGCCTGCACAGGATCTGGCTTTTGCTGGGTTCAATGATCAGCCCGTCAATGTCTTTGGTCAGGATATCTTCCAGCACCTTTGCCTCCCGGGTTCTGCTGTTTGCCGTGTTTTTCAGGATAATGCTGTATCCGTTTTCCGTCAGTACTTTATCCATGCCCTGGATCAGCCTGGGAAAAATGTAATCCGAAATATAGGTGGTGATCACTGCTATATTCTTGGATTTTTTCAGATGGGACATGCGGTCGGAACAAAAGGTTCCCCTGCCGTGCTCTGCCACGATATACCCCTCCTGGATCAGGATGGAAAGGGCTTTTCTCACCGTATGCCTGCTGATCTGGTACTGTTCTGAAAGCTGGTTTTCCGAGGGCAGCTTCTCTCCTGCCCGGATCCTGCCGCTTAGAATGGCGGCTTTTAATTCTTCCATCAGTGTATAGTATTTTGTCTTTCCGTTTTCCTGGTTCATGACTTTCTCCTTTGCCCCCATTGTACAACTTGTGCGCTCTTGTTGACAAGTTGTATCCCTATTCCTTGCGCAGGAATTTCTCTTCCTTGATCTCCACCAAAATGATATCCTCTCCGATCTGGCGGATGCAGCCATAGGGGATGACATATTCGCTGACCGGACCAAACAGACCGCACATTTTTCCCGGAACAGGGATGATGATGGCGGTTAAATTTCCCGTCTTGCAGTCAAATTCTACATCTACAGGGCAGCCCAGGGTCCTGCAGGTACATACATTGATCACTTCTTTCTGCCGCAGCTCACAGACACGCATAAAAATCCCCTGTGCTCACAGTCTTACTGTATCCTATGAGCACAGGGGAAAAAGAATCACCCTTTATCTGTCCATTTCCAGCTGAACGCCGGTATTTTTATGATTTTTAATGATGCGGTCGATTTCATTTAAGCCGCAGGAGGGCAGATCTCCGGGTATGGTATTTTTCACAGAGCTGGTGGCGTTTCCGTATTCCAGCGCCATCTGGCAGTCAAAGTCATGTGCCAGAAGACCGTAAAGGGCTCCTGAGATATAAGCGTCGCCGCTGCCGATGCGGTCTACCACTTCAATGTTCCGGTAAGGCTCTTCTTCATAGAATTTGTCTTCCTTTGCATTGTAGATCACAGAGCCGAAGGTATGTACTTTGGGGCTGTGGACGATCCTCTGGGTGGAAGCCACGATGGAGAGCGGATACTCTTTGGCAAAGCTTCTCATGATATCATACACGGTTCCCTCTTTTAAGAAGGTCAGCTTGGCAGTATCCTCGGAGCAGAAGAAGACATCCACATAGGGAAGGATCCCCTCAATGCACTCTTTTGCCTCAGGACCGGTCCAGAGATTCGCGCGGAAATTGACGTCAAAGGAAATGAGGGCTCCCTTTTCTTTGAACCGTTTGATCATCTCAATGCCCACGTTTCTTGTGTTTTCTGAAAGCGCTAGGGTAATCCCGCTGGTATGGAAGCATCTGGCGGATGCATACATGGATTCCGGCAGGTCGTCCAGCGAAATCTTGCAGAAGGACGCGTGCCTTCTGTCGTATACGACACTGGGTTTTCTGGGGTAAGCGCCGTCCTCATAATAATAGATCCCAAGACGGGCATCATTGTCCCCGTCATAAACCAGATAGTCGTCGCTGACGCCGCAGAAACGGATCCGGTTCTTTGCGTAAGTGCCCAGCGGATTGTCCGGCAGCTGGGAGATAATGCCGGTGCGAAGCCCCAGAAGGGATACGCCGGAAACCACGTTCAGCTCCGCGCCTCCCACCTGCTTCTGGAAGGTCTCTCCTCTTACGATCCTCTCATTGTTCGGAGGAGACAGACGAAGTAAAATTTCCCCGAAAGATAACAGATCAAAATCTTTTCCCATAGTTTTTGCTCCTTTCCCGCACAGCCGCGGCTGGCTATTTGTATTTTCTTTATGAAGAAAAAGGGACACTGCTTTACAGTATCCCATTTCTCATCTGTCCCGGGAAAACCGGAACACCGGTCCTCCCTCTATATCATGTTCCCCAATGGCAATAAGGGTCTTTTTAATTATCTCTGTACACGTCCGGAACCGTCGCCGCCTGCCAGCTTCAATACTTCGTCCATGGAAACCATGTTGAAGTCGCCTTCGATGGAGTGCTTCAGACAGGATGCCGCTACTGCGAACTCAATGGTCGCCTGGGAATCGTATCCGTTTAAGCATGCGCAGATCAGTCCGCCGCCGAAAGAGTCGCCGCCGCCTACACGGTCAACGATGTGCATTTTGTATTTTTTGCTGAAGTAATAGTCCTGACCGTCGTATAACATAGCGGACCAGTTGTTGTCATTAGCGGATAAGGACTCACGCAGTGTGATGGCTACCTTCTGGAATCCAAAGCGGTCAGCCAGCTGTTTTGCCACATCCTTGTAGCCTTCGTGGTTGACTTCACCCTGGGTTACATCGGTGTTGGCAGCTTTGATGCCGAATACGTCAGCTGCGTCTTCTTCGTTTGCGATGCAGACATCTACATATTTGCAGATCTCTCCCATTACCTGTCCGGCTTTTTCTTTGGACCACAGTTTGTTTCTGTAGTTTAAGTCACAGGAGATGGTCAGTCCTGCTTCTTTTGCAGCCTTGCATGCTTCTAAGCAGATAGCTGCCACTTCGTCGTTTAATGCAGGTGTGATTCCTGTAAAGTGGAACCAGTCTGCGCCGTCGAAGATCTTCTTCCAGTCAAAGTCAGCTGCGGTTGCAGTTGCAATAGAAGAACCTGCGCGGTCATAGATTACTTTGGATGGTCTCTGGGAAGCGCCCTTCTCTAAGAAATAAATACCTACACGGTCTCCGCCCCGAACGATATCGGTGGTGTCAACACCGTATTTTCTTAAGGAATTTACTGCTGCCTGTCCGATCTCATGTTTTGGAAGCTTGGTAACGAATTTTGCGTCGAATCCGTAGTTTGCCAGAGAAACTGCAACGTTTGCTTCTCCTCCGCCGTAGGTTGCACCGAAGGTATCTGCCTGTACGAAACGGTAGTAGCCTTCCGGAGCCAGTCTTAACATAATTTCACCAAAAGTAATTACTTTCTTTGCCATTGTCTTTCTATCTCCTCTAAAATAATTATTTTCTGAATTATTTTCTGATCTCAGCTGCCAGTTTCACTGCCTCTGCTGTCAGAGCTTTAATCTCGTCGAATTTGCCTGCTTTTACCAGATCGCCTTTTACCATCCAGCTTCCGCCGCAGGCAACGATCTTGTCACAGCTTAAGTAGTTCTCCAGGTTCTTGGCGCTGATTCCGCCTGTGGGCATGAATTTCAGTCCTACATAAGGAGCAGCCATTGCTTTGATGGTAGCGACGCCGCCGAACTGCTCTGCCGGGAAGAATTTTACTACCTTTAATCCTCTCTTCACTGCCTGAGCTACTTCGGAAGGTGTGATGCAGCCTGGGAATACAGGGATATCCTTGCTGATGCAGTAATCAACGATCTCCGGATCAAATCCCGGGCTTACGATGAATTTCGCCCCTGCTGCCACTGCGCGGTCTACCTGGTCGATGGTCAGGACTGTACCTGCTCCCACGAACATATCCGGGTACTCAGAAGTCATGATCTTAATGGATTCCTCTGCTGCCGCTGTACGGAAAGTCACCTCTGCACAGGGAAGTCCTCCCTCTACCAGTGCCTTTGCCAGAGGCGCCGCGTCTTTGGCATCATCCAGAACAACCACCGGCACTACGCCGTAACCTGCAAATTTTTCTGCTACTGTGCTCATAATAAATCCTCCTTGTTCTACCGTTTCATATTATGAAATGTCGTTTCGCTATGTGGTATCTTTATCTTGAATTATACTCCCATGCCCGGAAAAGTCAAGTGATTTTTCACATTTTCTGACAGATTTTTGGGGGTCTTTTGTTGTTCTGCCATCCTTTGTTTTATGGGATCCTCAGAAGCTTTTCTCCTATCCGGATTTCTGTCTATTGCCTCTTTTCCCAGAAAGTGATACAATAGCGCCAAAATGATAAAATCACAGACAAATGAACAGGAGTAATCACTATGACGGAAAATAAAAATCCCATTCAGGTAGCAGACCGCCTTTTCCTGGTACTGGAAACTCTGGCGGACACCGGCGCTGTCACCCTGGCAGACCTGTGCAGACACCTGGATCTGAACAAAAGCACGGTCCATCGGCTTCTCTGCTCCCTGATCTACATGGGCTATGTGAAACAGGATACCGAGACAGGAAAATATGCGCTTTCCTTTAAGCTGCTGACCCTTTCCAATAAACTGCTGGGTCAGATGGATATCCTGGACACGGTCCGCCCTTATTTGAAAAACCTCTCTTCCCAGACCGGAGAGACCGTCCACTTTGTCCAGCTGGACGGAACCCATGCAGTCTACATTTACAAAGAAGAATCCCACCAGAATTCTGTCCGCATGGTTTCCAAGGTCGGAAGCCGCATTCCTCTTTACTGCTCCGGCGTAGGAAAAGCCATGGCTGCGGATATGGAAGAAACTCAGATACACGCTCTTTGGGACGCCAGCCCTGTTGAAAAACTGACACCTCATACTATTACTCATTATACCCAATTTCTTGAAAAAATTAAAGAGGTAAGACAGAACGGCTATGCCCTGGACGACGAGGAAAATGAGCTGGGCGTCCGCTGTGTGGCAGTCAGCCTTCCTGACTACAAGGGCAGGGCAAAATACGCGTTTTCCATTTCTGCTCCTGTCGCCCGTATGTCCGATGAACGGATCCTGGAACTGTCCCGCATCCTGCTTGAGACGAAAGCGCAGATCCAGCAGAATCTGTAACTTACAAGGTCTGCATCTTACGAATCCCCCTATACAGCAGACACCCCGAAAGAACCCTGCAGGAATTTCCTGCTCTGCTCTTTCGGGGTGTTTTTATTATTATCTGTCTTTTTCTTTGTCTGTTTATTCGTCTTCTTTTTTCCTGTGCTTTTTCCTGTATTTTACACATTCTGTCAGCAGATATTCGATCTGCCCGTTCATGGAACGGAAATCTTCTTCTGCCCACTGGGCGATCTCATTCCACAGGGTAGCTGACAGTCTTAAGGGCACCTGTTTCTTTGCCTTTTCTTTCCCTTTTCCCCTGGTTTCATTTTCCAGAATGAGTCACCACCTTTACTTTTTCTGCCGGTCAGCCGGGCTGTGACCGCCCTTTTATTTTAATAAATACTTCCGCTGTTGACAATAGGCTGGGCGTCTTTATTTCCGCACAGGATCACCAGCAGATTGCTGACCATGGCTGCTTTTCTCTCTTCGTCCAGCTCGATCACATCGTTTTCATTCAGCTGCTGCAGCGCCATCTGCACCATTCCCACGGCGCCTTCCACGATCTTCTGGCGAGCGTCGATGATAGCTGCTGCCTGCTGTCTCTGCAGCATCGCGGATGCGATCTCCGGCGCGTAAGCCAGGTGGGTGATGCGCACTTCCAGAATCTGGATGCCTGCGTTTACCACTTTTTCCTGGAGCTCTTTGCACATAATGTCCGCGATCTCCTGGCTGCTTCCTCTCAGGCTCTTTTCGTCCGCGCCTTCTGCTGCGTCATAGGGATACTTGCGGGCAGTGTTGCGGATGATGGAATCGCACTGGATGGAAAGATAATTCTTATAATTCTCTACATTGAGCACTGCCTTTGTGGGATTTACCACTTTCCAGATAGCAACCGCGCCGATCTCCACTGGATTTCCCAGCTGGTCGTTGACCTTCTGCTTTTCGTTGTTTAGGGTCATGGTTTTCAAGGAAATCTTTTTCTTTACATTTCCAAGGTCTGCCTTGCCTGTGATCACGATCTTGGCAGAAGGACTAATGGCTGATACAAAAGGATTTACCCAGTAAAAGCCTTCTTCTTTCAGTGTGCCGTAATAATTTCCGAAAAGTGTCAGCACAAGGGCTTCCTTGGGGTTTAAGATCTTCAGTCCGCACAGCAGGATCACTGCTGCCACGATCACCAGGATACCGCCGATCAGCAGACAGCCGCCCAGCACGTCTGAGTCGTTGCCCTCCAGACGGACGATCCCGTAAATCATTCCTGCGGTTCCTGCCAGCAGAAGGAGAATCCCCAGCGCCAGCATTCCAAAGCCTGACTTTGCCTTTAATATTTTTTCTTCCTGAATCTTGTTGCCACTCTCCATACTCATACCCTCCTTGGTTGGATTTGGAAAGTTTACAGCTGCATGGATGGAATCGTCTGCTGTTCTTTCCGATTAATTTGATATCATTTTGATATCATTATTATATCTTATATTTCTTCTGTTGTCAATCTGTTTGAGAGGCATTATAGGAAATACTTCCTGTTTTTACCAATTTTTCAGGACTCTGGCAGCAGCTATAGCGAACCGTTTCAATCGTATCAATACGTTTGAAACGATTATGATACGATTGACGCGATAAATGACAGCATAAAAGCTCAGTACATTCTCTGTATACAGTCCGTTTGTACGCCTTGTAAAATTGGAACAAGGTCATCTGCAGGCACTTGGAAATGCATGGTTATCATGCGATGATATGTGAGAGTCCTATCGAGACTTACGATATTCTTTATTCAAATAATTTTCATTGTACATAAGATCAATTTTCTCAGAACGCTCCATAACCTGAGTCGATACTTGATAATTCATATCATCAAAAAGCAGTTCATGGAGCTCCTGAACATTCAAAGATAAATCTGTTGGTATTACACACGATCCTAAATCTCCCAAATTTTCCCCTGTAAGTTCAAAGGGAAATCCTGAAGAGTCTTTGATAGTATAGGAAATCATTGACATTCCCATGGAAAGTATTTGCGTTTTGCTAAAATTTGTTTTTACCATTGGAAGTACCGTATCCGCAATTTTATATAAGGTTGCCGGAGATGCCTTCTTTACCTTCTCAGTGACTAACTGAATGATTTCCCGCTGCCGTTCTGTCCGTTTAAAA
>DWVZ01000100.1 GCA_019119975.1 Candidatus Blautia merdavium | reverse complement strand
CCTCCTGTGACTGCATGATTTTGGAGGGCATAGTAAAAGGCAGCTATTGCCGATGTCTTTTACCATGCTCTCCTGTGGTGTCTATTATACTATTATTTACCGAAAAAGTATAGATTCGTTTTTATTATCTTGGAGCTGTACTTTTTATGCTACCTGATCCATTGGGGAACAGCTTCAAAGCGGCATCTGTGCCGACGCAAAAAAAGTACATCCGAAAAGGCAGGGCTGCCGCTCACCTTCTTTCCGGATGCACTTTTTTACATTTACTCTTTCATCTTAGGCTTAAAAACCAAACTGGCAAGATACCCGAAGATCAGCGCCGCGGAAATGCCCACCGCGCTGGCGGTAAAGCCTCCCATGAAAATCCCCAGTACCCCGTCCTGCAGGATCGCTTTCTTGACGCCTTTCCACAGAACATTGCCAAAGCCCAGCAAAGGCACGCTGGCACCTGCCCCGGCAAAGGATACCAGTTTGTCATAGATTCCCAGGCTTCCCAGCACAGAGCCGGTGCACACCAGAAGCACCATCACTCTGCCCGGAAGCATTTTTGTCTTATCCAGAAGGATCTGCACCAGCGCGCAGATCAGACCGCCTACCCAGAATGCATTGATATAATCCATAGCTGCCTCCTTTAACAATGTTCCACTACCACTGCCTGGGCAATGCCGGGAACGCTTCTTCCCTCATTATAGCTGACCTTGGAGAGCAAAGCTCCCGTGGGCACAAACAGTACCCGCTTCCACTCTCCCTTCTGGACCTTGGGAAGGATACAGGAAGCAAAGACTGCCGCGGAACAGCCGCAGCCGCTTCCTCCGGCATGGGTATCCTGGGTTTCTTTGTCAAAGATCTCAATCCCGCAGTCCCTGTGCTGCTTCTCAATGTCATATCCCTTTTGCTTCAGAAGATCAAAGAGGATCTTCTGTCCCACCTCTCCCAGGTCTCCGGTGATGATCCGGTCATAATCCTGGGGAGACCGGGCGAAATCTGTCAGATTCGCCGCTATGGTGTCGCAGGCAGCAGGCGCCATGCAGGCGCCCATGTTCAGGGAATCCTTAAACCCGAAGTCCACGATCTTTCCTGTGGTGATGCCTGTGACCCTGGCTTTGCCTCCCTGGGTCCCCAGGATACAGGCTCCGCTTCCGGTCACGGTCCAGGTGGCAGAGAGGGGTCTCTGGCTGCCGTATCCCAGGGGAAAACGGAATTCCTTCTCGGCTGTGGCGAAATGGCTGGAAGTCACCGCTGCCACATAGTCTCCGTAACCGCCTGCCACTGCCATGGATGCCAGGGACAGCCCTTCTCCCATGGTGGAGCAGGCTCCATAGAGACCATAGACCGGGGTATGGAATCCCAGGATCCCGAAGGAGGAAGCAATGGTCTGCGCCAGCAGGTCCCCGGCATAGATCAGACGCAGCTGCTGCCGGTCGATGCCTGCTTTCGCCAATGCCATGGAGACGGCTTCTTTCTGCAGGGTACTCTCCGCCTCCTCCCAGGATTTTCCTCCGAAAAGCCCGTCCTCTTCCCCGATCTTATCAAAATATTTTCCGAGAGGTCCTTCTCCCTCTTTCTTTCCTACAATGGAGGCTGCCCCCAGGATATGGGGCGCCTGTTCAAATGCTATGCTCTGTTTTCCAACTGTCTGTTTTCTCATACGATCCCCCAAAGATGCAGGAAGTAGTAGATGGTCCCCAGGGCAGCACTGGTCAGTATGCCGTAGAGGATCACCGGACCTGCTATGGTAAATATTTTGCATCCGATTCCGAATACTTGTCCTTCTTTCTGATATTCAATGGCTGGCGCCGCCACGGAATTGGCAAATCCTGTGATGGGCACCAGAGTTCCTGCGCCGCCCCACTTGGCGATTTTCGGATAGAGATTGAACCCGGTTAATACTACACTGAGGAGCACCAGGAGCAGGGAGGTCCAGGAACCGCTGGTCTCTTTATCCAGTCCTGCATGCTGGCAGAAATTCATAATTGCCTGCCCTAAAACGCAGATCAGCCCGCCGCACAAAAAGGCTGCCGCCATATTTTTTGCCAGACTATGGGCAGGGGTTTTTGTCTTCACATAATCCTCATATTCTTTTGCTTTTTTCTTTTCTTCTTCCTGCTGGGGGGAATTCATATGCTTCACACTCCTTTACAATAGAAAAAATTGAAACAGGCTTCCCAGTACCTTACCTGCCGCTATGGCGAGAACGATCAGCCCCACGCCCTTTTTGATGCCGATCCTCCTTGCCATGATGGCAAATACATTGACCACTTCTCCCAGGGCAATGATCCAGCTGCCCAGGAAGATCCCGAAAAACAATCCGGTAAAAAGCAGCCCCCATCTTCCTAAGGGGAGGTCCATGCCATACACCGACACCACATTTCCCACAATGCTTCCCAGGATCAGGCAGTCCTCATACAAAAGCAGGTGCTGCGCCGTGTGGGTGATCCCCGCATATCTGGGAATGATCCCAAGCCCGATGATAAATGCCGAAAGGGCGGTGGCTGCAATGGCTCCTCCGCACAGTCCTGTCACCGCTGCAAGAACCTGTCCGTACCACATGGGTCATCCTCCTTTTTGTGTCTTCTTCTTTCCTTCTCTGTATTTCTGGGCAATGAGGGTTTTATTCACATCGTCCTCATAGACCCGCATCTGTACTTCCATAGGGGTGGGATCCTGGGTGATCTTCCCTTTGCCGAAATGATTGAAAAAGAAGATCACGCCCATGCCCACGCCCAGGGAATAGGTAAATTCCAGGATGGTGTGCCCGTTGGAGATTTCCCCGGTCATCTGCCTGTAAAGGCGGAAAAACAACCCGAACGTATTCACATCCGTATTAAAGGTCATAATAGAAAAAGCAGCGCCGAAAAAGGTCACCAGACACACAAAGATGGTTTTTGCCCAGCTTTTCCACAGCTCTCCTGTTTTTTGCTTCTCATAGGTAATGACCAGATTGGCTTCTCCGATGTGGGTCACATCCACGTTTTCCTCTGCCTCTGCCACTGCCCGGGCAAGCTCCAGGGCGGACACCACATATCTGCCCGGCTTCCCGTCAGGGATCTGGAAAACCCTGCGGACCCGGTTGCGGTTCAGCACTTTCGCATTGCTGCAGGTCAGTTTTGCCACATCCTGCAGGTAAATCTCCGGGCTGTGCACCTCCACATTTTTCTCTGTCTGTAGATATAAGATATCGCTCACCTGACAGCCTCCTTCCTGTGGTGCTATCAGGAATTAGTATGCCGCTTTTTCTCTAAAATATTCTCCGGTCCGGATTCCAGATAGTTTCTCATCTGCCCCAGGATCTTTTTCTCCAGTCTGGAAACCTGTACCTGAGACATCCCCATTTTTTCTGCAATGCAGGTCTGGGTCTTTTCCTGAAAGAAACGCAGATAGATCAGTTCCCGCTCCCTGGCATTCAGGCTTCCCAGCACTTCCTCCAGCAGCATCCGGTCCAGGACTTCTTCCTGATGATTCTTTTCCTGGGGAAGACGGTCCTCCAGGGAAATATCCGTGCCGTCGCTTTCGTAAATCGTCTTTTGCAGGGATTCCACCTGGGTGACAGATTCCATTGCCATGACCAGTTCTTCCATGGGAAGCGCCAGCTTGGCGGCGATCTCCTCCATGGAAGGCTCTCTGCCCTCCTGCGCCAGAGCTGCTTCTCTTAAGGCATAGGCTTTGGCAGCTGTCTCTTTTAAGGAACGGCTTACCTTCACCATACCGTCGTCTCTTAAAAATCTTTTGATCTCTCCTGTGATCATGGGCACTGCGTACGTGGAAAACTTTACGTCAAAGGAGCTGTCAAATTTATCAATGGCTTTTAAAAGTCCGATGCTGCCGATCTGGATCAGATCCTCCGCTTCCACGCCCCGGTTGAAAAAACGCCTGGCTATGCTGCGTACCAGTCCCATATTTTTCTCTACCAGTGTATCTCTCGCTTCCTTATCCCCCTGGTGCGCACGCCCGATAAGGGCAAGGATTTCTTCCATACACCCTCCTACTCAAATACAGAACTGTCTCTTTCTATCTTCTTTTTCATGGTCACACAGGTGCCCTGTCCCAGAGACGATTCCACGGTCACCGTGTCCATAAAGGCTTCCATAAAGGCAAATCCCATACCGGAGCGGTCCTGTTCCGGCTTTGTGGTGAACATAGGCTCCATTGCCTTCTCCACATCGGCGATGCCTTTCCCGGTGTCTGTCACCCGCACGGTCAGCTCTCTTTCATCGATGCGGCATTCTACCCGTATCTTCTCCTCCTGGGATTCGTAGGCATGCACGATACAGTTGGTAATGGCTTCGGAAACCGCGGTCTTAATATCTGCCACCTCCTCCAGTGTGGGATTTAACTGGGTGGAAAAGGCTGCCACCGCAATCCTTACCAGCCCTTCGTTGCAGGAACGGCTGTCTACCACCAGCAGCATTTCGTTCTTTGATTCCATGATACTCCCCTCCTATCTCCTGATCTTATTCCAGACGGATTCCTGGCTGATCTCCACATATCTGGATATGCCTGACAATTCCATGATCTTTTTCAGACGGTCGTTTACGTGGATGACGCTGACTGTGCCTCCGCTGTAGCTTAACAGCCGTTTTCTCCCCATGAGCATGCCGATGCCGGAACTGTCCATAAACGTGGTGTCAGAGAAATCAAAGACCAGCTGCCGCACCGTTCCCCGCAAAAGCTCTGCGTCCACCTCTTTTGTCACCTGCTGGGCAAAGTGATGATCCAGCTCCCTGGGTACATAGACGATCAGGCAGCTGCCCTTTTTCTTCATATTTTTTTCCATTATAACCAATCCCCTTTTCCTTTCTTGCGGTGAGCTTCCCTGCAGGAGGCTCCCGGCTGAACCTGGAAGCGTTTCCGGATAAAACAAAAAGGACACATACCTTTTACCGTATGCATCCTTTGCTCCAAGGTTTTTCTTCTGTTTTTTCGGGAGGATTATTCCTCTGTATCCTCTCCTCCTGTTTCCTCTCCGGCATCTTCTTCTCCGGCATCCTGCTGTGTGCCTGTGACGCCGTTTGCCGCCAGATAGTCTCTGGCATCCGAAGCCGCGTTGGTTCCCGGGAAATTATCTATGATCTTCTGGTACCATTGGTTGGCATGTTCTGTGTCGCCCTTTCGGTCATAGGCACGGGCGCAGAAATACATGGTATCGGAATCGCTTTCGCTGATGGCAAGGGCTTTTTCCAGGGAAGAGATGGCAGAATCATAGTCTCCTGCTTCATAGGAAGTAATGCCTTCTTCCTTGTACTGCGCCTGCATGGTGGCGCCGATATCTCCCATAATGGAATCGTACATGCTCTTTGCCTCCACGGACAGATCCTCTGCACGCACGCTCTCCATAGCATTTGCCGCAGTGGAGTAATTCCCTGCTGTATATGCCTGCCATGCTTTCAGCAGATTTTCATAGCTGCCGGTCTTATTGTTGGCTGCTGAGATCTGGTCGTTGGCTGTATTTACAGACTCTGTGGAAGCATTCATCTGTTCTGTGAGACGGTCCAGCTCCGCAGACTGGGCTGCCATTTTGTCGCTGTACTCCACCACCTTTTTATTTGCCTCTTCGTTGATCTTCTGGGTCCTCGCCGGGACGATGAGGAACCACAGGGCTGCCGCTCCCACCAAAAGTCCGATGATCAGATTGACCAGCGTATTGGTAATGGTCCTTTCTCTGTGCAGCGCCGGCTGGATCACCGCGTCGTGGGAAGAGCGGTATACTCTGGAAGCTTCCTTTCTCTCTTCCTCCCGTTCTTTCATGCGGAATCTTGGCTCCAGGTTGGTCGCCCTTCCGGTCTGCGCCTCCACTTCCTTTAAAAACCGCAGTGTGGTGGTGTTGGTCTTGTCGATCTTTGCCGCTGCCTTCAGCTGCTTGCGGGCTTTTTCATAGTCCTCTTCGTGGATGTAGATCAGCGCCAGAAGGTGGTAGCCCTTGATCAGCTTGGGATTGTTGGACAGTACGGATTTTAACTGAATCTTTGCCATATCTTCATTGCCGCCCCTGCAGTATGCCAGGCATTCGTTGTATTTCCGGATGCTGTTGTTGATGGTCTCCAGGCGGTTGGCATTTCTCTGCAGCCTGTCGATGTAGCCCACCGCAGGGTTTCCCTCCGGCAGCATATTTTTGCTGATGACCCACTGGCTTAAGGCTGCCACCACTTCCCCGGTCTCAAAGTAAACCAGTCCCAGAAGATTGCGCGCCTGTATATTCAGCTTATTCATTTTCAGACTCCGCTTCAGGCAGGTGATCGCTCCTGACAGATCCCGGATCTGTGCTTTTTCCAGCCCCTGATTGTAATAAAGGTTGGACAATGCCGCTGCTTTTTTCTGCGCGGTTACACTGCATCCGCATTTCGGACAGTATGCGGACGAGGTAAGCGGCGCGTTGCATTTCATACAATTCATAGTCTTCCCCCTGTTAATCTGAGGTTTGTTTGTTGTCTTTTATCATTTCTTTCAGGATGTCGATCACATCGGTGAGATCCTGACGGTAAATGGCGCCTTCCGCGTCGTCTACTTCCAGACAGGGCTGGAATTTCTTCAGTTCTTCTTCATAATTAATCATGCTTTGTCCTCCTTACATAGTCCTTGATCTCCCCTACAAGGTACAGAGAACCTGCCACAAACAGCATGCCCTCCCCTTTTAACTGGCAGGCACAGTCAAATGCCTGGCAGACCTGGGGCACTGCCCGGACGCTTTCGCATCCGTTCTCCCGAAACAACTGCGCCAGTTCCTGGGCGGACTGCTTTCTGCTGCCCTCAATCTCGGTAGTCACCACATGGGCAAAATGCAGACCGGAACAGATCCTGCCTATCATATCCGTATAATCTTTATCTGAAACTGTGGTAAACAGCAGGGTGATAGGACACTGCTGCTGGAAATAGCCCGCGGTCTCCACAAATCTGGCAATTCCGTCCTCATTGTGCGCTCCGTCTGCAATGACGCCGGGAAGGATGGTCTCCATCCTGCCCTGCCATCTGGTATGCTCCATGCCTTTCTCCAGGGTCTCTCTGGAAAGACCGTGAACCTCTTTTAATACGCCCATGGTCTCCAGGGCAAGGGCAGCATTCATCATCTGATATCTGGCGATAAAGGGCACGAAAAGCCCGGTATCTCCATAATGCCGGGAATGGCAGATAAACCGGATCCCTTCTCTGGTATAAGAGGTCATTTCCTGGGATTCTTCTTTGACCTCCCAGCAGGGGGCTTCCATCTCTTCGGCTTTCTTACGGATCACCTGCGCAGCTTCCGAGTCATTTCCGTCATAGATCACAGGCACCCCTTTTTTGATGATGCCGGCTTTCTCCCCCGCGATCTGGGAAACGGTGTCTCCCAGGTACTCCACATGGTCCAGGCTTATGGAGGTGATCACGCAGGCAATGGGATTTCTCACGGAATTGGTGGCATCCAGCCTTCCCCCGAGCCCTGTCTCCAGAACAATATAATCTACCTTTGCCTGCTGAAAGATCAGCATCCCCATAAGGAAGAGAAATTCAAAGTAGGTGGGGTGATAATCCCCCTGGCTTACCAGGCTGTCGGAAAGCTCCTTGACCCTGCAGAAAGCCTCCAGAAATACTTCATCGGAAACCATCTCTTCGTTGATCTGGAACCGCTCATTGATCTTCATCAGATGCGGGGAAGTAAAAAGACCGCACTGATAACCGCCCTCTTCCAGCATAGTGGATAGAAAGGCGCAGACGCTTCCTTTCCCGTTGGTACCTGCCACATGGATGATCTTCTTGCCTTCATCTGGGCTTCCCAGCAGATCCAGACATTTTCTGGTATGGTCTAATTTATTTTTTTTCGTAAATTTCGGTATGTCTTCTATATAATTTACCGCTTCTTCATAGGTGAACAAGCTGTATCCCTCCTGTCTCTTGCCCGGGTCTGCGCTGTGCAGGCTCCGGAATATGAAAAGTCACCACTTCTGTTCAGTTCCCGTAAAACTTACGGTCACTTACCATTATAATGAAGTGGTGACAATATGCAAGCAAATTATGTCGCCTGCCTGAAAACTCTTTTTCTTTTTCCTGTTTTATCTGTGCCGCGGGAAGCTGTATTGTGCCATGCTGTGCTGCCGGATTCCGGAGAGCGCCCATATGGATCTGTACACTGCTGCCTGCTTCGGCTTCAGCATCCCTTCGCACAGCATCGAATGTTTCAGCTTTGACATCCCTCTGTACAATATCACTTTACGCAGCATCACTGGCTCTAGACTCAGTATCATTTTACGCGGCATCACTGTTTTCAGCTTCGCCATGTCCCTGCGCAACACCATCAGCTCCGGCTTCGGTATCGCTTTGCGCAGCACCGTCGGTTTCGTTTTCAGTATCGCTCTGCCCGGCACCGCCTGACCCGGTCTCAGTATTTTTCTGCCCTTCGCTTTCGGTTCCACTTTCAGCGTTTCCGCTGTCATCTGCGCCTGCGCTCTCTGCTTCTTCCACCTCAGAAGCCAGCTCCAGCTTCGCCGCTCCTCTGCCGCCTACCGGATCGGTATAAATATATTTCTCCGTTCTGGTAAGGACCCGGTGTGTGGAACTGTTGCTGCGGATGGCTACATCCACCTCGTCGCCGGTGACAAGCTGGGCATCCAGTACCAGCAGCGTATTTTCATCAATGAAATTGGCTTCTACCAGTTCGCCGTTCAGCTCCAGGAATGCCGACTGGGTGAAATTGGCTCCCTTCACATAATACTGTCCGTCAGCGATCTTCTCAATGCTGTGCAGCTCAGCTGCCTTAACGCCCAGGCTCATCGCCGTTCTCTCGAAAGGATTGGTTCCGTCATACACATACTGCTCTCCGTAGAGAATATCGTACTGCAGCATTTCCAGGTCTACCTGGTAGTCTCTGGTATTTCTTCTCGCCTGGTGGTAGCGGAAGACATTGCCTTCATGAATGCCTACCTGGTCCATGACCTCGGCAGCAATCTGGTAGGAGGAAAGATTCTGGTCCTTCTTCTCCAGCCCCATATTGTCCCAGATCACATACTCGGTCTGGAACAGATACTTGTTTTTCATATCCTTTACCGTCAGATCCATGGTGGGCAGATGATCGCCGTACATGACCAGGATCACATCTTCGTCCAGTTGGGAAAGGGCATCGGTCAGTTCCTTGACAAACTGATCCATTTCATAGATCTGATTGCAGTAATATTCCCATTTGTTGTTCACCGCATCGGAACTGCCGCCGGATACAGTGATCTTAGGATCCTCGATCATAGGCTCCTCCGGATAATCCCCATGTCCCTGTACGGAAATGGTGTACACGTAATCCGGTCCTTCGGTATCTTCCATCGCTTCAAGAATGTACTTGGTCAGATTCCGGTCCCGGATCCAGCCGTTGGGATTGGTGTCATCCTGAGTGGACATATATTCCGAGGAGGTAAAGCTGTCAAAGCCCAGATTGGCAAACACACTTTTCCTGCCGTAGAAATTGGCTTCATTGTTGTGAATGGCGTGGGTTCCGTATCCCAGCTCTTTCAGCACATAGGCGGCGCTTTCACAGGTGGTCTCCTTTAAGATGCCTTTGTAGGGATACTCCCCGGGACCGAAATAATGGAGGCTCATACCTGTGATGCATTCAAACTCGGTATTGGCAGTACCAGCGCCCACAGAGGGCACTTTAAAGTAGCCGGAAGAGTATTCCTCCATCATTTTCCTGAAATTGGGAATCGGATCCTCCGAAAATTCCAGGTAATTGACCAGTGTAGGATCAAAGAAGGACTCCAGCTGAAGGAACAGGATATTGGGACGCTGCTCCCCGGTCTCGCTTAGGGTTTCCTCGCTTTTTATGATATCCTCCATGGTTCTTTCTGAATAATCCCTGGGGCAGCCGATGCCAGTATTAAATACCGTGGTTGCCAGACAGTAGGGATATCCATAGTCTTCATAGGCAAAGGCAATGTTTCCGAAATAATTGGAAAGCACTCTCTTCTCCAGCGCAAGCTTTGTGGTGCCCGCAAAAGCTGCCACACACAGGACGATCAGCGGGATATTCACCTTATAGCGCAGTTTCCCTTTGTATTTCGGTCCTTTGAAGAATAAAAAGATCAGTCCCAGCACTGCCAGTCCCGCAATGATCATGGTCAGCACGAAGAAGAAGGGAGACAGGTATTTGTCTGCAATGGCAACAGCGTCTGTGATCATATGCAGGTCCGGTCCGGTAAAAGGTGTGACCCGGTTCGCCAAAAGCACGCCGTTAATAATGCCAAGCCCCATCCAGAAAATAAACAGGATGGTCCTGAAAAATACTCTTCTGCGGAAAAGATAAACAATCAGTGTGGTGGTAAAAATCAAAAAAGCATTATAAAGAAACACCAAAGGCGTCTCCGTCATATAGCTAAAAGCTTCCAGCATGGAATGCCTTGAGATGGCTTCTATGACAAAATATCCTATGCATACGCCAATCATCTGAAGAGGTACTGAAAACAGGTTCAGATATTTCAGGCAAAAAGCCTTTCTTATTTCTTTCATAAATCGGTTCTCCTTATCATCAGCAGGACAGGGGTTCCCAGCATATGCCGTTTCCCCCTGTCCTTATTCATGTCAGTGAAAGCCCGTCTTTTTCCTATTTCTACTTCTGTAACTGTGCAAGTCTCTCTTTTACCTGCTGCATCATCGCGGTATATTTCTCCAGCTTTTCCTTTTCCTCAGCCACCTTGCTTTCAGGCGCCTTGCTTAAGAAACGCTCATTGCTTAACATACCGTTGACTCTCGCCAGTTCTTTTGTAAGTTTTTCTTCTTCTTTTCTCAATCTTTCTATTTCTTTTTCAATATCTACCAGCTCCGCAAATGGCATATAGATGACTGCGTCTGCAGTTACCGCGGATACTGCGTCTTCGTCAATGCCTGTCTTATCTGCCTGTACGATGACTTCGCCGGCATATCCCAGGGAAGCAAAGAAGACTTTTCCTTTTTCAAAAATATCCCTTACGCTCTCATCCTCGGATACGACAAAGACTTTTGCCTTCTTGCTGGGCGGAACGTTCATGCCTGTGCGGACGTTGCGGATGCCTCTGACTGCTTCCTTGATCTTCTCTACTGCCAGCTCATCCTGCGCGAAATCCCATTCTCCCTGGTACTGAGGCCAGGAAGAGATCATAATGGATTCTTCCTCCGGGCACAGGGTACAGTAAATTTCCTCTGTAACAAAAGGCATATAGGGATGGAGCAGCTTTAAGGCGTTGCCCAGAACCGTCTTCAGGGTCCACAGCGCCGCAGCCTTTGTGTTGTCCTCCTCCTGGTACAGACGTGGTTTTACCATTTCAATATACCAGTCGCAGAATTCCTCCCAGATGAAATCATAAACCTTCTGAACCGCGATTCCCAGCTCGTATTTATCCATGTTCTCGGTTACCACTTTGGCAAGGGTATTGACTTTGGAAAGGATCCATTTGTCTGCGCTGGTGAGGGTATCCAGGTCAATTTCTGCCGGAACCTCTGCTTTCTCCAGGTTCATCATGATAAATCTGGATGCGTTCCATACTTTGTTGGCAAAGTTTCTGCTGGACTCCACTCTCTCCCAGTAAAAACGCATATCGTTTCCGGGAGCGTTTCCTGTGATCAGGGTAAGCCGCAGGGCATCTGCCCCGTATTTGTCAATGACTTCCAGAGGATCGATGCCGTTTCCAAGGGATTTGCTCATCTTGCGTCCCTGGGAATCCCGTACCAGGCCATGGATCAGTACATGGTGGAAAGGTGTCTTTCCAGTCTGCTCCAGACCGGAGAATACCATACGGATAACCCAGAAGAAAATAATATCATAGCCTGTTACCAGCACATCGGTGGGATAGAAATATTCCATCTCCGGGGTCTTGTCCGGCCAGCCTAATGTAGAGAAAGGCCACAGGGCTGAAGAAAACCAGGTATCCAGGGTATCCTCATCCTGATGCAGATGGGTGCAGCCGCATTTGGGGCACTTCTCAGGCATCTGACGGTCCACTACGATCTCCCCGCATTCCTCGCAGTAATAAGCCGGGATCCGGTGTCCCCACCACAGCTGTCTGGAAATACACCAGTCACGGATATTTTCCAGCCAGTGCAGGTAAATCTTATCAAAACGTTCCGGTACAAAGGTCAGGCTGCCGTCCTTTAAGGTCTCTATGGCAGCTTCGCCCATTTCTTTCATCCTTACAAACCACTGAGGCTTGATCATAGGCTCTACTGTGGTCTTGCAGCGGTCATGGGTGCCTACACTGTGAGAATGAGGAACGACTTTTACCAAAAGCCCCTGGGCTTTCAGATCTTCCACCATGGCTTTGCGGGCTTCATAGCGGTCCATGCCTGCGTATTTGCCGCCCAGTTCATTGATGGTGGCGTCGTCGTTCATAATGGTGATCTCTTCCAGGTTGTGGCGTTTTCCCACTTCAAAGTCGTTGGGGTCGTGTGCCGGGGTGATTTTTACACAGCCGGTACCGAACTCTTTGTCTACATATTCATCAGCGATCACCGGGATCTCCCGGTCTGTCAGAGGCAGCTTCAGCATCTTTCCGATCAGGTGCTGATAGCGCTCGTCTTCTGGATTGACTGCCACGGCAGTATCTCCCAGCAGGGTCTCCGGACGTGTGGTGGCGATCTCTACAAACTGTCCTTCCTCTCCCACAACCGGATAATTGATGTGCCAGAAAAATCCGTCCTGGTCCTCATGCTCTACCTCTGCGTCGGAGATAGAAGTCTGGCATACCGGACACCAGTTGATGATCCTGGAGCCTTTGTAGATATAGCCTTTCTCATATAATTTAATGAAGACTTCCTGAACTGCCCTGGAGCAGCCTTCGTCCATGGTAAAGCGCTCTCTGTCCCAGTCTGCGGACGCGCCCAGCTTCTTTAACTGGTTGATGATCTTTCCGCCGTATTCTTCTTTCCATTCCCAGGCATGTTTTAAGAATTCTTCTCTTCCGATCTCGTTTTTGTCAATGCCCTGCTCTTTTAATTTCTCGATCACCTTGACTTCTGTGGCAATGGCGGCGTGGTCTGTGCCCGGCTGCCAGAGCGCCTCATAGCCCTGCATCCTCTTAAAGCGGATGAGGATATCCTGCATGGTCTCGTCTAAGGCATGTCCCATGTGCAGCTGCCCGGTTACATTGGGCGGGGGCATGACAATGGTAAAGGGCTTTTTGTCCCTGTTTACTTCTGCGTGGAAATATTTGTTATCCAGCCATTTTTGATAAATACGGTCCTCCAGACCCTTGGGGTCATAGGTTTTTGCAAGCTCTCTGCTCATATGTTCCTCCTGAAATCCTGGCTGCAGGGGTATTTTTCGTGGCAGAAAAATACCCCTTATAACCATTTTAATTATAGTTACAAAGGGCGATTCTATACCGCGGTACCACCTTTATTTATCACTCTGCGAGCAGGCATCTGCTCAGGTCCTGTAACGCTGACAAAGCGTGAAAGCTTACCAAATCGGATCTGTGCCTGCCAGTCCGAAGCTTCAGCCTCCCGGTTCAAAAGCTACCTTCCGCCCATTTTCCTTAAACAATCTTTCAGCCGGTGAATCGTTCTCTCTGCAAGGTACGTAAGCGTACTCCTCTTTCTCATAACCTTTTTCTATGCCCTTTATCATAAGCACAAAGCCTGATTTTGTCAAGAAGAGAATTCTAAAAAGATTGTGTCCTCGGCGCTGCTGTGCTATAGTTTTCTATAGATACGCAAAAGAACTGACATAAAATGAAGCGGCGTGCAGTCCGTCTGTGCACGCTTCCAAAAGGAGACTTTCTATGAGCAAAACGAAAAAAGTAAGGAAAGGCGCAGGCATGGTACTGCTCTTTCTGGCAGGCATCCTGCTCCTGGCTCTGATCTGGCTGACCATACGGGAATACCGTCCTGAAGCCGAAGAGACCCTGGCTGTGCCTTCCGGCAGCGAAACTCCTGCCCCGGGCAGCCGCCTTGAGATACTGACCTTTAACACCGGCTACGCCGGGCTTGACAAGACCCAGGATTTTTTCATGGACGGAGGTTCTCAGGTGCAGCCGGACAGCCGGCAGGAGGTGGAGGAGAACCTGCAGGGGATTGCCGGGATCCTGAAGGAACAGCCGGCAGACGTCTATTTCCTTCAGGAAGTGGATCTGGATTCCAAGCGTTCCTACCGGATCGACCAGCAGGCATATTACCAGGAAAATCTGGATCTGCCCGGTGTATTTGCCTGCAATTTTAAATGTGACTTTATCCCCTATCCTCTGCCGCCTATCGGCAAGGTGGAAAGCGGCATCCTGACTATGACAGACCTGGCGGTATCCTCCGCTTCCAGGATTTCTCTGCCGGAATCCTTTTCCTGGCCTGTAAAGACCTGCAATCTGAAACGGTGTATGCTGGAGACCAGGATCCCTCTTACCGGAACGGACCGGGAGCTGGTACTGATCAACTTCCATCTGGAAGCCTATGACAGCGGGGAGGGGAAGATCCGCCAGAGCCAGATGCTGGCAGAAAAGCTGCAAAAGGAATATGAGGCAGGAAACTACGTGATCGCCGGGGGTGATTTTAACCAGACCTTTGAAGGCATAGACAAATATCCTCTGAAAGACACGGACAACTGGGCTCCCGGCGTAATCGGAGAGGATTCTCTGCCGGAACATTTCTCCTTTGCCGTGGATGACAGCTATCCTACCTGTCGGCTGTTAAATGAACCCTACAGCGGCTCTTTCGACACGGCTCAGGTTTATGTGCTGGATGGCTTTCTTGTCTCAGATAATATAAAGGTAAATCAGGTGTCTGTCATCAATACAGACTTTGCTTATACGGATCATCAGCCTGTACGGCTGGAAGTCCGGCTGCTGCCCTGACTTTTTCATCCATTATACTGCAAAAGAGCTGCTGCCAGGCTGATCATTCAGCCGGCAGCAGCTCCTTCTTTTACATAATATGAAGTTTGATCTTTGACGGTCCTCCCTGCGTCCCGGTCACGAACATTTGGCTCTCTGCGGAGGATGCGTTTACCATTTGTTGCGGAGAAATGGTTATTAACAACAGAGTAGCTGTCAGGACCAGGGAGTGTACCGCCTGCCATTTAATCTTGTACAATTCTATAAATTCAGGCGTTTACCTTTCGGCATTCCATAAAAAATCCGCTCTGCACGTCTCGTGAAAGCGGAAACAGCGGCTGCGTCTTACAGCCGGAGGGATCTCAAACTTTGCACGGAAGTTCTCACCTTACTGCTGCTAAGCAGGTTTCCTGACTTATGGTTCATCGCTTCTCCGCTCCTTCTCATACAATAAGTACAATGGATCTGTGCGGCATCGCTCCCAAATACAGTTACCGGATAGCTCAGGATTCTCACCTGATTCCCTTTTCACCGGCGCTGTGCGGTCAGCGCAGGTGCACTTAACAGGTTTATGGAATTATACATGAGTATCGTACCACGTTCCTTACTAAGCGTCAAGGATTTTCCATCTTTTTTTCTTCCCTTCTGCGTCTGGTCATTAAGCCTCCGATGCGTCCGGTATCTTTGGCTGACAGGCTTTTCCAGCCCTTTTCCAGCACCTGGTCCAGCAGTCCCAGTTCTCCTGCGATTTCATACTTCAGCATTTCTTCTTCCGGGATCTTATTTAAGTCGATTTTTTCTTCTTTTTTCTTAGACATAAAAAGGCTACACTCCTTTCTTCTGAGAGTGTAGCCTTTTCTTTTCCGTTCTATGCAGAAATCGGCAAAAGATTCTGCTTTTTTCTGACTTTGTCCCCCAAGACAGCCGCAGCTGCCCTTTCCTTATTTGGGAATGATCACTGCCGCAATGATGTAGGCGATGATCCCGCTTCCAAAGCTCATGCAGGTCAGCACCACCCAGGCAAGCCGCACCAGCGTAGGGTCAATATTGAAAAATTCACCAATCCCTCCGCATACACCTGCAACCATGTAATTTACAGAAGAACGGTAAAGTCTTTTATCTGACATAAAAATCTCTCCTTTCATGAATGAAACTGCATTTCTAAGATAGAGGAATCTGCTTTGATATCCATCTCTCTGTCTGCTGTCAAATTTCCGAACGTCCCTTTCTGCGTTTCCCCCATGTAGCTTTCCTCTCCCACGCGGACGATTCCGGAATCACTTTTTATATCAATCTTATAGTCTTCCTGGCTTTTGGGAAATGCCGCGGTGATCTTAGATGAGTCACTGACGATCTTGACCCTTTGGCAGTCCCCGAACTGTGTGGTGAGGATCGAAGAATCTGCCGTGATCTTCCACTCCTGTGCAGAAATCTCCTGATCCATGCGCAGGATCCCGCTGTCGCATTTCAGTTCCACAGATTCCAGCTGCTTTTGAGGGATCTGAATTTTCAGAACCTCCTGTTCTGTCTCCTCCCCGGAACCATCTCTGAGAATCTCCAGTTTCCCGGAGCCCTCTTTGTACTCTGCCTTATCATAGGGGTACATGCCCTCTATACGGATCTCTTCGTCCTGGCTTACCAGGATCTCTGCCTTTCCGCTGTCCAGCTTCAGGGATAATTGGGACAGCTTCTCAGCCGGAAAGGTCACTTCCTTTGTCACTTCCCTGGAATCCTTATAATCCCAGTCGGATGCGTACAATCCGGACACCCACCCTTCTATATTGGCTTCCAGTTCCTGTGCCCACTGCTCCATATCGCTGTCCAGTCCGTCTGCCCAGTTCTCTATGCTGGAATCCAGGTGATCCCCCCAGTCATCCATCCCTTCTTCCAGTCCGTCTGCCCAATTCTCCATACTGCTGCCGAAATCCTCTCCCCAGTTCTCCATTTGACCGCTCCAGCGGTCCATCGCGTCCTCCAGCCGGTCTGTCCGGAACACATGGCTCCAGAAGGTGCTCTTTCTTGAATTTCTCTCAAAATCTTCTGCATTGGCTCCTGCCAGGATGCCTGCTCCCAAAAGGACGCCGCCGAAAATTGCCAGGATCAGCGTAACCAGCAGCATCACTCGAAAAAATTTTTTCATTTTCTGTCACCGCCCCTTCTTCCCCGATAAAGGATTCTCTGGATCAGATCCACACAGCAGCGGAATACTGCCGGCATCGCCTGCAGCAGCAGCCACAAAAATACGGTAAGGAACAAAAGCCCCAAAGCTGTCAAAAGAAACGCCCCGCCTGCGGATGCCACTGCCGTTGCCGGTGAGGAAAACTGCACCAGAAAAGTCCATACCAGCATAACAATGCCTCCGATGACCATTCCCGCGCCTCCTGCCGCCAGTCCGATGAAAAGTCCTAAAAGTCCAAGCACAAGCCCCAAAAGCCCGCCTAAAAGTCCAAGTCCGATGCCGCCCCATACAGGGGAACCAAGGATTATGAGAATCACGATCAGAATCCACATACTTCCTTTTTTCCGGGGATATTTCCCCTGCTTCCCGTAGCCGGAGCCGGTATTGCCGGAACCAGTGTGCTCAAAGGGACCATGGTACCTGTGCTCCGTGCTTCCGGCATCGTAATATCTGGTTCCGTCCCAGTTGTTTTCCTGCTGCTGCCGGGATTTTTCCTGTTCCTCCTCATAAACTGCCTGAGGATTCTCCGGCATGTTCCTGGAGTCAAATCTCTGGTCGCTGTATCCGTATTCCGTATATTCACCGTAAGTTTCCTGTTGGGTTCCTTTCAAATCTGCCAGGATCATGGCAGCTACCTTTCCCGGACTTCCCAGTTCCTGGATCACAGCTGCTTCCTGCTCCTCCCCCGCATCGTCAAAGTAACCGTCGTAATATTCCAGAGCTTCTCTTCGTTCCTGCTCCGGCAGCTCCCTTAGCAGCCGTTCCAGCTGCTCCATAAATTCCTTTCTGCTCATTGCCATATTCCTCCCTCAAACAATCTGCTGATCTTTGTGGAATAATTCTTCCATTCTGTCCGGTACAGATTCAGCTGCGCCATTCCTCTTTCTGTGACTTTGTAATATCGCCGGTTCCTTCCTCCGTATTCCCGGTCATAGGTCTCCAGGCAGTCATCCTTCTGGAGCCTGCGCAGGACAGGATACAGGGTGGACTCGGACACATCCAGAACCTGCCGGACATCCTGTGTAATCTTGTACCCATAGGTTCCCTCATTCTCCTTTGAGACAACCGCCAGGACAATGGCATCCAGCAGAGCTGCTCCTGTATTGAAAACCATGGTATCACTTCCTTTTCTTATTTCCCTTGCCTGAAATTCTGTTTCTGCAGTCATGCAGATGTCCGCATCCTGCTGTTTCTCTGCTCTTTTGCTGTTCTTGCTGTTCTTTTGTCTTCCTGCTTTACCTTATTATTTTTCAGGCAATATTATTTTCTATTCAATACTATACGTTATATAATATAATACTGTCAATAGCATTTAAAAAGGTTTCTGGTTTTCTTAAGAAAAATTTTACTTTTCTTTCGATTCAAATGCGGTTATACTGTTTTTCATCAGGAATTTACTTTTTTCGACACGGACATTTCACCATAGGAGGGTATATGAAAAAACAATTTGCAAGGATGTTTGCTCTTGTGGCTGCGGCTGCCATCTTAATCCTGGGAATCGCTGCGGGACGCTTCTGGGAGGCAGGAAGACAAAGCTCTGCAAAGCTGGATTCGTCTGCCATCACGGCGCAGCTGCGGGAGTTGAGTTCTCTTTCCACCGCAGAACTGGAATACCGGGGATTGGTACGGTACCAGGACGGGGAGATTCCTCTTTTGACAAAGAAAGCGTTCACCATGATTTATGACACCCATATCAAAGCGGGGATTGATTTCTCCCAGATTCAGGTGGAGGCTGCCGATCAGGCGCTGACCATCCGCCTTCCTCAGGCAGAAATCCAGGACGTCAGCATTGCTTCTGATAGCCTGGAATTTTACGATGAAAAATTTGCGCTTTTTAACTTTCAGGACCGGACCGATACGGTAACGGCTCTGCAGTACGCAGAAGAAGACGCCAGAGAGCGGGCTGCGGATACGGATCTGACCTCTGCCGCGAACGAAAAAGCACAGACTCTGATCCTTGGCTTTTTAAATTCCCTGTGGAGTTCGGAGGATGCGCCTGAGATTCATTTTGAAACCCTCAGCAGTGAAAGCGGATCCGGTGCGGAGACTGCTCCGGCTGCCTGAATTTTTCCATGAAAAAAGAGAGTATGGATAATCCGGGAGATACTTTCGTATCTCAGACGGTTTTCCTGCTCTCTTTTTCTTCTTTTGCTTACGGCAGATCCTGACTTGAAATCCCGTGCTCCTGCAGCAGTTTCTCCAGTGCTGCAATCCTTTCTGCCTGTTCTGCGGAATGCTGCTCTGCTTTCCGGCGTTTTTCAGTTTCTGCTTGCAGCTTTCTTTGTCCCTCTTTCTGCTTTCTTTTTTCCTCTTCAACCTGTTCTTCCAGCTCTTCCACCATGTATTTCACCGTGTTTCTGTCCAGCTCCAGCAATTCCTTTGAAAAGAACATCTTCATCACCCCTTCGATATTCCTGCACAGGTCATACACTTCCCGGTAGAGTTCCTCAAATTCCGGTTCGTATTCCAGCAGTTTCAAAATTCTCTCCGGCTCATAGCAGCCCAGAAAGGTCAGCCATGCTTCCAGTGGTGTTTCTATTCTTTTATTTTGCGTAACTTCCCTGAAAATGTCAAGAGCGATCAGGATATTTTCCTGGAGCATCTCCAGCTTCAGCCCCGTATCAAATTTCTGGGAAGAACGGTGGAGATAACGGTCTTTGATCTGGTGAAATTCCCTGGTACTTTTTTCAAAAAGCACAATGGTATAGACCTTTTTTACATCCCGGTAAGTGAACCGTTCCCGCTCCTTTTTTCTCTTGTTCTTTGCCCTTTTATACTGCCGCAAAAGCAGGTCCGCAGAGTAACAGGCGACCCGCTGCCCGGGAAAAGCATAGCCGATTTTCTGAATCTCAATGTTGGCAAGGCTTCCGTCCTCCAGGCACACCACAATGTCTGTGATGATCAGGGAAACCTCGTCGGTAAGCCTTACGGAATCATTGGGAAGGATCTGGGCAATGGTAACCCTCCTCTCCAGGACCGCAGAAAGAAAGTCTTCCAGCCTTTCCTTATGAATCTCCGGATTCAAGATTTCTTTCACTATAGGATCAGAAAGAACATTGACGCCTTTTTCTCCAGTGCACAGATCCAGAAATTCCTTTTTCTGCGGATCTGTCAGAGTCTGAAACCGTCTGCGCAGTTCTCTTTTGTGAAAAATATACTCCAGGACTTCCTGTCTGGTGCGGATTTGGGGAAAATATCCCTGCAGTGCATTTGCCATACGTACACCTCCCGGCAATGCAATAGACCGGCGTTTTCCTGCCCTTCTACTGCTGTGAATAATAAAATTAAGAAGTGGAAAAATACCTCCAAGCAGAAGCTCAGAAGCGGGAACCAGGACCGGTCCCCTGAAAGATGTTTTTATTATAACAGGCTGCTGCCGCCCATACAAGCAGAATCCTTCGACCAGTTTCGGCAAAAAAACTTATCTTTTCAGAAGCATCCCCCTGCGCCGGAATTTCTCTTCCCGGCGCAGGGGGATCTTTCATTCTGCGGGAATCTCTCTTCCCAGATAAGTGGAATAAATATACGCTTCTTTTACCCGTTTCCCGGTCATGCGGTACAGGGCTTGCGCATAGTAATCCAGCTGGATCTTATATTTCTGTGTCAGTTCCCGGGGATTTCTGGGGGATACCCGGTCTGTTTTATAGTCCACCAGCACCCAAGCGTCTCCCTCCAGGAAATACGCGTCTATGATCCCCTGGATCAGGATTCCTTCCTGGGACTGGAATTCCCGGCTCACTTCCTCTGCCCGAACCTCTATGACAAAGGGCTGCTCCCGGTAAAGCTCTCCTCTTTCCCAGGCGCTGCGCATCCGTCTGCCCAGATGACCGCCTGCCAGCCGGTAAAGCACTGTGGGAGATACTGCCCGCGCCATCTGCGGGGTGATCTTTCCCTGGGCTGTTAATTCCCGGATTTGCTGTGCGATGTTCTCTGAGCTGTCTGTACGGGAGAAATCCAGGGATTCCAAAACCCGGTGATAGGCAGTTCCTCTCTGGGCGCCCTGAAGCTCCTCCTCTTCCTCCCTCATAAACCGGGGAACATAAGCTTCCAGCGGCGGCTCCTCCCGCTCTCCCATCTGCGCCGGTCTGCTTTCCTGCTTCTCTTCTGCGTCTGCCTGCGGATACCGTCCGCGCAGGTTCAAGTCCTGTTCGTATAGATTCTGCTCTTCTCCATGCAGGCGCTCCCTCTCTCCATACAGCTTCCGCTCTTCTCCGTACACCTCCAGGCTCTCCTCATCCTTCTGCGCCAGCCTGCGCTTGACTTCCGAAACAGTCATCTTTGCTGGGATCCGGGCAAGATGGGCAAAGGGATATTCATAGGAAAAGCTCTCTTCCAGCTCACGGCGGATTTCCCTGTTATAGACATTCTCCGTATCCCAGTTCAGCAGTTCCTCCTGCTTTCTTTTTTCCTCTGTGCGGGTCTGCGCTTCTCCCAGGGCAAGCTCTCCAGGAGACAGCTTCCGCACAGAAAACTCTGCCGTTCCCTCATACAGGGGATTGAGCGCATTGACCTCCAGCCCGCAGGCTTCATACAGGGGCTTCATGGCTTTGTGCCGGGAAAGGGCAGCCAGCACCCAGTCCAGATAGGTCTTTCCCTTAGACCGCAGCCCATAGGGCAGCCGTTTCTTTTCCTGTTTTTTCAGCAGTCCCCAGCCTGCCAGCTTCTTCTCCAGCCCGGAGACGGTGCCGGTCAGCACCAGCCGCTCCTTTGCCCTGGTCAGCGCCACATAGAGGATCCGCAGTTCTTCCCCCAGGCTTTCCAGGGTAATCTCCTGCTGGACTGCTTTTTGCAGGAGGGTTTTGGTCCGTATGCGCAGCTTTTCGTCCACGCAGGCTGCCCCGATGCCCAGATCCGGATGGAGCACGATGCTGTCTCTGGCATCCTGCAGATTGATCTGCTTGCCCATGCCGCAGACAAAGACAATGGGAAACTCCAGACCTTTGCTGCTGTGGATGCTCATGATCTTCACACTGTCGTCGTTTTCTGACAGAACGCTTGCCTCTCCGAAATCCATCTGGTATTTTTTCAGATTTTCAATATACCGTACAAAATGAAACAGCCCCCGGTAACTGGTGCTTTCGTAATCCCGTGCCTTCTCCAGCAGCATCAGCAGATTGGCTTTCCTCTGCTCCCCGGTGACAAATGCCTGCTGGTACACCAGGAAGCCTGTGGCGTCGTAAAATGCCCACAAAAGTTCGTGCATCGGCGTATAAGGCACCAGCTTTCTTAAATCCCGGTAAGTCTTCAGAAATCCCCGGACCTTTACTCCCAGACTGCCTTCCCGCTTTTCTGCTGCCAGCAGGGATTCATACAGATAATGGGTCTCCTCTTCCTTTCCAATCTCCCCGATCTGTGCCAGCTCTTCTAAGGAAAAGCCTCCGGGCATGCTCTTCATGGCTCCGGCAAGGGGAATGTCCTGAAAAGGATTGTCCAGGATCTGAAGGTAATCCAGCACTGCCGCCACCTCGGAGGCAGAGAAATACCCAGTCTTTGTGGTGACATTGGCAGGAATGCCGGAGGCATTCAGCACCTTTTTAAAGGTTTCTGACCAGCCGGACACGGTGCGCAGGAGCAGGGTAAAATCAGAGAATCTGGGTTTTCGGTAACGCCCGGTTTCTTTGTCAAGGACCTGCTCTTCTTCCATGATCTCCCGGATCCGAAGAGCTGCCATGCGGGCTTCCAGTTCCCGGCTGGTCTGGGAAGTTTCCTGCTCCTGCCAGATTTCCTCATCTTCTTCCAGCAAAAGCAGTTCATCTGCGGGCGTAAGGCTCTCCTGCTCCTTTTGGGGAAACGCCAGCTGGGGATACAGGGCTGCGTCTTCGTCGTATTCCACACCGCCCAGATCATCCCCCATCAGCTGGTAAAACAGGTAATTGACTCCGTCCAGCACCTCTTTCCTGCTTCGGAAATTCCTGTGCAGGTCAATACGCAGGGTCTTTCCGCCCTCCTTGGCAGGATAGGAGCGGAACTTTTCCATAAACAGGTCCGGGCGCGCCAGGCGGAAGCGGTAAATGCTCTGCTTCACATCCCCCACCATAAAGATATTGTTGTTCCCTTCCTCCATCTGAGACACCGCGGTCAAAAGCTTCTCCTGCACCAGGTTGCTGTCCTGGTATTCGTCGATCATGATCTCTGTAAACCGGGATGCCAGCTCTCTTGCCGCGTCGGTCCTTTTGTCTTCCCCATCGCCATGGTCCACCAGGATTTTTAAAGCATAATGCTCCAGATCCGCGAAATCCAGCACATTCTTTTCTTTTTTCTTTGCCTGGTACGCCTTCTGAAACGCCAGGGTCAGATCCACCAGGACGCCCACCGGTTTTGCGGCTTTTTTCAGGGTTTCGGTCATTTCCTCCGCAGTCTGGGCAAAGTATCTGGCTTTGATATCTTTGATCAGGTCTTTCGCCTCATTTCTCAGGCTTTTTACCAGCTCCTGCTTGGTCTCTGAGACCAGCTCTTTCTCCGCCTTTTTCCCCGGCGGGAGCCGTTTAAATTCCAGGGCGTCCAGCCGCTCCTTCCAGGAAAAGAAATCCTCCTGGGCGCACACTGCCTGGACGCTGTATTTCTCCATTCCCAGAAGTTCCAGATAGAAGGCAGGACCGTCTGCCTCCCCGGAAAGCTGCTCTGCCTGGGTCAGCAGCTGCGCCGCCTCCTGGATCTGGCGTTTCGCCTCTCTTTTGACTGCCTGGAACCAGGGCGCCTGCAAAAGCTCTTCTGTTCCCTGTATTTCATAGGCTTTCCTGCAGGTTTCCAGCCATTCCTCCGGATAAGGATAGCTCATAGAAAATTCATAGAGCCGGATCATATAATCTGCGATCCTGGTATCGCTTTTGCCTCCGCCGAAGCAGTCTACAAAGTCAGAGAAATCGGCATTGTCCTCTCTGGCATATGCCTCCTCCAGCACCCGGTCTGCCGCGTCCGCCTGCATCAGCCGCATTTCCCCCTCTTCTCCCATGCGGAAGGAAGGATCCAGGTCAATCAGGTGAAAGTAATTCTTCACCACATAGGAGCAGAAGCTGTCAATGGTCGTGATCTGGGCATGATGGATCAGAGACGCCTGCCTCTGCAGATGCTCATCCTCCTGGTTTTCCTCCAGCTGCTTCTCTATGGCAGCCCGGATACGCTCCTTCATCTCTCCTGCCGCCGCTCTGGTAAAGGTCACGATCAAAAGCCGGTCAATGTCTGCCGGGTGATGGGGATCCGTGATCCTTTTGAGAATACGCTCCACCAACACTGCCGTCTTTCCGCTTCCTGCCGCCGCGCTTACCAGAAGGTTACAGTTTCTGGTGTCTATGACTTTCTGCTGTTCTTTTGTCCATGAAACGCCCATGCCTTATTCCTCCTTCTGCTCTTCGTCCAGCGCTTCCCGCATTTTCTGCCAGATTTCCTCCGGCTTCCTGTCTAATAACCTGCGGTAGGCATAACCGGGGATCTTTTCGTCAAAGCCGCATACGGTCCGGTAAGGACAGTACTGGCAGGCGGTTTCCTTCTGCTTTTCATAGGGGGATGCCTCTGCCTTTCCGTCCAGGATCTGCCTTCCGATTTCCTTTGCCTTATGATTGGCATACCTCATAAGGGACTGAAACTGCTCTTCGTCCGCCACCTTGGAACCAGCGGCAAAGGTGCCCTTTGCCGTATATTTCACAGGGACTGCCAGGGACTGAACGCCCTTTCCCTGCGCCAGATCCCGGTCAAGCTTGGTCAGGATGCCCGGCTCTGCAGGTGCGATGCCGTCCATGCGCAGCTTCTTCAGGATGTCTTTTTCCGGATGGTCCTGGTCGCTGATCTCCTCCTGGTTTAAAACCGGGTCTTTGATCTGATAGTAAAAGATCCCTGCCGGCTTTACCTTCTTTGCCGGAAAACGCTTCTGCTCCAGCTCCACTGCCACATTCAGATACAGCGCCAGCTGCAGCTGGATCCCATAGTACAGTTTGGTCAGGTCCAGTTCTGTCTGCCCGGATTTATAATCAATGACCTTGACGTACAGCTGATCCTGCTCCTGATACGTATCGATGCGGTCGATCCTTCCCATCAGACGGATCCTCTCATGCTCGGACAGCTGCAGGTTCACACTGGCAAAATCATCGGCAAAGCCAAACGCCCATTCCGTCAGCGCAGGAAGAAACTCTCCCTGGCGCAGCTGGTACTGGAGCGCCCACGCGCTTTTTTTCACCATGCGCTTTGCCCTGCGGATGGTATAGGCGTTTCTGGCGCTGCTGGAAAGGATCTGCTGTCCGCTTTTCTCTACCACTTCTTCCACGCACTGCTCCGCCAGAGTATCCCGCTCCTCGTCGGACAGCTCTGCCCACTGTTTCCCCTGTTCTCTGATTTTTTTTGCGAACAGATCCAGGCTGCCGTGGAGCAGGGTTCCCAGATCTGCCATGCTGAATTCATACTTGACCCGCTCCCTTAAAGCCAGCCCATAGGAAAGGAAATGGGCGCAGGCGCATTTCGCGAATTCCTCCAGTCTTGTGGCACTGTTTTTCAGCTCTGTTCCGTACAAAGAAGCTGCGGTGGCTTTTGCAATCTGCTCGTGTGGATTGGCATAAAAGGCTGCCCCAACCAAGCCGTCCAGCACTTCCTTCCACTTTTCCTGCTTTTTAAACCAGCTGAAAACCTCTGCAAAGACCGGATCCTCCTCTGTATCTGCTCTTAAGTTCAGGGAAAGGTACTCCAGCGCCGCCTCCGGGCTTTCTGCCAGAAGCTCCCGCTCTCTCACAGCCGCATCCGGAAACAGTCGCTCGGTCTGGGCGATCAGATAGGAAGGCGAAAGCGCCTCTCCGCTGCCGCTTAAACGGCTGTAGGTCAGATAAATCCGGTCTCTGGGCTTTGTCAGGTTCATATACAGATAAAATTTCTGGGTATACAGGGTTTCCTTAGCTGTAGGCGCCAGGGACAGCCCCCTCTCCTGCAAAGGCTTCTCCAGTTCTTCCCGGTTCAGGTCCGACAGGATCTTGCCTGCTTTTTCCTCTTTGGGGATCTTGCCCTCATTGACGCCTGCAAAGAACAGGATCTTGATGTCCTTTAACCTGGTCCTTTCCATATCGCCTACCAGCACCTGGTCCGGCGCAGGAGGCACGATGCCCACCCGGGCTTCGGAAAGCCCTGCGTCCAGGATTTCCTTGAATTCCCGGATGCTGACCTTTTCTTCCCCCAGGATATCCACCAGCTTATCCAGCAGGTCCATCACCAGCGGATAGATCTGGCTATATTCCTTCTGCCTGGAAAGATCTCCTTCCCGGGCAAACTGTTCCTCCAGCTGCTTCAGCTTTTCCTGGATCCT
>DWVZ01000099.1 GCA_019119975.1 Candidatus Blautia merdavium | reverse complement strand
GCGCGGCAGCAGAACGCAGAGAACAGCGATACGGAGAATCCTATTGGGCTGAGGCAGGCAGTCAAGATCGCCGGGGTGAAAGAAATCCTCATAACCTTTTTCTGCTACTGCGCCATAGAGCAGACTGCCGGGCTTTGGGGCAGCAGCTTCCTGGTGCTTCAGCACGGTGTTTCCGCTCAGGAGGCTGCCAGATTTGCCAGCCTTTTCTATGTAGGGATCACCATTGGACGTGCAGCCTGCGGATTCATTACTATGAAGCTGAATGATACCAATATGGTAAGAATGGGGGCTGTACTGATCCTTCTGGGAGTTGTCATGCTCTTTATCCCAGGAGGAAGCGGACCTGCAAAGGCAGGGCTGGTACTGGTTGGTCTTGGCTGCGCGCCAGTCTATCCCAGCATCATCCATTCTACACCGGAGCGGTTCGGGGCAGAGAAATCTCAGGCGATCATCGGGATCCAGATGGCAGTGGCTTATGTAGGTACCTGCCTGATGCCTCCGCTTTTCGGAGTTCTGGCAGAAAAGGTCAGCATCGGACTGTTTCCGGTGTATCTGTGCCTGATCCTGGTGCTGATGTTCCTCATGCATGAAAGGACGGTGCGCCAAACGTCCGGGCAAAACTGGACTTCTGCAGAAAAGGCGTTTACAAATTAAGCTTGCGGAACTGGCTGGGGGTGTAGCCGATGTTTTTCTTAAAATAATTACAGAAGGCAGGAGCGTCTTTAAATCCGCAGGAGAAAGCGATCTCTGTCACTGTAAACTGCGAAGAGCACAGCATCTGGGCAGCAATGCGCAGGCGGTGCTTCAGCAGGTATTCTTTGGGGGAGATGCCTTCCTTTTCCATAAAGATTTTATAGAGGTAGGTACGGTCGATCCCCACATAATCCGCAACGTCTGAAATGCGGATGTGATAGGTATAATTTTTTTCTATATACTCCTGTGCCTTTGCCAGGTACTGGTGGGTAGGATCCTTGCCTCTGTTTTCCTCAGGCTGCTTCATGCAGGAAAAAAGCAAAAGAAGATGTCCCAGGGGAAGCAGGGGATTCTGAGCAGAATCCTGAAATACAGTCAGGAGCTGCTTCATGTGTGAGATGAGGGTCTCCTCTGCCGTGGGATCATCCACCTGGTAAACAAAGGAATTGGAAAAGCAGGTCCGGGTAAGGATATCCCGGCAGTTTTTTCCGTCAAATCCAACCCAGGCATAGGTCCAGGGGTTTTCTGCGTCTGCCTTGTAAAAGGTGGATTCCATAGGAGGGATCAGGAAGGCGCTGCCCTTTTTCAGCCGGTAGGTGATCCCATCCTTCTGATAAATTCCTTTTCCGCTCAAGACTACGTGAAGTAAGTAATGCGGACGTACTGCCGGACCGAAAGAATGATTCGGTTCGCAGCATTCGTGACCGCAGAAATAGACGGACAGCGGAGATTGGTTCGTGTGCGGATTCTGGTTTATATTCATAATGGTCTCCTTTATGCAACAAATTACCAATAGAAAAACACAAATAGATATTGTGTAGATTTCAATAAAAATTATATAATAATACGGAAAGAACGGCAATGTCAAAAACAAGTGTATAGAAAATATTGACGGTGTTTTTCCCATTGGCTTATAATAAAGAGGAAAAAGCAAAGGGAGAAAACGGAAGATGAATAGAAAACTATTGTTTTTTGACATAGACGGAACACTGCTCTCCGAGAACGGGATCCCGGACAGCACAAAGCAGGCATTGGCAGAGGCGAGACAGAAAGGCTGCATGCTGTTTGTCAATACAGGGAGAACGTGGGTGAGTATCCCGGCGAAAATAAGGGAACTGGATTTTGACGGGTATGTATGCGGATGCGGAACCAATATTTACTACAAAGGCAGCAGGATTTTTTCGTCCGGCATCAGCAATGAAAGATGCAAAGAGGTGGCGAAAAGGATCCGGCAGATGGATATCCCGGTGTTTTATGAAGCGGACGATGCCATTTATTTTGATTATCAAAGCGCGGCTTCGGATCCGTGGATCTGTCATGCAAGGGAAGCCTTTGAGACAGAGGGAAAGGATCTGGATGAACTGCTGAACAGTGAGAATCTGGTGTACGACAAGATCCTGATGGTTCTGAAACCTTCCCGGGAAGGGGAGAGGCTTAAGGAGTTCCTTTCCGAAGATTTTGAGTGCATTGACAGACAGAACGATATGTGGGAGGTCACTCAGAAGAATTGCTCTAAGGCAACGGGAATCCGTTTCCTGTGCGAGTATCTGGGTGCTTCTGCAGCAGACTGTTATGTATTCGGAGACAGTGAGAACGACCGCTCCATGCTGGAGGCAGTTCCCAACAGTGTGGTAATGGGAAACGGAGAGGAATCTGTGAAGCAGTGCTGTTCTTATGTGACCGCCGACCTGGAGGATGACGGTATATGGAAAGCGATGAAGCATTTTCATCTGGTGTAGACAGAAAAAGCAGGGCGGTCCGTGATCGTTTGCGGGGCAGAAGCCTTCAGAGGAAGTTTCGGAAGGCATAAAGAAAATAGAAACAAAGGAAACGGAGGTAAGAGAAATGGCAATTAACTGTAAGGACAACGTAATCACAATGGAAACCAGGAATTCTACCTATCAGATGAAGGTGGAAAAGGGATTTCTGATCCATACCTACTATGGAGAAAAGGTAGGAGATATGGATATGTCCTATCTTTCCAGGACCATTGACAGAGGTTTTTCTGGGATTCCTGAGGGTGTCAAAGGACGGGATTTTTCTCTGGACACACAGCTGCTGGAGTATCCGTCCTATGGAACAGGGGATTTCAGAAATGACTGCCTGCGGGTAGAGTATGCCGACGGAAGCCAGGTGACAGATCTGAAATTTGTTTCCTGCCAGGTAAAAGACGGCAAGTATGCGCTGGAAGGTCTCCCTGCCATGTATCAGGGCGATAAAAAGGCAGAGACGCTGGAGATCACATTGAAGGATGAATTTAAGAATCTGGAAGTAGTTCTTTATTACGGCGTATTTGAGGAGCTGGATATCATCACCAGGGCGTGCAGGGTAATCAACAAAGGACAGGAGAAGGTTTCTCTGCTGAGAGTGTACTCTATGTGCGTGGATTTCTATGACAGGGATATGGACCTGATCCACTTCTACGGACGTCATGCTATGGAGCGGGTAACAGAAAGGACACCGCTTCATCATGGTATGCAGAGCGTGGGAAGCAGAAGAGGATATTCCAGCCATCAGTACAATCCTATGGTGATTTTATGTAAACATAACGCTACAGAGGATGCGGGAATCTGCTATGGAGCATCTTTTGTATACAGCGGAAACTTTGCAGCTGAGGCAGAGGTTGCCCAGGCGAATAATACACGTCTTACCATGGGGATCCACGACGCGCAGTTTAAGTTTGTGCTGAATCCGGGCGAAGATTTTACCGCGCCGGAGGTTCTGCTGAGCTTTTCCAGACAGGGACTGGGACAGCTTTCCAGAAATTATCACAAAGCGATCCGGGAAAATATCTGCAGAGGTAAATATAAAAACGCCAGACGTCCGATCCTGATCAATAACTGGGAAGCAACGTACTTTGACTTTAATACGGACAAGCTTCTGGATATTGCCAGGGAAGCGAAAAAGCTGGGAATCGAGATGTTAGTCATGGACGATGGATGGTTCGGCAAGAGAGACGACGACAACAGCGGTCTCGGGGACTGGTTTGTCAATGAGAAGAAGCTGCCGGGCGGTCTGAAGAAGCTGGTAGACGGTGTCAATGACATCGGTCTGAAATTCGGTATCTGGTTTGAGCCGGAGATGGTGTCTGAAGACAGCGAGCTGTTCCGCGCTCATCCGGACTGGGCGCTGACTGTTCCGGGCAGAAGTTTTACCAGGGGGAGAAATCAGCTGGTATTAGACTTCTCAAGACAGGAGGTCAGAGATTATATTTTTGACAGAATGAGCGAGATCCTGGAAAGCGCCAACATTGAATATGTGAAGTGGGATGCCAACCGTCATCTGACCGATGTCTGGTCAGCAGCGCTTCCGGCAGAAAAGCAGGGGGAAGTGTTCCACCGCTATATTCTGGGACTGTATGATTTCCTGGAGAAGATTACACAGAAATTCCCCGATGTATTGTTTGAAGGATGCAGCGGCGGCGGCGGAAGATTTGACGCGGGCATGATGTATTACCATCCGCAGATCTGGTGCAGCGATGACACCGATGCAGTGGAAAGACTGGTGATCCAGTATGGAACTTCTTTCGGCTATCCGGTTTCTACTGTGGGCTCTCACGTATCCGTATGCCCCAATCATCAGACCGGCAGAAGCGTTTCCATGAAGACCAGAGGCGTGGTAGCTATGGCAGGTACCTTCGGATATGAGCTGGATATTACAAAAATGTCCCAGGAGGATAAGGAAGAGGTAAAGGTTCAGATCGAAGACTTTAAGAAATATTATGAACTGATCCAGAGAGGCGATTATTACCGCCTGACCGATGACGGAAAGACTTCCAACCTGGTGGCATGGCAGTTTACATCAGAGGATAAGAAAGAAGCTCTTGTAAACGGAGTTGTGTTAAAGACCAGGGCGAATCCGGTGTTCATCACGGTTTATCTGAAGGGACTGAATCCGGACAGCGTTTATGAGATTGAAGGACAAAGCGGCAGATTTACCGGTGCGGCGCTGATGAACGGAGGCTATCCGATCCCGGTTATGCCGGATGATTATCAGGCAGTGCAGCTTTATGTGAAAGAGTGCTGATAAGAGCTTGATGACAGCAGTATTTTGAAGAAAAAGAGAATCCGGGCAGCTTCGTTGGGAAGCTGTCCGGATTCTTTTATGGTAAAGCCGCAGCGTTATTTCAAGATTTCTTTTTCTGCCAGGACTTTGCAGCTTTTTCGGCTGCAGGCAATGCCGTACTTCAGGATCCTGCGGAGGTCTGTCTGCCTGAAAATGTCGGTATAATGTTTTTCGTTAATCTGATCCAGCGCTTTTTGACATTCCTGCTCCATATAATAAAAACCATCTTTCCGGATTTCTTTAAAATCCTCAATGCCCACAGGCAGCATTTTCTGCGGTGCCATAGGGAATACGCCCCCTTTCTGAAAATATGATAAATTAAGAAGACAGGTCTCAGGTTTGATTTCAATTATTTTATCATTTTATGATACGGATGACAAGGAGAGGGAAGACGCAAGGTCTGAAAAAACCTGGGACAAAGTTTGAATTTCCCATGGAAAAACATGCAGAACTGTGTGATAATAAAGAGCGTAACAAAAAAGAAAAAGGAAGTAAAAAAGAATGGGAAAGAGAAGAGAAAATATCCTGCTGGTAACAATCGTATGCTTTTGGTTTGCTCTTTATGTGTACATCCCATACCAGACCCCTTATCTGACAGCGCTGGGGGTATCTGCCGGGACCATTGGGACAGTGGTGGGCTCCTATGGAGTCATGCAGCTTCTCCTGCGGCTGCCGGTAGGAGTTATGGCAGATTATGCGGGGAGACATAAACCGTTTGTTATCCTGGGAGCTGCCCTGACCGGGCTGGCATGTGCTGTGCGTTTTCTGATCCCTGACGGAACAGGGTTTCTCATAGGAAATATCATCTCCGGATGCGGAGCTTCTACCTGGATTTCCTATATGGTGCTGTTTTCCGGATATTATGGGAGGCAGGAGCAGCAGAAAGCCACCAGCCGGGCGATCATGGCGTGCAACCTGGGAATGTGCCTGGGATTTGTATTCAGCACCTGTTTCTATGCAGTGACAAGTATGCGCTTTCTGTGCGGCGCAGGAGTGGCGGCAGGAGCGTTAGGCGTGGTACTGGCGCTCAGTGTCAGAGAGGAGACAAAGGATCCAAAGACAGAGCAGGCAAATGGAAAAGGAAAGGAGAAGAGAACGTCGGTAAGAGATCTCTTGTACATATGCTTTAACCGGAAACTGATCCTTTTCTCCCTGCTTGCACTGCTGCAGCAGGGAATCCAGATGGCAACGGCAATGTCCTTTACTACCCAGATTCTGGAAGACCTGGGAGCGGGCGCGGCATTTATCGGGTGTGCGTCTGTGTTTTATATGATCGCGGCAGTAGTTTCTGCCCAGTTTGCGTCCACAGAGCTTTGTGAGAAAAAGGGCGCCAGATTCTACATTCCGCTGGTATTTTTACTGACCGGGCTGTACTGTGTGCTGGTTCCTGCGGCAGGCAATATTTATGTGATCTTTCTTCTCCAGGCATTTCCGGGAATGTCTACCGGAATCCTGCTGTCTTATCTGACATCAGAATCCATGACAGAAGTTCCCAGGGAGAAGAGCTCAACGGCTATGGGATTTTTCCAGGCGGTCTATGCGGTGGGTATGAGTGTTTTCCCAACGGTTGTAGGAAGCCTGACAGAACGGGTGAATGTAAGTCTGGGATACGCCTTTCTGGCAGCAGCGGCGTTTTTGGGAACAGCCGTGTCCCTGGTTTATTACCGGCGTACCGTCCGCAGGGAAGCCGGACAGCTGACTTGAGCCGGGAAGATTTATTTTCAGAAATAAAAGAGTGAAATCAGGATATTTCATGGAAAAAACCTCTTTTCTATGGTACGATATTTGAAAATAATGTACGGTAGGAAGGAGGATTTTTTTATGGCAAGATATCGGTGTAATGTATGCGGCTATATTTACGATGAAGAACAAGAGGGCGGGAAGTTTGCCGATCTTTCTGAATGTCCGGTATGCCATCAGCCTGCAAGTGCCTTTACCCTGTACGAAGAGGTAGACAGCAGGGAAAAGGAGAAGAAACCAGAGCATAAGTTGGATTATACCAGGGAGTATTACAGAACAGACGACAGCTGCCGTTACATGGAGGAGATCCACCAGATGGCAGTCAGCGGAAAATCGGTCTCCGCAGCCATGGGCACCAGGCTTCCTATGCCTTCCTGGGATGATATTCTGATCCTGGGCGCGCAGCTGGATCCTATGCCCCTGGAGGAACATGCTCCTGTGGACACCAGAACCGTGATCGGTCCAGATGCAAAGAAGCCTCTGGTGCTGGAAAACCCGGTATATGTATCGCATATGTCTTTCGGCGCTCTTTCCAGAGAGGCGAAAATTTCCCTGGCAAAGGGAAGCGCAATGGCGAAATCTGCCATGTGTTCCGGAGAAGGAGGGATCCTGCCGGAGGAAATGGCAGCGGCAGATAAGTACATCTTTGAATATGTGGGGAACCGCTACAGCGTGACGCCGGAGAATTTAAGAAACGCGGATGCCATTGAGATTAAGATCGGGCAGGGCACTAAGCCGGGTATGGGCGGTCATCTTCCCGGAGAAAAGGTAACGCCTGAAATTGCGAGAGTCAGAAACAAGCCTGTGGGCGAGGACATTATCGCGCCTTCCCGCTTCCCGGATATTGACACAAAAGAAGATATGAGGGAACTGGTGGCGCAGCTTCGTATGGCTTCGGACGGCAGACCTGTGGGGATCAAGATTGCCGCCGGCAGGATTGAGAGGGATCTGGAATTCTGTGTCTATGCGGAACCTGACTTTATTACCATTGACGGAAGAGGAGGCGCCACAGGATCTTCCCCTCTGCTGCTAAGAGATGCTGCCAGTGTGCCTACCGTTTATGCCTTGTATCGGGCAAGGAAATATCTGGACAGCATAGGTTCCCGCATCAGCCTGATCATTACAGGAGGGCTGCGGGTATCCTCTGACGCGGCGAAAGCCATTGCTATGGGCGCGGATGCAGTTGCCATGGCGTCTGCTCCTCTGATCGCTATGGCATGTCAGCAGTACCGCATCTGCGGCACAGGCATGTGTCCGGTAGGTGCGGCAACCCAGGATCCGGATCTGAGAGAGCGGCTGAAAATTGATACTGCTGCTGCCAGGGTGGGAAATTTCCTGAATGTGACCTTAGAGGAATTAAAGATGTTTGCCCGGATCACGGGACATGAAAGACTTCATGATCTCAGCGTGGAAGATCTGTGTACAGTCAGCAGGGAGATCAGCGAGTTTACCAATATTGTACATGCGTAAAAAAGAAAAAGATGAGGCGCTGCCGGCGGCAGGAGACCTCATCTTTTTTCTGTCGCTTGTTTATTCGGAAAGGAGCTGTGCCTGGTCTGCGGCATCCTTTAACTGCTTCATTGCCTGCATCAGGACACCTCTGGGACAGCCTAAGTTCAGCCTCATGTGTCCGGTGCCTCCGGTGCCGAAGATCTCACCGTCGTTCATCCAGAGCTTTGCCTTGTTCAGAAGGAAATTATTGAGTTCAGGCTGAGACAGTCCCAGACCTGAGAAATCCAGCCAGGCGAGGTAAGTGCCGTCCATAGGCATCATAGTGACCTGGGGCAGGTTGGCTTTCAGAAAAGCCCGGACTTCGCTTGCATTTTGATTTATGTAAACTAATAACTGTTCCAGCCAGTCTGCTCCATAGGTGTAGGCTGCTTTGCATGCTTCCAGAGAGACCAGATTTACGGTATCAAGCCCGCAGCAGTCCAGGACATTCTGAAACTTCTGCCGCAGTTCTTCATTGGGGATAAAGATATTGGATAATCCCAGTCCTGCAATATTAAAGGTCTTGCTGGGAGCCGTACAGATCACGCAGCGCTGCTCCATTTCCGGGCTGAGCGGGGCAAATTCCGTGTGCGGATGTCCGGGAAAGGTAAAGTCATGATGGATCTCGTCTGCCACCACCAGAACATCATAGCGAAGGCACAGCTCTATGATCTTTTCCAGCTCCTCTTTTGTCCAGACGCGTCCGCCGGGGTTGTGGGGGGTGCACAGGATGAAAAGACGGACCTGTTCCGTGCGAAGCTGCTCTTCCATCCGCTCAAAGTCAATCTGGAACCGACCGTCTTCTCCGGTAAGAAGAGGGTGCTCCACCAGCCTCCGCTGATTTTTTACAACGGCATTTTTAAAGGGATGGTAGACCGGCTGCATGATCATGACAGCGTCGTCCCTGCTGGTATATGCCTGTATGGCTATGGAAATGGCGCAGACCACGCCAGGGGTGCAGAGCAGCCATTCCTTCTTTGGGGTCCAGCCGTGGCGCTTTTCCATCCAGCGGATCACAGCCTGATAATAATCCTCATGTCCCTTGGAATATCCGAAGACACCGAATTCTCCGGCAGCCTTCACCGCATCACAGACTTCATCAGGAGAGCGAAAATCCATGTCAGCCACCCACAAAGGAATGGCGTCAGAGGGGACCTGAAATTCCTCTTTGAAAGCATGTTTGATCGATGTTGTTTCTGTGCGGTCGATCCATGTGTCAAAATCATAAGTCTTCATAAGAAAAATCCTCCTGCGTAAATGAATGTACCCAGATTATAACATGAATCGAAATACTTGCACAGCGGGGATGCCATATAGAAAAATACACGAAAAACAGGGCGAATTTCTGTAGGAAAATACAAGGCTTCTCCCTTGCAGCAGCTGAAACATAAGCGTATAATAAAACTATCATTTAGCGAAGCATCAGGGGGATTAAAAAGTGAAAGAAACATTAAAAGAATTTGAAAAAAAGAAAGATTTTTTAATCTGCGTTGACTCTGACGGATGTGTTATGGATACGATGGATGTGAAGCATATGCGCTGCTTTGGTCCGTGCCTTGTACATGAATGGGGTCTCAGTGAATTCAGAGATGAGATCGTAAGGCTCTGGAGACGGGTGAATCTTCTCAGCTCTTCCAGAGGCGTGAACCGTTTTAAAGGGCTGGCAAAGGTTCTTGCGGAGATCAATGAGAACTATATGCGGGTAGATGGTCTGGACGAATATATATACTGGGTTCAGACAGCGGAAGAACTGTCGGATGAGAGCCTGGAAGAGGCATACCAGAAAGCCGGCGGAATCTGTCTGAAGAAAGCCATCGACTGGTCCAGACTGGTTAATCAGTCCATGGCAATGATATCAGATAAGTCCAAGGTTCCTTTTGACGGCGCGGCGGAAGCGCTGAAAAAGGCACACGAATGTGCAGATGTGGTTATTGTCACAGCAGCCAACGGAAACGAGATACGCAAAGAGTGGGAAAGACAGGAAATCCTTCCCTATACAGACCTTCTGGTATCTCAGGAGACCGGGCAGAAGGGAGAATGCCTGAAAGCGCTGGTGGAGAAAGGCTATGCGCCGGATCATGTGATCATGATCGGTGACGCGCCTGCAGATCTGGAAGCAGCCCGGGAAGCCGGCGTCCTGTTCGGTCCTATCCTTGCTTACCAGGAGAGAGAATCCTGGGAAAGTTTCCAGGAAACCCTGGACCGCTTCCTTGGCGGAACTTATCAAGGAGAATACGAAGAGAAGAAGATCCTGGAGTTTAAGGAAAACCTCAGCATAGGTTAAAGTTCATTGGTATATTTTCCTCCATTTTACAGATAATATGTCTATCTGCCGGAGATATCCGGCGCGGTGAAGAATCCTGACCGGCAAAGGCGGATTCTGTCAGAGGCTGCGCCGGTGGGGCATAAGAACAGACAGCATGTAAGATGGAGGGATTTTTTTATGAAGGCAACAGGGATTGTAAGGAGAATCGACGACCTGGGAAGGGTGGTAATACCAAAAGAGATCAGAAGAACACTGCGGATCAGAGAGAGCGACCCGCTCGAGATCTTCACGGACAGAGAGGGAGAGATCATTCTGAAGAAGTATTCTCCCATCGGTGAATTGAGTACCTTTGCGAAGGAATACGCAGAAGCCCTTGCCCAGGCAGCCGGATGTCTGGTGTGCATTACGGACCGGGATCAGGTGATCGCGGCAGCCGGAAGCGGATTTAAGGAATATGCCGAGCACAGGATCCACCGGGATCTGGAAGACGCCATCGCCGACCGGATCAACATCTGCATCACAGACAATGGATATTTCAAGATCATAGAGGGGGATAAAGGAGAGTACACTTCCCAGGTGATCCACACCATTACCTGCGCGGGAGATGCGGTAGGAGCCGTGATCATCCTTGATAAGACAGGCGGAAGGACTTTTTCAGAGGTAGAGAAAAAGCTTGCCCAGGCAGCGGCAGGCTTCCTTGGAAGGCAGATGGAACAGTAAGTTCTGCCTCTGCCCTTTCCTGCATAGAATATTACGTACAGGAAAGGCGGTAGGATACCATGAAATATTTCCCTCTTATTGTAAATAAAGAAAGGCTTCTTTCTCCGGATTATATCCCGGATGAACTTGCAGAGCCGGCGATCCCCTTCAGCGCGCCTCCGGGCGATGAGCGAAGGCTGATGGAGAAGACGGCGGCAAAGGCAGCGGTACGGCTGTTTACTCAGGCGGCGCTGAACCAGATGGGACTGGTGGGCGTGTCCGGATACCGCTCTTATGACAGACAGAAAAAGCTATATGAAGACGCGCAGAAAAGGAAAAGCAGTGCAGTCGCTCCGCCGGGAGCAAGCGAGCATCAGACCGGGCTTGCCCTGGATGTATCCTGCCCGGCAGTAAACCTGGAACTGGAGGAAGAATTTGAAGCTACAAAAGAGGGAAAATGGCTTGCCAGACATGCGCCCCTTTACGGATTTATCATAAGATATCCCAGAAACAAGGAAAAGATCACCGGATTCCCTTATGAACCGTGGCATATCCGCTATGTGGGGGAAGCGCTGTCTCTGTATCTGTCCCTTACGGGGATGACGCTGGAGGAATATCATGAACTGGAGTAAAAATCCAGTAAAGATCAGGTAAAAACAACTCTGGGAAAACTTTTCTTTTAGGCTTAAAAGTGCTATAATGACCGTAATTCAAATACAAAGGAGCACATGTATGAGAGCCTTAAATTTAACTTTACTGACGGATTTATATGAACTGACCATGATGCAGGGATATTTCAAAAATCCCACAGATCAGATGGTAGTATTTGACGCATTCTACAGGAAAAATCCCTGTGGAGGCGGCTATGCCATTGCTGCGGGCTTGGAACAAGTTATTGAATATGTGCGTGACCTGCATTTTTCTCCGGATGATGTGGACTATTTAAGAAGCCTGAATATTTTCGATGAGGATTTCCTGGAATATCTGAGGGGATTTCACTTTACCGGGGATATCTATGCCGTGCCGGAGGGAACCGTAGTATTTCCTATGGAGCCCCTTTTAAAAGTCATTGCTCCTGTTATGGAAGCGCAGCTGCTGGAGACGGCGATTTTGAATCTTCTTAATCATCAGAGCCTGATCGCTACCAAAGCGTCCCGTGTGGTTTATGCGGCAAAGGGAGACGGCATTATGGAATTCGGTCTGCGCCGGGCACAGGGACCGGATGCAGGGATCTATGGAGCAAGAGCAGCCATGATCGGCGGCTGCATCGGCACTTCCAATGTACTGACAGGGAAGATGTTCGATGTTCCGGTGAAGGGTACTCATGCTCACAGCTGGATCATGAGTTTTCCGGACGAATATACGGCATTTAAGACATATGCCAAGCTTTATCCGCAGGCGTGCATCCTTCTGGTGGACACGTACGATGTGCTGAATTCCGGTGTGCCCAATGCCATCCGGGTATTTCAGGAGATGAAGGAAGCCGGAGCGGAGATGAAAGGATATGGGATCCGTATTGACAGCGGCGACCTTGCTTACCTTTCTAAAAAGGCGTATAAGATGCTTGCCGAGGCGGGCTTCGGGGATGCGGTGATCTCTGCTTCCAGTGATCTGGATGAATATCTGATCGACAGCCTGAAGACCCAGGGAGCCAAGATCAATTCCTGGGGCGTGGGGACCAACCTCATTACCTCCAGCGGTCATCCGGCATTCGGCGGTGTGTATAAGCTGGCGGCGATCAAGGACAAAGAGGATAAGGATTTCGTTCCCAAGATCAAGCTCTCCGAAAACATTGAAAAAGTGACCAATCCGGGAAATAAGACCATCCAGAGAATTTACGATAAAGAAACCGGAAAGATCCGCGCAGACCTGATCTGCCTGGCAGGAGAGGAATTTGACCCCAAAGAGGATATGATCATTTTCGATCCCATTGCTACCTGGAAAAAGACAAAGATCACAGGCGGCACCTATGAGCTGCGGGAGCTTCTTGTCCCTGTCTTCAGGAAAGGCAAGTGCGAGTATACTTCTCCGTCTGTCATGGAGATCCAGGAGATCTGCAGGAAAGAGCTGAATACGCTCTGGGATGAGACACGAAGACTGGTCAATCCTCAGGAGGTCTATGTAGACCTGTCGGACAAGCTGTATAAGATCAAGACCGAGCTGCTGGAGGAAATGGGACGGGCAGCTATTGAATAAATGGAAATCCAGAACTGGAAAAACAGGGTTTCTGGTATTGGAACAGGCGGGTATCCGCCTGTTCCAAAAAAGTTCCAAAAAAAATTGAAAAAAATTAAAAAAAGTGCTTGCATTTTTAAAAGCTATGCTATATAATACATTTTGTTGCAAGACAACAGCAAAACATTGGGCTATCGCCAAACGGTAAGGCAACGGACTCTGACTCCGTCATTTCAAGGTTCGAATCCTTGTAGCCCAGCTATTGAATATCCCAGACAATTTGTCTGGGATATTTTGGTATACAGAGAAGATGGAGAAGGTTTTATATTTTATGGAGGCAGGAAAATGAGCTATTCTTTTGAGAGCAGGATCCGTTTCAGCGAAGTGGGGGAGGATAAGAAACTGACACTAAACGGGCTGATCAATTATTTTCAGGACTGCAGCACCTTTCATTCTGAGGCAGCAGGCGTGGGGATGGACCACCTGATGCAGAAGCAGCGGACATGGGTGCTGTCTGCCTGGCAGATCGCAGTGGAGCGTTATCCCCGGCTGTGTGAAAAGATCCGGATCTCCACATGGCCCTATGAGTTTAAAAGATTTTTTGGAAACAGAAATTTCGTTATGGAGGATGAAAAGGGCAGCCGCATTGCCTATGCCAATACCCTCTGGACATTTCTGGATCTGGAAACCGGTATGCCGGCTTTGGTGGATGAGGAGCAGATCCGGGCTTATCCGCTGGAGGAGAAGCTTGCCATGGAATATGCCCCCAGGAAGATCCGCCTTCCCAAGGGATACCGGGAATTTGAAAGCTTTACGGTAAAGCCCCATCATCTGGACAGCAATCACCATGTAAACAACGGTCAGTATATCCAGATGGCGCAGGAATACCTTCCCGCGGATTTCTGCGTAAGCCAGATGCGGGCAGAATATAAGAAACAGGCGGTGCTGGGAGATGAGATCATTCCCAGGATCCATGAAGAAAAGGGCGTGTACACGGTTTCCCTGGACAGCCCCCTGGCAGATACGTATGCAGTGATCGAACTGAAATAGAAAAAGGAGATTGTATGATAGAATTAGGAAAAAGACAGGAACTGATGGTTGTAAAACGGGTGGAGTTCGGTGTATATCTGGGTGAAAAGCCGGATGCGGCAGAGAAGGAACGGGTGCTGCTTCCTGGCAAACAGGTTCCGGAAGTCACAAAGGAAGGAGACAGGATGTCTGTATTCATCTACAGAGATTCTGCCGACCGTCTGATCGCGACTGTGCGGGAGCCAAAGATCACACTGGGAAAAGTAGCCCTTTTAAAGGTGGCGCAGGTCAGCCGCATCGGCGCTTTTCTGGACTGGGGACTGGAGAAAGATCTGTTTCTTCCTTACCGGGAGCAGACAAAAAAAGTCCACGAAGGAGAAGAAGTGCTGGTGGCGCTGTACATTGATAAGAGCAGCCGTCTGTGCGCCACAATGAAGCTGTATCATTATCTGAGGACAGATTCTCCCTACAGTGAAGGAGACAGTGTTACCGGGCTGGTATATGAGATCAGTCAGAACTTCGGTGTATTTGTGGCAGTAGATTACCAGTATTCTGCCATGATCCCCAGACAGGAGGCGCAGGCAGGATATAAGGTGGGAGACGAACTTTCCTGCCGGGTATCTGCTGTGAGGGAGGACGGAAAGCTTACCCTGAGCGCCAAGCAGAAGGCATATATCCAGCTCCATGAGGATGCACAGAGCGTGTATGAGATCATCCAGGAATTTGACGGGGTGCTTCCCTTTGACGACAAGGCTTCCCCGGAGGTCATCCAGAGAGAGTTCGGACTGAGCAAGAACGCCTTTAAGCGTGCAGTGGGACATCTCCTGAAGGAGAAGAAAGTAGAATTGAAAAACGGTAAAATTTATGTGCTCTAAACCTTTTATAAGGCGGGGCAGTGTGGTATAATACCCATAGTTGTGTTGTTATGTCCAGAAGGAGGAAAATAAGTGGACTCGATAGATTATTATAACCGGTACGCGGTGCCCTATTATGAAAAGACGGTGGAACTGAGCATGGAGGAGCAGCTTCAGAGATTTCTGGAGTATCTGCCGGAGAATGCAGACGTTCTTGACCTGGGCTGCGGTTCCGGAAGAGATACCGTGTTTCTTGAGGAGGAGGGCTGTGTGGTCACTGCCATGGACGGCTCTGAGCAGATGTGCAAGCTGGCAAGTATCCATACAGGCAGGGAAGTGCTTCACCTGAAAGTGGAAGACATGGAATTTGACGATGTGTTCCATGGGATCTGGGCGTGCGCCGTTCTGGGACATTTTCCGCCTGAAGAGATCCAGGGTGTGATGAAGAAGATCCTGAGAGCTCTGAAAGAGGACGGGATCCTGTATTTTTCCGTGAGAAAAGGCGACAGGAACGGACGGTTCAACGGCAGGTATTTCTATGACTATGACAGAGAGGCACTGAACCATCTTTTGGATTCTTTATCCGGCATTAAAGTGCTGGATATCTGGAAGACCAGCGATCTCAGGGAAGACCAGAGCAGCCGCTGGTACAATGTCCTGATCAGGAAAGCCAGTGAAGAAGAGGAAGAATGGTAAGCAGTTTTGCTGCTGTCCATCATTACAGATAAAGGAGAGAAACAGTGGAATTTGCTCATTTGCATGTACATACGGAATACAGCCTTTTGGATGGTTCCAATAAGATAAATGAATATGTAGCCAGAGTAAAGGAACTGGGAATGAACAGTGCGGCCATAACAGACCATGGAGTCATGTTTGGCTGCATTGATTTTTATAAGGCGGCAAAGGCGGCAGGGATCAAGCCGATCATGGGATGTGAGGTCTATGTAGCCCCCGGTTCCCGGTTTGACAAGGAGGCAGGGCATGCAGAGGATAAATATTATCATCTGGTGCTCCTGGCAGAAAACCAGCAGGGATATGAGAATCTGATGAAGATCGTGTCCAAGGGCTTTATTGACGGATTTTATTATAAACCCAGGGTGGATCTGGAGCTTTTAGCCCAGTATCACCAGGGTATTATCGCTCTCAGCGCCTGCCTTGCCGGTGAGGTGGCAAGATATATCACCAGAGGGCTTTACGAGGAAGCGAAGAAAGCCGCTCTCAGATATGAAGAGATCTTTGGAAAAGGGAATTTCTTCCTGGAGCTGCAGGATCATGGGATTCCTCAGCAGCAGACGGTCAACAGCCAGCTTCTGAGAATGCATCAGGAGACCGGGATCGATCTGGTGGCGACCAACGATATCCATTACACTTACAGCACCGACGCCCAGGCGCACGATATCCTGCTCTGCGTCCAGACCGGAAAGCGGCTTCAGGATGAGGACCGGATGCGTTATGAAGGCGGGCAGTATTATGTGAAGTCTCCCCAGGAGATGGCAGAACTGTTCTCCTATGCGCCGGAAGCCATTGCCAATACCCAGAAGATTGCCGACCGATGCAATGTAGAGATCGAATTCGGCGTGACCAAGCTGCCGAAATTTGATGTGCCGGCGCCCTATACTTCCTGGGAGTATCTGAATAAGCTGTGCTATGAGGGGCTTGAGGAGCGGTACAGTGAAAATCTGGATGCTTTAAAAGAGCGTCTGGAGTATGAGCTGAATGTCATCAAGACCATGGGATATGTGGATTATTTCCTGATCGTGTGGGACTTCATCAAATTTGCCAGGGACCACGATATTATGGTAGGCCCGGGAAGAGGATCCGCGGCAGGCAGCCTGGTGTCTTATACCCTTGGCATTACCAAGCTGGACCCCATCAAGTATGATCTTCTGTTTGAGCGTTTCCTGAATCCGGAGCGTGTGTCCATGCCGGATATCGACGTGGATTTCTGCTTCGAGAGACGCCAGGAGGTCATTGATTACGTGGTGGAGAAATACGGGAAGGACCGGGTGGTGCAGATCGTGACCTTCGGTACCATGGCAGCCAGGGGTGTGATCCGGGATGTGGGAAGGGTCATGGACCTGCCCTATGCCCAGTGCGATGCCATTGCCAAGATGATCCCCACGGAGCTGAATATTACCATAGACAAAGCCCTGACGATGAATCCGGAGCTGAAAAGTCTCTATGAATCGGATGAGACCGTGAGAAATCTCATTGATATGAGCAAACGTCTGGAGGGGCTGCCCAGGCATACCTCCATGCACGCTGCCGGCGTGGTCATCAGCCAGAAGCCGGTGGATGAGTATGTACCCCTTTCCAGAGCCTCCGACGGTTCCATTGTCACCCAGTTTACCATGACCACATTGGAAGAGCTGGGGCTTTTGAAAATGGACTTTCTGGGACTTCGGACCCTTACGGTGATCCAGAATGCCGTCCAGCTGGCAGAGAAAAATAAAGGAGTCAAGCTGGATATGGACCATATCGACCAGGAGGACAAAAAGGTTTATGAAATGCTGGGAGCCGGAAAGACCGACGGTGTGTTCCAGCTGGAAAGTGCGGGCATGACCAGTTTCATGAAGGAATTAAAACCGCAGAACCTGGAGGATGTCATTGCGGGCATTTCCCTGTACCGTCCGGGTCCCATGGATTTTATTCCCCAGTATATTAAAGGGAAAAACAATGCGGACAGCGTCACCTATGACTGCCCGGAGCTGGAGCCGATTCTGAAAGCTACCTACGGCTGCATCGTTTACCAGGAGCAGGTAATGCAGATCGTGCGTAACCTGGGAGGCTATACCCTGGGACGAAGCGACCTGGTACGCCGTGCTATGAGTAAGAAGAAAGCTTCCGTCATGGAAAAGGAACGCCAGAATTTTGTCTATGGAAATGAAGAAGAAGGCGTACCCGGCTGTATTCATAACGGGATCCCGGAGCAGGTTGCCAATAAGATCTATGACGAGATGACCGACTTTGCCAAATATGCATTTAATAAATCCCATGCTGCCGCCTACGCGGTAGTCGCATACCAGACCGCTTATCTGAAGTGCTATTATCCGGTAGAATTCATGGCGGCGCTGATGACCTCTGTCATTGATAACCCTTCCAAAGTGGCAGAATACATCCTTTCCAGCCGGAAGATGGGCATTGATATCCTGCCTCCGGACATCAATAAAGGGGAAAGCGCCTTTTCTGTAGACGGAAACAGCATCCGCTACGGACTTTCAGCCATCAAAAGCGTGGGAAGACCTGTGATCGAAGGATTAGTGGAAGAGAGAAATGCAAGAGGACCGTATAAAAATCTGAGAGATTTCATTGAACGCCTTTCCGGAAAAGAATTAAATAAACGAGTGATCGAAAACTTTATCAAAGCAGGTGCTTTTGACGGTCTGTCAGGAAACCGCCGGCAGAAGATGATGGTCTATGTCCAGATCCTGGACGCAGTGAACCAGGAGAAGAAAAATGTCATGGCAGGGCAGCTGAGTCTGTTTGACATTGCCTCTGAGGAGGACAAGGCTTCCTATGAGATCCGGATGCCTGATGTGGAAGAATATCCCAGAGAAGCCATGCTTGCCTTTGAAAAAGAAGTGCTGGGCGTGTATATCAGCGGTCATCCTTTGGAAGAATATGAAGAGAAGTGGAGAAAAAATATTTCTGCAGTGACCACGGATTTCCAGCCGGACGAGGAGACGGGAAATCCCAAGGTGCGAGACGGAGCCAAGGAAGTGGTAGGCGGAATGATCACAGCAAAGACCATTAAATATACCAAAACCAACAAGGTCATGGCGTTCCTTACGCTGGAGGATCTGGTGGGAACCGTAGAAGTCGTGGTATTCCCAAGGGATTATGAGAAAAACGTCCGGCTGATGGATGTAGATGCCAAGGTCTTTATCCAGGGGCGTGTTTCCGCGGAGGAAGAGAAAGCCAGCAAGCTGATCTGTGAGAAGATCTATGCCTTTGAGGAGGCGCCCAGAGAGCTGTGGCTGCAGTTTGAGACAAAAGAAGCCTATCTGGCGCAGGAGGAGCAGCTGTTTGATATCCTGAAGGATTCGGACGGCAGGGACAGCGTGGTGGTCTATATCCGCTCTCCCAAGGCTGTAAAACGGCTGGGACCCGCCAGAGAAGTGCATATTGACCGGTCGCTTCTTGTCAGATTGTATGAAAAATACGGAAAAGACAATATAAAAGTTGTTGAAAAGAGTATTGAAAATCTTAGAAAAATGAATTAAAATAAAAGCGATTCAATGTATAAAAGAAAAAACATAAGCTGCGGCTTTGGAAAACTGTTTCAAAGCAGGCTCTGATATTATGGAGGAAGATTATGGCTGAAAGTAAAGAAATCAAAACAATCGGCGTTTTAACAAGTGGTGGAGATGCTCCAGGTATGAATGCGGCAATTCGTGCTGTCGTAAGAAGAGGTCTGAGCCGCGGCGTGAATATGAAGGGAATCCAGAAGGGATACACAGGTCTGATCAATGAAGAGATCGTGGACATGACAGCAGTGGATGTATCTGATACCATTCAGAAGGGCGGTACTGTTCTTTATACTGCCCGCTGTGCAGAGATGCGTACCCTGGAAGGACAGAAAAGAGCAGCAGAAGTGTGCAGAAAACACGGCATCGACGGTCTGGTTGTCATCGGCGGTGACGGTTCCTTCGCAGGCGCGCAGAAGCTGGCAAATCTGGGAATCAACACCGTAGGCGTTCCCGGCACCATTGACCTGGATATCGCCTGTACAGAATATACCATTGGTTTTGATACAGCAGTCAATACCGCTATGGAAGCCATCGACAAGGTTCGTGATACCTCCACATCTCATGAGCGTGTAAGTATCATCGAGGTTATGGGACGCAACGCAGGATACATTGCCCTGTGGTGCGGTATTGCCAACGGCGCGGAGGATATTCTTCTTCCTGAGAAATATGATTACGATGAGCAGCGCATCATCAATAACATCATTGACAACCGTAAAAAAGGCAAAAAGCATCATATCATCATCAATGCAGAAGGCATCGGACATTCCGAGGCTATGGCAAAGCGTATCGAAGCCGCAACAGGAATCGAAACAAGAGCTACCATCCTGGGACACATGCAGAGAGGCGGCACTCCTACCTGTAAGGACCGTGTCTATGCATCCATCATGGGCGCAAAGGCAGTAGATGTCCTTCTGGAAGGCAAGACAAAGAGAGTTATCTGCTACAGAGATGCAGAATACATTGACATGGATATCAACGAAGCACTGGCAATGAAGAAGACCATTTCCGAATACCAGTATGAAGTAAGCTATTCACTGTCACATAATTACAGCAAGAACAGCTGATCCGGTGAAAGGACCATCAGGAGGGCGTGCAGATGCGCGCCCTCTTTTTTCTGAAAGGGGAATAGGATGATAACAAGCAGTGCAAATCCGCAGATGAAACGAATCGCCCAGCTTTTGAAAAAGGCAAAAGCAAGGCGGGAGGAACAGGTCTTTGTGGTGGAGGGGATCAAGATGTTCCGGGAAGCGCCCAGAGAGAGGATCGAGAAGATCTATCTGGCAGAGTCCTTTGCCGGGAAAGAGGAGTGCAGGAAAATCCTCAGGGAAAAAGGGATCCAGGAGCCGGGACCGCTGACAGAGCTCGTGGAGGATAAGGTGTTTAAGTCTGTTTCGGATACCGTGACGCCCCAGGGCGTCCTGTGCCTCATTCGCATGGAGAGATATACGCTGGGGGATATGACAAAAGGTGAGGAGGCACCTTTTCTCATGGTCCTGGAGGATCTCCAGGATCCGGGAAATCTGGGAACCATACTCCGTACCGGAGAAGGGGCGGGAGTTACCGGGATCCTGATGAGCAAAAACTCTGTGGACGTTTTTAATCCTAAAGTGATCCGTTCAACCATGGGATCGGTGTACCGTATGCCGGTGCTGTATACGGATTCTATTGAGGCGCTTCTGCCTCAGTTAAAGCAGCTGGGCATTCAGACCTATGCCGCGCATCTGCAGGGGAAGAACAGCTATGATGAGGAGGATTACCGGAAAGGTACCGCATTTTTCATAGGAAATGAGGGAAACGGTCTCACCGACCGGCTGACCTCCCAGGCAGACTGTCTGATCCGGATTCCTATGAAGGGACAGGTGGAATCCTTAAACGCGGCGATGGCGTCTGGAATTCTCATGTATGAAGTTCTCAGGCAAAGAAAATAGAAGATAAGTGAAACCAAAGAGTCAGGCAGAGTGTCTGGCTCTTTTTATGTCATAGGAAATGAACGACAGCATAAAAGCTATCCGGGAAGAATGATTCAGGCAGAATTGTCCTGACGAAATGGAATGCTGCTGCCTGTCCGATCCTGTGAAAGAGGTGTGTTCTGCCGACCTGGATTGTGCGCCGGGAAAGAAGCGCTGGGACCGATAGATTTAGATTTGTTAAGAATTCATTCAGAAACCTTTCAGGTGTCTCTGGGATAATAGGAAACATCAAAAAACAATCATACAAAACAGAAAAGGAGAAAATCAATGGAGAACAGAAGAATAAGAGCACTTGTAAGAAAAGGAATGGTACTTTGTGTGGCTGGAGTTTTAACAGCAGGCGCGGCAGCCTGCAATCTGGGAGGAAAAGGGGCAGCAGACACCTCCGCCGGAGCCACAGAGACAGAAAAGTCCCAGCAGAAAGAAACGGAAAAGGATACCGATTCCAAAGCAGCAGAAAACAAAGCGGCAGATACCAACGCCAAGGAAGATGACGCTGCGCAGAAAGAAAATAAAGAGGCAGACAGCGCAGAAGCAGAGAAAACAGACAGCAGCGCTGAAAAAGACAGCAAGAAAGAGACTAGCAGCGACAGTACTCAGAAAGAGACCAGTAAAAACAGCAGCAAAACCAGCAGTACAGCAAACACCAAGTCAAAGAGCAAAACCTCTTCCGCGAAGACAACTGCCGATAAAGCGTCCTCGAAAGTAGGAACAGTAAAAAAGGGAACCATTAAAAAATGAAAACAATCCTAGAATATCTGGAACAAACAGAAAAAAAATATCCGGACAGCACTGCAGTGGAAGATCTGGAAGGAACCATGACCTGGTCCCAGATTGGCAGGCTGTCCAGACAGATGGGTACAGCCTTTGCCGCCCGTACCAAGAGGGGCAGACCGGCAGTCATCCTGGCAGAGAAAAGCAGGACGGTGCTGGCAGCCATGCTGGGGGTCGTCTATGCCGGATGCTTTTATGTAATGGCAGACCCCTCCCTGCCTGCGGCACGGATCCGTGAGATTCTTCATATCCTGGAGCCGGAGCTGGTCGTAACAGAAGAAAAGCATATGCCCCTGCTGCAGGAAACCGGTTTTTCAGGCAGGATCTGCCTTTTGAAAGAAGCAGGCAGGGAAAATGCGGATCCGGAACTGCTGGGAAAAATCAGGGAACAGAGCCGGGATACAGACCTGCTGTACGGAATCTTTACTTCCGGCTCTACGGGGACCCCAAAAGGGATCGTGGTAAGCCACAGGGCTGCGGGAGATTTTATTTTCCACTTTACAGAAACCTTTGGATTTACGGAAAAAGACAGGATCGGAAACCAGGCGCCCTTTGATTTCGACGTATCGGTGAAAGATATCTATACCTGCGTCATGACAGGGGCAGCGCTGGTGATCATTCCCAGAAGCCTGTTTTCCTCCCCGCCTCTGCTGCTGGATTATCTGTGCGAGAGGGAAATTACCACGCTAATCTGGGCTGTTTCCGCACTGACGCTGGTATCCTCTTTGAAGGGGCTTCGTTACCGGATCCCGGAGAAGGTAAAGAGAATCCTTTTCAGCGGGGAAGTGATGCCTGCCAGGCAGCTGGCATTGTGGAGAGAAGCTTTGCCAAAGACAGAGTTCGTGAACCTGTACGGACCTACAGAGATTACCTGCAACTGTACTTACTACAGGATAGGGAAAAATTTCCATGAAAAAGACAAACTCCCTGTAGGCAGCCCCTTTCCGGGCAGAAAAGTTTTCCTGCTGGATGAGAAGGGGAGAGAGATCTCAGAGCCGGAAAAGACCGGGGAAATCTGCGTCACAGGAGAATCTCTGGCAGAAGGCTATTACCGGAATCCGGAGGAAACCGGGAAAAGATTTATCCAGTATTCCTTTGAGGACGGCAGCCGGCAGCGCTGCTATTGTACAGGAGATCTGGGATACTGGGGAGCGGATGGAGAGCTTTACTTTTCGGGAAGAAAAGATTTTCAGGTAAAGCATATGGGGCACCGCATCGAACTGGAAGAGATCGAAAGGGCGTTGGAACAGATCCCGGGTCTGGAGAGAAGCTGCTGCATCCTGGATACCAGAAGGAACCAGCTGGCAGCCTTTTACCTGGGAGAGGCATTTCCGGAAGAAATCCGCAGAGAAATGAAGAGGAAGCTTCCTGTGTACATGATCCCGCACAGACTTTTCCAGGTTTCCAGTATGCCCCTGAATAAAAACGGAAAGACAGACCGGAGCTATTTCCGGAAACTGCTGGAGGAGGGAAAAGCGTGCGTACAGAAAGACTGAAAGAAGCCTGTCAGCGGTACGGTACACCCCTGTATGTGTATGATACAGATCAGGCGCGCAAGGCAGCAGAGGAATGCAGAAGCCTGCTGGGACCTGACATCGGGCTGTGCTTTGCCATGAAGGCAAATCCCTTTTTAACCCGGAGTCTTGCAGAGGCAGCAGACCGGATCGAAGTCTGTTCTATGGGAGAATACTATATTTGCAGGGAGCTGTCCGTGCCGCCGGAGAAGCTTTTGATCTCAGGCGTGCTGAAAGAGGAGGCAGATTTGCAGGAAATCCTGCATACATACGGAGGCAGATGCGCTTATACCGCAGAATCACAGCAGCAGTTTCAATTTCTCCGGGAATGGAGCAGAGATAACCAAGAGGAGGTTTTGGTGTATCTGAGACTTACCAGCGGAAATCAGTTCGGTATAGATCCGGAAACAGCGTCAGATCTCATACGAAAAGCAAAGATTACGCCGTTTCTTTCCATTGCGGGGATCCATTATTTCTCCGGCACCCAGAAGAGCGGGGAAAAGATCCGGCAGGAACTGCGGATGCTGGATCAGCAGCTTCTCTGTCTGGAGGAAGAGACCCGCACCAGGATCGAAGAGCTGGAATATGGTCCCGGTCTTGCAGCGGCATATTTTGAAGGGCAGGACGATACGAGGACAGAAGATTTAAAAGCTGCGGCGGAAAGTGTCCGAGCCATGAGATGGAAAGGGAAGGTCACCTTTGAAATGGGACGGGGGCTGACTGCCCAATGCGGATATTATCTCACCACGGTAAAGGATGTAAAAGAAAACCGGGGAAAACGCTACTGCATTGTGGACGGAGGCATCCACCAGATTCATTATGACGGGCAGATCCGGGGCATGTACTGTCCTTCCTTCCGGCTGCTTGGTGAGACGGCAGCCGGGCAGGAGGAGCTGTGGACCGTATGCGGTTCTCTCTGCACAAGCAATGATGTGCTGATCCAGAAAGCCCGTGTGAGGGATTTAAAGCCCGGCGATGTCTTTGTCTTTGAACAGACAGGCGCTTATGCGGCTACGGAGGGAATGGCGCTGTTTCTGAGCCATGAGCTTCCTGGAGCAGTCCTTTACAGCGAAAGGGACGGATGGAAGCAGGCGAGAAAGCGGCAGCCGGTTTATCCATGGAATATGGAAAAAATACAGAGCGGAAAGGAAAATACAAATGGAAAAATTACTGGAGATTTTAAATGAGATCGATGACAGTATTGAATGGGAAAAAGAAACAGGGCTCATTGACCGCCACATCCTGGATTCCTTCGGGGTGATCTCACTGGTGGCAGAGCTGGAGGACGCGTTCGAGGTTGAGATTGAAGCAGGCGAGATGGTGCCGGAGAATTTTAATTCTGCGGATGCCATACATCAAATGATACAGCGGCTTCAGGAGCAGTAAACATGGCATATCATACAATTCTGTATCTCTTTTTATTTCTTCCGGCAGTCCTTTTGGCGTACCAGGCAGTACCTGCAGCCAAGAGGTGGATGGTTCTGCTGGTTTCCGGGTATATTTTTTTCTGGTCCTTCAGCGGGAAGCTGGTTCTTTACCTGATGGGGACCACGCTGCTGGTCCATTACGGGGGCATCTGGATGGAGCATCTGAAGCTTCAGTGCCGGGAGAAGATCCGGCAGGTCTCCCGTGAGGAGAGAAAGGCAGTAAAAGAACAGTATAAAAAGAAAGAAAGGCAGGTGCTGACCGGAGCGGTGCTGGTGCTGCTGGCAGTGCTGGGGTATCTGAAATATTATAATTTCTTTGCCCAGAATGTCAACTGGCTTATGGGGCACTGGGGAAAAGGAACGCTTCTGAATGTACAGGTGCTGGTCCTTCCGGTGGGGATTTCCTTTTATACCCTTCAGGCAATCGGCTATCTGGCAGATGTGTACTGGGAGAAGATCCCGGCAGAAAAGCATCTGGGCAAACTGGGGCTGTTCCTGTGCTTCTTTCCGCAGATCATGGAAGGGCCCATCAGCATGTACAGCCAGACAGCAGAAGCGCTGTGGACGGGGGATTCCCTGAAAGAGGAAAATCTGGCAGCAGGCTCCATGCGGATTTTGTGGGGACTGTTTAAGAAGCTGGTGGTTGCAGACCGGCTGTATGTGCTGGTAAAGGCAGTCTTTTCCCATTATGAAGGCTACAGCGGAGTGACCGTGGCGGCAGCCGCCATAGCTTATACCATACAGCTGTACATGGAATTTTCCGGCTGTATGGATATTGTCATCGGAAGCGGAAGGCTTTTCGGCGTGAAGCTGCCGGAGAATTTCCGCCAGCCCTTTGCGTCTAAGAG